>JBKJUA010000108.1:0-33629 GCA_046590305.1 Bradyrhizobium sp.
CCGGCGATCAGGCCGTCCATGACCTGGCGCTCGCGCGGACTGAGCGTCGCCACCCGCGCCGCGATCTCCTGGGTGACCACCTCGCTCCTGGCCGCCGGCTCCGCCTGCCGGATCGCCGCGTCGATCATCCCGATCAGCCGGTCGTCCTCGAACGGCTTTTCGAGAAAATCGACCGCACCGAGCTTCATCGCCTCGACGGCGAGCGGGACATCGCCATGGCCGGTCATGATCAGGATGGGAAACGGGTTTTGGCCGGCTTTCATGCGCTTCAGAAGCTCGATTCCGTCAATGCCCGGCATGCGCACATCGGAGACGACACAGCCGAATTCGAGACCGGGCAGGCCATCGAGAAAATTCTGCGCGGTTTCGAACAGCGTGACGTTGAAGTTGGCGGATTCCAGCAGGAAGCTCAGCGAATCCCGCATCGCCTCGTCGTCGTCGATGACATAGACCTTTCCCTTGTTCGACATCTGTCAGCTTTCGTTGTCGGCTGCGGGCAACGTGAAGCGAAACGTCGCGCCACCAGCGGCATTGCTTTCGGCCCACATCCGGCCGCCATGGGCTTCGATAATCGAGCGGCTGATGGAAAGTCCCACTCCCATCCCGGTGTCTTTGGTGGTGAAGAAGGTCTGGAACAGGTTGGGCTTGACGTCGTCGTGAAATCCCGAGCCGGTATCGGACACCTCGATTTCGACCATGTCGTCCGCCCCCGCGGTGTTCCTGACGATCAGCTCCCGCCGTTGCGATTGCGCCATCGCCTCCAGCGCATTGCGAAACAGATTGACCAGCACCTGCTGAATCTGGACCCGATCCGCCAGCACCAGGTCGAACGCCGGAACGAGATTGAAACGAAGCTGAACGTTCTGCTCGCGGGCGCCGGTCAGACCGAGTGCGCCGGCCTCTTCAATCAGCTTGGAGAGACTTTCGACGCGTTTCTCGGATTCGCCGCGCGAAACGAAATCGCGCAGACGCCGGATGATCTGGCCGGCGCGCAACGCCTGTTCGGCGGCGCGGTCCATCGCGCTTTCGATTTTTGGCGTATTGGGATCGGCGCTGCCGGCCAGCAGCCGGCGCGAGCCCTTCATGTAGTTGCTGATGGCGGCGAGCGGCTGGTTGAGCTCATGCGCCAGCGCCGAAGCCATCTCTCCCATCGCGCTCAGTCTGGAGACGTGGACCAGCTCGGACTGCAGTTCCTGCAGCCGCGCCTGGGTTTGCTGGTGCTCGGTGAGGTCGCGCACGAAACCGGTGAAGTAGGGCTCGCCGCCGGATTGCATCTCGCCGATCGACAGATGCATCGGAAAGGTGGTTCCGTCCCGGCGCTTGCCGGTCACGATCCGGCCGATGCCGATGATGTGCCGCGCGCCGGTGGACTGGTAGCGGGCGAGATAGCCGTCGTGGCGCGTCCGATCCGGTTCGGGCATCAGCATGCTGACGTTCTGACCAATGGCTTCCTGCTCGGAATAGCCGAACTGCCGCTCGGCGGCGGTGGAGAAGAATTGCATGATGCCATGTCCGTCGATGACGATCATGGCATCCGGCACCGTGTCGAGAATGGAGCGGAGGTGGTTTTCCCGGGTCCTCAGCGTCTCCTCAAGTTGCTTTTCCCCATTGATATCGAAAGCAATGCCGCTGACATGGCGTGCGACACCGGCCTCGTCCTTGACCACGCCGCCGCGCTCGCGGATCCATTGACCGCTTCCAGAAGCCGCGCCGACCCTGAAGGACACGTCGAAATTGCCACCGAACTCGGTAACCCGCGCGATCTCCCGTTCGGTGCGCTCACGATCCCGGGGTTCGAGCAGCGAAAGAAAAAGATCATAGCTGACAGCTTCGCCCGGCGGAATTCCGAAAAGGTTTCGCGTCGTTTCGGACCATTCCAGCTCCCGGGTTGCCAGATTGAGATCCCAGGTTCCGACGCCGAATCCCTCGATTCGAAGCCGGAAATGCTCAATGCGGGCCGGATCGTCGGATGGCGATTGAGTTCTGCCGGTCACGTTACAGTCTTCGCTTTCCATCGAGCCAGCTTCACGCCGCCGGCGCGGATCACCGTATATTTTTCCCGGTGTCTTGCCAAATCCCGCGAGCCAAACCTTGCAAGCGCTGTCTCCCGGCCATTGTCGCACCTTGATCTATCTCATCTCGAGCTTCGATGCCCGGGTCTAGAAAGGCCGGCATCTCGTGGCAACGGAGAGATTGAATGAGCTACGCGACCGTCATGGTCTGTCTGGCGCTGGACCAGCCGAACGAGGCTCGTCTCGAGGCCGCCTGCGGGATTGCGGAGCGATTCGAGGCAGGCGTCGTTGGGATCGCGGCATCGCAGTTCAGCCCGCCGCTTTACTTTACTTCGGGAGAGCAGGCCCAGAATCTGATCGACCAGGGCCAGGCGGCACTGAAAAGCCGCATGGCGGAGCTCGAGGCGCAATTCTTCGGGGTGGCAGGAAAACGAGCCAGGTCGGTCGAATGGCGTAGCGCCATCGACTTTCCGGTTCGATATCTGCTGCAGCAGGCGCGTTGCGCCGACATCATCGTCAGCGGCGGACACAGCGATGCGTTTTCGGATCCTTTCGTGCGGGCCAGCCCCAGAGATCTGGTGATGCAGGCCGGACGGCCGCTGCTCGTTGTACCCGACACCGTCACCTGGCTCGACCTGCGCAGCATGCTGGTGGCGTGGAAGGACACGCCCGAGGCGAGGCGGGCGATCGTCGATTCGCTGCCTTTGCTGCGCAAGGCCGAGGACGTCACCATCGCGGAAATCGTGGAAACGGATGACAGCCGTCCAGATGCGATTTCGCGGGCGCGCGATGTCGTGGCCTGGCTGTCGCGTCACGGTATCGTCGCCCGCGAGCTGGTACCGGAGAAAAACAGCGACCGCGGCCCCGCGGCTCAATTCGACCGGATCGCCGCCGACGTCGGCGCCGGCGTCATCGTGGCGGGCGCCTATGGCCATTCCAGGTTTCGCGAGCTGGTTCTCGGCGGCATGACCCAGCATCTCATCACCCAGACCGCGCGTTGCGTGCTGCTGTCGCATTAGAGAGCGTTACCACAACCACCGGAACCGATCGGATCGCGCCTTGTATCAATTCCTCGAGCATACCGCCGCCGGCCACATGACGCGTACCGTCAGGGCGGTGACGCGCGGGCTCACGATGCGCGAATTGGGCCCGATGTTCGAGCGCGACGATTTCAACGCCTATCCGGTCGAGGATGACGGACAGATGGTCGGCCTCGTCACCAAGTTCGACTTCCTGAAATGCTTTGCTTTCACGCCCAATCAGATGGTCCCGCGCTATGACGACCTGATGAAGCGTACCGTCGCCGATATCATGACCGCGGAGTTCATTTACGTCCGCTCCGACACCAAACTGACGCGGGTGCTGCAGTTGATGGTCGAGCATCGCTTCCGCAGCGTTCCCGTGATCGACAGCGGCCACCGACTGGAGGGCATGATCGCCCGCGGGGATATCCTCAGGGCGCTGGAGGCCTGTGCCGGCGGCAGCGGCTAGCGCCGCAGGGTATTGCCGCCGTGCGCATCGGGAGGCGGGCTCAACCCGCCTTGACCAGATCGTCGCCTTCCGGAGCGATCAAATAGAGCCCTGACATCGGGTCGACCCAGCACAGATGGTCGTGGACCTTTTTCACCCCGGTCACGTTCTCCGCGGCGACGATGGATGCCTGCCGGGACCGCTCGTCGATAACGATGCCGCCGAGATGGACGATGCCGTCGCGAACGATGATGTTGAGGCTTTGCGGGCACCAGGCGTTCTTGTGAAGCGTATCGATGATGCGATTGCGGATGTGATCGTCATCGGCCGTGGGATCCGCGACCGCGCGCGCAAGGCTCGCCACCGCTTGCAACAAATTGGCACGCGATACGATGCCGACGATACCGTCCCCGCGCATCACCGGCAGGCGCCTGACGTGATTCTTTTCCATCAACGCGACGATTTCCTCGAGCCTTGTATCTTCCGTGATCGTGAGCGGCTCCGGCGTCATGACCTCGGCCACCTTGCGGCCGTGCTCGTGCACGAAATCGGTTGCAGCCCGGCCCGGACCGAGAATGAAAGCCAGGAATCGTCCGCGTATGCGTTGCGTACCGAGTTCGCCGCGGCGAATGAAATCGCCTTCCGAGACGATGCCGACCAGCTTCCCGGCCGCGTCCACCACCGGTAGCCCGCTGATGTGCCGCCGCAGCATGGTGGTGGCGGCCTCGACGATCGTGGTCTCCGGTGTGACCGTGATCACGGGTCGGGTCATGATCTGATGGGCGCGCATGACGGCCTCCGCAGCTGAAATTTGCCTTGAAATGGTACTGCAATGGGGGAACGACGGCTTTGATCGACATCAATGGCGGCCGGTTGCCCGCATTGATGCAACTCAAGCTGCCGTCCTGGTGCGCGAGCTAAATTCCTCAATGCGATTAAACAAGGAACAAGCCATGACAGAGATCTCCGCACGCGATACCGGAATCGGCCAGCCGGCGGCTGATGCAGCTGCACGATCTTCCGACGCCAATAAGGATGCTCTCCATTTGATGATGGGCGTCCAGACGGCGATGCTTCAGGAAATGACGTTCGCCGGCTATGAGATGTTCGACCGTGCGCGAACCGAGATGCACTTGCTCGCGGAGTTTTCCTCGAAGATCGCCGGCGCTCACAGCGTCGGCGACATCAGGACGATGTGGGCGGAATGCAGTCGCCATCAGCTCGACTATATGCGCCGCGACACCGACCGGCTCCTCCGGCATGGCGAGCAGATGATCGAAACGGCCACGAGGCTGTTCGGCAGTCGGTCGCAGAACTGATGCGTGGCCGGGAAGTGATGGGCTAGAGGTGCGACACCGAGACGATGCGATAGGTATGCATCGTGTCGGCCTCGTTGATCGAGACGTATTCACCGGTCACGAAGCACTCGTCGGCGAAGTGAAAGCCGGTCTCGTCCGGCATATCGGCTGCAGCAAGATAGCGGAATGCCCAGCCACCGCCTGAGCGATGGACCAGCTGGCCCGATTGATGGTCGCTGTCCGGCCGCAGTCGCACCACCCGGCATGCTTCACGGTGTTCTCGCCAGAGGCCCGGATCGATGCGGCCCTCGGCGTCGAGCGGCGCGATGAGGATGTAAGCCACAGCCGCATCGCCCTCGGGATGACCGGGTTCGCGAGCAAGCTCGAGGCGGATCTGGCGAAACTGTGCCGGAAGCGAGGCATTCAGGATCGGTTTTGGATGAGTGTTTGGCATATCAGGGAAACTCCGTGGTGGTCGATTTGAAACCTTGCGGCCGCCCGCGATTACTTCGACTGGGCCGCCGCCGTGGGAGCCGAGGGCGCCGTCCGCGTCTTCAGACTCCTGATGATGAGGGTGATCAGCGGCACGATCAGCGAAGGCAGCACGCCGTTCAGGGGATGCTGGATCATGCCGCTCAGCTGCGACTGCAGTGCCCGCGCCTCGACCTGTAACGCCGCGACCGAAGTATCATGAATTTCAGTGGCGAGCGCCAGTTCGCGGCCCGCCGGCGCCCTTGTGGCCAGAACGAACAACGCTGCGGCGATCGCGAAATCGATGGCACCGAGAATGGCCGCCGCCGATATCGCGCTCCAGACCTGAACCAGCGCGAAATAGGCCGATAGCTCCAGCATCATCAAGCCGAAGCCGGCAATCAGGGCCGCGAGAGCCTTGAGCCCGAGGCCGGCGAGCATGTGCCGCATCCGGATATCGGCAATGATCCGGTCCGTACGCCAAAGCACCCGCAGGTTCGTCAGTGTGCTCTCGATGTTCACCTTAGTGCCTCCTCAGCATCAAGCCGACAACGACGCCAAGGGCGAATGCCGAGGCGAGTGAGGTGATCGGCCGGTCCGAAACGAAATGCGCGACCTGGTCTTCCTGTTCGCTGAGGGTTTCGCCAAGTTCGTTCAGCGCGGTCTTGATCTCGCTGGCAAGCGCCTCGGCGTGGGTCCTGGAGGTGTCGACGATTCCTTCGCTTGCCGTATCGAACAGCCGTGAAACGTCGGCCTTGAGTGCCCGCAGCTCGTTTCCAAGCTCACCTGAATCGAACATCGATCTCGTCCTCGCTGACATCTCCACCAGATTTTATGCGGGGCAGCAGGGACGCCATTGATCTGCGTCAAGCGCCGCACCGCATGGACTTGGTCTTGAGGCAGGTCAATTCGATTGCCGTGCGGCGTGTCTAGAAGCGTACGCGCATACAAAGGACATGCAATTTGGCGACTGCACCGGAACTGACCGCCATACCATCGGGCGATGTGCTTGAGTTGCGCCCTGTCGGATCCTGGACCGCAACCAATGTGACGATGCTGGAGGCGCTGTCCGACGGCGTTGCGCCGCAGCTCGATCGGTCGAACGCGATCAAGCTGGACCTGGCCGGCCTGCGCGAGCTCGACACGCTCGGGGCTTGGTTGCTGGAGAAAATGTCACGGCGGGCGTCGTCCGGCGGCCGTCCCGTCGAGCTGGTTGGCGTTGCCGACAATTATACCGGACTGATCGAGGAGGTTCGTCAGGTCAATCGCCGCAATCCGGCGCCGGCGGCGGCGCTGAATCCCGTGGTGGCCCAGGTGAACGATGTCGGCCGTTCGGCCGTCAGTGCACGGGAAGACGTGACCGTGTTCCTGCAAATGCTGGGCTCGCTGTTCATGGCCCTCGTCGGCGTGCTGCGCCGTCCTCGAACGCTGCGGCTGACATCGCTGGTCTACCAGCTTTACCGGGTGGGCTGGCAGGCGATACCGATCGTCGTGCTGATCACCTTCCTGATCGGCGCCATCATTGCGCAGCAGGGCTTCTTCCATTTTCGCAAGTTCGGCGCCGATTCCTACGTCGTGGACATGGTCGGCATTCTGGTGCTGCGCGAACTGGGTGTGCTGATCGTCGCCATCATGGTCGCCGGCCGTTCCGGAAGCGCCTACACCGCCGAGCTCGGTTCGATGAAAATGCGCGAGGAGATCGATGCCCTCTCGACCATGGGCCTCGATCCGGTCGAGGTGCTGATCCTGCCGCGCATCATCGCATTGGTGCTGGCGCTGCCGATCCTGAGCTTCATTGGGTCGATGGCGGCCCTCTACGGCGGCGGTCTGGTAGCGCAATTCTATGGCGGCATGGAGCCGCCGATCTACATTGCGCGCCTGCACGAAGCCATATCCGTCACCCACTTCCAGGTCGGAATTTTGAAAGCGCCGTTCATGGCGCTGGTGATCGGCATCGTCGCCTGCAGTGAAGGCCTGCGGGTGAAGGGCAGTGCGGAGTCGCTCGGAAAGCAGACCACGACTTCGGTGGTGAAGTCGATATTTCTGGTGATCGTGCTCGACGGGCTATTTGCGATCTTCTTTGCATCGATCGGAATGTGACGATGCAGCAAGTTGTGCCGCAGTTTGCGATTCGCGTTCACGACCTCGTGGTCGGATTCGGAAAAAAAGTCGTGATCGATCGTTTGTCGCTGGATGTCCGCAGGGGCGAGATCCTCGGCCTGGTGGGCGCATCGGGTGGTGGCAAGTCGGTGCTGATGCGAACCATCATTGGCCTCATTCCGCGGCAAAGTGGAGAGATCGAGGTAATGGGCTCGACGATCAGCGGTGCCAGCAATCGGGTCACCCAGGCTGCCGCCGGAAAATGGGGCATCCTGTTCCAGCAGGGCGCGCTGTTTTCCTCGCTCACGGTGCGGCAGAACATCCAGTTTCCCTTGCGCGAAAATCTGGTGCTGTCACAGGCGCTGATGGACGAGATCGCCACCGCAAAGCTCGAAATGGTCGGGTTGACGCCGGAGGATGGCGACAAGTTTCCAGCCGAATTGTCCGGCGGCATGACCAAGCGTGTGGCGCTGGCCCGGGCGCTGGCGCTCGATCCCGCGATTGTTTTTCTCGACGAGCCGACCTCCGGTCTCGACCCGATCGCGGCGGGCGATTTCGACGCCCTGATCAAGACATTACAGAAAACGCTGGGGCTGACGGTGTTCATGGTCACCCATGATCTTGCCAGCCTCAATACCGTCTGCGACCGCGTGGCGGCGCTGGCGGACGGCAAGATCGTCGCTATCGGACCGATGCGCGACCTGCTTCAATCCGAGCACCCCTGGGTACGAGCCTATTTTCACGGCAAGCGCTCCCAGATGCTGCAACCCAAAGCGAGTTAAGCGATGGAAACCCGCGCTCCCTTCGCCGTTGTCGGCGCCTTCGTCCTGGCGGCTATCGTCGCCGTCTTCGGCTTCATCTACTGGCTGCATAATTCCGGCGGGATCGGTCCGCGCACCACCTATCACGTTCAGTTCGAGGGCTCGGTGCCGGGGCTGCTGGTCGGCGCCGGCGTGCTCTTCAACGGCATCCGGGTCGGCGAGGTGACGGATCTTGCGCTTGCGACGGATAATCCGCGCCGCGTCAATGCCACGATCTCGGTGGCCACGACGGCGCCGGTGCGATCCGACACCAGGGTCGGGCTGGAATTCCAGGGCCTGACCGGCGTTCCCGTCATTGCGCTGGAAGGCGGCACCCTGCTGGCGAATACCGGTGCGGTGCCGACCCTGATTGCCGAAACCGGCGCGGGCCAGAGCATGACCCAGGCCGCCCGCGACGCCTTGCGCAAGGTCGATTCCGTGCTGACTGAAAATTCCGAACCGCTCAAGAAGACCATCGCCAATCTGCAAACCTTCACGGATGGGCTCGCGCGCAATACCGGTAAACTCGACAGCATCATCGTCGGTCTGGAAAAGTTGACCGGCGGCGGCACGCCGGCGCAAAAGATCACCTATGATTTGCGTGCGCCGGAGAATCGCGGGTCGGCAGGCAAGACCCTCACGGGCCAATTGGCGATCCCGGAGCCCACAGCCGTTGCAATGCTGTCGACGCAGCGCATGTTGTTTTCGCCGGCGGGGGACTATCCGGGATTTGCGGAAGTTCTCTGGGCCGACAGCATTCCGAAGCTGCTGCAGGCCCGGTTGATCGAGAGCTTTGAAAACTACGATATCGCGCATGCCCCGTTGCATGCGTCCGATATCGGACAAGCCGACCATCAGCTTCTGATCGACGTCAGGCGCTTCCGGATCGCGGTGGATGCAGGGCCTGCGGCGGAGGTCGGGTTGTCGGCACGGATCGTCGACAAGGGCGGAAAAGTCGTTGCCTCGCGCCTGTTCGAGGCAAGTCAAAAGTTCGACAAACTCGAGCCGGCGGCAGCCGTGGCCGCCTTCAACGATGCGTTCGGTCGAATTGCCACGGACATGATCGCCTGGACGGTGCAGGCGCTGTAGGCACAGCGGCATCCTCGATCATGCCCGCGATCGACTTTGGTCCAAGGCCACCGAGCAAATTGATCTCGATCAAATCGGTTCCGGCGGGATCATGGTTTTTGGTTCCCGTGTCCTCACGAGAGATTCCATATGAGCCAGGCCCCTAACACAAAGACCATGACGACAGGTGAAGGTGGCTTGACGTTGGTGTTCGCAGCGACCGCCTTTCTGTGCATGGTCGGAGCCGCCAAAGCCCTCGATACGGCATTTGCATTTCATGCCTCACTCAGCGCCGCCGCCAGTCTTGCGGCGGTTTTTGTGATTCTGAACCGGTATTTCGACCGCCCGGCGTCGCTGCCGCCGCAGGAGATCAACGGCCGGCCCAACTACAATATGGGCCCGATCAAGTTTGCCACCGTGGCGTCGGTGTTCTGGGGCATTGCCGGATTTGCCGTCGGGCTGATCATTGCCTGCCAGCTGGCATGGCCGGCGCTCAATTTCGACCTGCCGTGGACCAGCTTCGGCCGGTTGCGGCCGCTGCATACCTCGGCCGTGATCTTCGCGTTCGGCGGCAACGTGCTGATCGCGACCTCGTTCTATGTGGTGCAGAAGACCTGCCGGGCCCGTCTTGCCGGCGATCTCGCGCCGTGGTTCGTCGTACTTGGCTATAATTTCTTCATCGTCATCGCCGGCACCGGCTATCTGCTCGGGGTCACCCAGTCCAAGGAATATGCCGAGCCGGAATGGTATGCCGATCTGTGGCTGACGATCGTCTGGGTGAGCTATCTGCTGGTGTTCCTGATGACGCTGGTGAAGCGCAAGGAACCGCACATCTTCGTCGCCAACTGGTTCTACCTGGCCTTCATCGTCACCATCGCCGTCCTGCATCTCGGCAATAATCCGGCGCTGCCGGTGTCGGTGTTCGGATCCAAATCGTATATCGCCTGGGGCGGCGTGCAAGACGCCATGTTCCAGTGGTGGTACGGGCACAACGCGGTCGGCTTCTTCCTGACCGCCGGCTTCCTCGCCATCATGTACTACTTCATTCCGAAGCGCGCCGAGCGGCCGATCTATTCCTACCGGCTGTCGATCATCCATTTCTGGGCGATCATCTTTCTCTATATCTGGGCCGGCCCGCATCATCTGCACTACACGGCGTTGCCGGACTGGGCGCAGACGCTCGGCATGACCTTCTCGATCATGCTGTGGATGCCGTCATGGGGCGGCATGATCAACGGGCTGATGACGTTGTCCGGCGCGTGGGACAAGCTTCGCACCGATCCGGTGTTGCGGATGCTGGTGGTGTCGGTGGCGTTCTACGGCATGGCCACCTTCGAAGGTCCGCTGATGTCGATCAAGGTGGTGAACTCGCTCAGCCACTATACCGACTGGACCATCGGTCACGTCCATGCGGGTGCGCTCGGCTGGGTCGGGTTCGTCTCGTTCGGCGCGCTCTATTGCCTGGTTCCATGGTTGTGGGACCGCAAGGGGCTGTACAGCCTGAAGCTCGTCAACTGGCATTTCTGGATCGCGACGATCGGCATCGTCCTCTACATCTCCTCGATGTGGGTGTCCGGGATCCTGCAGGGACTGATGTGGCGGGCCTACACCTCGCTCGGATTCCTGGAATATTCCTTCATCGAATCCGTGGAGGCGATGCATCCGTTCTACATCATCCGCGCCGCGGGCGGGGCGCTGTTCCTGATCGGCGCGCTGATCATGGCCTATAATCTCTGGATGACGGTACGGACAAGCGAAGCGGAAGTGTCGTCGCCCGTTGCTCTTCAGCCGGCGGAATGAGGAGCGATCGAATGTCTTTCTGGAAACGGCATCAAATTTTCGAGAAGAACTCGATCGTTCTGATCGCGGGTATTCTCGTGGTCATCGCGGTCGGCGGGCTGGTCGAGATTACCCCATTATTCTACCTGAAGAGCACGATCGAGGTGGTCGATGGCATCAGACCGTATACGCCGCTGGAACTGACCGGCCGCAACATCTACGTCCGCGAAGGGTGCTATCTCTGCCACTCGCAAATGATCCGGCCGCTGCGCGACGAGGTCGAGCGCTACGGGCACTTCTCGCTGGCCGCCGAAAGCATGTACGACCACCCGTTCCAGTGGGGATCGAAGCGGACTGGGCCCGATCTGGCGCGGGTTGGCGCGAAGTATTCCGATGAATGGCATGTCACGCATCTGGTCAATCCGCGCGCCATCGTTCCGCAATCGGTGATGCCCGGTTACCCGTTCCTGGCCGAAACCGAAGTCGACATCGCGGGCATGACGGATCATCTGCGCACCAGCCGTCTGGTCGGCGTGCCATATTCGGATGACCAGATTGCCAACGCCGTTGCCGATCTGAAGGCGCAGGCCGATCCCGACAACCCCGGCGTCGACGCCTTTACAAAACGCTATCCGAAGGCGGTGGCGCGCAACTTCGACGGCAAGGCCGGCATCCCCACCGAAATGGATGCGCTGGTCGCCTACCTGCAGATGCTCGGCACGCTGGTCGATTTCAAGCTCTACAACGAAAAAGCAAATCTCCGCTGAGAAGGCGCCTGCGATGAAAGCAATCCTAACGGTCCAGAACATCACCTCCGATTTCGTCACGAGTTTCTGGACGCCGATCTTCGTCGGAATATTTATCGCCATCGTGGCCTACGCCCTTTGGCCCCGCAACCAGGCGAGCTTCGACGAGGCGGCGCGAATCCCGTTGCGGGAGGAATGAAGAATCATGGCTGAACACAACGATATCGATCAGGTCACCGGTACCTCGACCACGGGCCATCAGTGGGACGGCATCAAGGAACTGAACACGCCGCTGCCGCGCTGGTGGGTGATCACGTTCTACATCACCATCGTCTGGGCGTTCGGGTACTGGATGGTGTATCCGGCATGGCCGCTGCTGACGAGCCACACCACCGGCCTGTTCGGATACTCGACCCGCGCCGACGTCGCCGTCGAGCTGGCCAATCTGGAAAAGATCCGCGGCGACAAGATGGTGAAGCTCGGGGCCGCGCCGCTGGCGGAAATCGAGAAGGATCCGGCACTGCTGGCGCTGGCGCGCGCCCGCGGCAAGACCGTGTTCGGCGACAATTGCGCGCCTTGCCACGGCAGCGGCGGCGCCGGCGCCAAGGGTTATCCCAATTTGAACGATGACGAATGGCTGTGGGGCGGCTCGCTCGACCAGATCCTGAAGACGATCCAGTACGGGATTCGCTCGGGGCATGCGAAAGGCCACGAAAGCGCCATGCTCGCCTTCGGCAAGGAGGGCGTGCTGAAGAAGGATCAGATCGTCACCGCCGCCAATTACGTCCGGGGGCTGTCCGGCCTGTCCACCGGCAAGGGATATAATGCGGCCGAGGGCGGCAAGATCTACGCCGACAACTGCGTTGCCTGTCACGGCGACGCCGGCAAGGGCAATCAGGAACTCGGCGCGCCCGACCTCACCGACAAGATCTGGCTCTATGGTTCCGACGAGGCCAGCTTGATCGAAACCATCGGCAACGGGCGGGCCGGCGTCATGCCGGCCTGGGTGGAGCGTCTCGACCCCTCCACCGTGAAAGCGCTGGCGGTCTACGTCCACTCGCTGGGCGGAGGGAAGTAACCCGGGACAGAGGAGGGAAGCTGGCGCTTGTTTGAGGTGGATCAACCACCTCTTCAGAGTTGAGCCTAGGTTCAGCTGCGAATGCGAGATCACTCCCTCCGATGAACAAGTCCGCACCGATCGAGCTGCAGATCGACGACGATGGGCCGCTGTATGTGGCCCAGAAGAAAGTCTATCCGCAGAGCGTCAAGGGTACCTTCCGCCGTATCAAATGGGGCCTGATGGCGTTCTGCCTCGGGGTCTATTATGTGCTGCCGTTCGTGCGCTGGAACCGCGGACTCGGCGCCCCGGACCAGGCGGTGCTGGTCGATCTGCCCAACAGCCGCTTCTATTTCTTCTTCATCGAGCTGTGGCCGCAGGAAGTCTATTATTTCACCGGGCTGCTGATCGTCGCCGCCCTTACCTTGTTCCTGATGAATTCGGTCGGCGGCCGCATCTGGTGCGGCTATCTCTGCCCGCAGACCGTGTGGACGGATCTGTTCTATGCCGTCGAGCGCTGGGTCGAGGGCGACCGCCGCGAGCGCATGCGCAAGGACGCCGCGCGCGGCACCAAGAAGCTGCAGCGCTTTGCCGAGATCACGCTGAAGCACTCGATCTGGCTGATGATCGCCTGGTGGACCGGCGGCGCCTGGGTGCTGTATTTCAACGACGCTCCGACGCTGGTGATGCAACTCGTCACGTTCCAGGCGCCGATGCTGGCCTATATCTGGATCGCGATCCTGACCGCGACGACCTACGTGCTGGCCGGGTTCATGCGCGAGCAGGTCTGCGTCTACATGTGCCCGTGGCCGCGGATCCAGGCAGCGCTGACCGATGAATGGGCGCTCAACGTCACCTACAAATACGACCGCGGCGAAAAGCGCACCTCGTTGAAGAAGGCGAACGAATTGCGGGCGTCGGGCGAAACCGCCGGCGACTGCATCGATTGCTTCCAGTGCGTCGCGGTCTGCCCGACCGGTATCGACATCCGCGACGGTTCGCAGCTCGACTGTATCCAGTGCGGCCTCTGCATCGATGCCTGCGATACCGTGATGACGAGGATCGGCCGGGAAACCCGCCTGATCGGCTACGACAACGACGTCAACATCCATCGCCGCCAGGCCGGCAAGCCGCCGATCTACCGCATCGTGCGCCCCCGCACCATCGCCTACTCCGCCCTGATCGCCTCGGTCGGCGCGATCATGCTGTACGCGCTGATGACGCGGTCGCTGCTCGATATCAACGTGTTGCACGACCGCAATCCGGTCGCGGTAAAACTGAGCGACGGATCGATCCGCAACGCCTATACGGTTCGCCTTCTGAACAAGCGCGGCTTCGACCGCGTCATCGCGATCGATATCGACGGCCCGGTCAACGCCACGATCCATGTCGTCGGCGCCGATTCCGTGACGCCGGACCGTCCCATGATCGTGCTCGGACGGGATCAGACCACTGAACTGAGAGTTCTGGTCACGGCGCCCGCAGGGAACAACCCCGAGAAATCGATTCCGGTGCGATTCCGCGTCACCGATATCGGGCTCGGCGAGGTCACGTCGGCGACCGACAACTTCGTTTCGCCATGAGCGCCCAGGAGTCTCGCATGAGCAGATCGTCCGTTTCCCCAAGGCCGCTGACCGGAGGCAAGGTGCTTGCGATGCTGGTCGCCTTCTTCGGCGTCGTGATCGGGGTCAACATGATCATGATGAAGCTTGCGATCCAGACCATGCCCGGCACCGAGGTCGACAGCGCCTATACCGCGAGCCTCGCTTACGAAAAGGAGATCGTGACCGCCCAGGACCAGAACGCGCGAAACTGGAAGGTCGACGCCCAAATCGAGCGCGGGCCGGATGGCGGCGCGACGCTGCGGGTCGAGGCCAGGGACAATAACGGCAAGCCGATGTCGGGCCTGAAGTTTCAAGGCCGTTTCGAGCGTCCGACCGATCGGCGCGCCGATCAGCCGGTGGCGCTGGCGGAGATGGGGATCGGGATCTATCGCGGCAACGCGCCGCTGATTGCCGCCGGGCAATGGGACCTGGTGATCGAGGGCGTCGCCGCAGGACAGCGGATGTTCCTGTCGAAGAACCGTGTGGTGCTGAACTAGGAAAGGCAGCGTGATGCAGGCGACACGGGATTTCTCACACTATGTCAGGGACGCGGGCGCGGGCCTCTCGCATATCGATCTGGCTGTCGAGGGCGTCAGTTGCGCCGGCTGCATGTCGAAGATCGAGCGCGGGCTTTCGGCGCTGCCCGACGTGACGCTGGCGCGCGTCAATCTGACCGACCGCCGCATAGCGCTGGAATGGAAGCAGGGAGCGCTCGATCCCGCCCGGTTCATCGACCGGCTGGCCGAGCTTGGATACAAGGCCTATCCGTTCGAAACCGCCGGCGCGGAAGCCGTTGAGGCCGAGCAATCGCGCTTTCTGCTGCGCTGTCTCGGTGTCGCGGCGTTCGCCACCATGAACGTGATGATGCTGTCGATCCCGGTGTGGTCCGGCAATGTCAGCGACATGATCCCCGAACAGCGCGATTTCTTCCACTGGCTGTCGGCGCTGATCGCGCTGCCGGCCGCGGCCTATGCCGGCCAGCCGTTCTTCCGCTCGGCCTGGAACGCGCTGAGCACGCGCAACGTCAACATGGATGTGCCGATCTCGGTCGGCGTCATTCTCGCGCTCGGCATGTCGGTGGTGGAAACCATCAACCACGCCGAACATGCCTATTTCGACGCGGCAATCATGCTGCTGACCTTCCTGCTGATCGGTCGCTTTCTCGACCAGAGCATGCGGCGGCGAACCCGGGCGGTGGCGGGGAACCTTGCCGCGTTGAAGGCGGAGACCGCAACCAAGTTCGTCGGGCCCGACGAGATTTCGGAAGTACCGGTGGCGGCGATCGATCCCGGCGATATCGTGCTGCTGAGGCCGGGCGAGCGTTGCGCGGTCGACGGCACCGTGATCGAAGGACGGTCCGAAATCGACCAGAGCCTGATTACCGGCGAAACGCGCCATGTCGCGGCCGAGCAGGGCACCGCGGTCTATGCCGGCTCGCTCAACATGACCGGTACGTTGCGGGTTCGCGTCTCCGCCGCGTCCGAAGGCACGCTGCTGGCGGAAATCACCCGGCTGCTCGACAACGCACTGCAGGCCCGCTCCCGCTATGTGCGCCTCGCCGACCGGGCCTCCCGGCTGTATGCGCCGGTGGTGCATGCCACCGCGCTGCTGACGATCCTCGGCTGGGTCCTGTTCGGCGCGAGCTGGCACGACGCCATCGTGACCGGTGTCGCCGTTCTCATCATCACCTGTCCCTGTGCGCTCGGCCTTGCCATTCCAACAGTGCAGACGGTGGCGTCCGGTGCGATGTTTCGGGCCGGCGTGCTGCTCAATTCCGGCGATTCGATCGAACGGCTGGCCGAGGTCGATTACGTCATCTTTGACAAGACGGGAACGCTGACGCTGCCCGATCTCGAAGTCGTCAACGCCGCCGGTATCCCCGAGAACGTGTTCAGGCTCGCCGGCCAGCTGGCGCTGGCCAGCCACCATCCGGTCGCCGCCGCGGTGGCGCGGGCTTCCAACGCAAAGGCGCCGCTGGCCGGCGCCGTCGAAGAGCCGGGGCTGGGCGTGCGCGCTACTCTGGATGGAAGAGAGTTGCGGCTTGGACGGCCGTCGTTCTGCACTGCCGAGCAATTGGCCAGCGACAGCCAGGATCTCGATCCTGAAGCCTCCATCGTTGCCTTCAGCGACGGTGAAGCAAGTTATGTGTTCTGCGTCCGGCAGGGACTGCGCCCGGATGCACCGGCGGTGATATCGGCTCTGCAAATGCGCAACATCAAAGTGGAAATTCTCTCGGGCGATCGCGAGGCCGCGGTTCGCGCCGCGGCGCGTGCGCTCGGCATCGACGATTGGCAGGCGGGCGTCACGCCGGCTGACAAGATCGCGCGCATCGAGCAACTGAAAGCCCAGGGCCTTAAAGTGATGATGGTCGGCGATGGCCTGAACGACGCGCCGTCGCTGGCCGCGGCGCATGTCTCGATGTCGCCGATCAGCGCCGCGCATCTCAGCCAGGCGACTGCGGACCTGGTGTTCCTCGGCAAGCCATTGGCCCCGGTGGTCGCGGCGATCGATTTCTCCCGCAAGGCGCTAAGGTTGATGCGGCAAAACCTCTGGCTCGCGATCGGCTACAATTTTCTGGCGGTCCCGATCGCGATCAGCGGAGTAGTGACGCCGTTGATAGCAGCGGCGGCGATGTCGGGCTCTTCCATCCTGGTCATGCTCAATGCGCTGCGCGCGCGCCGCGTCGCGGACAGGAGATCCTGATGGAAGTGCTGGTTTATCTCGTGCCGCTGGCGCTGGGGCTCGGGCTGGCCGGCCTGCTCGGATTTCTCTGGTCGCTGAAGAGCGGCCAGTATGACGATCTCGAAGGCGCGGCCTTGCGCGCCATCGCCGATGACGAGCCGGCGGATCCGGCGGTGGTCGAGGCGAAACCTGCGGTGCGACCGGCTTAAGCTGAGGTTCGGGCACGGCTCTTGCTTGACATTTTTGACCACCTTCTGCCGAGGTCAAAATGTTGCCGATACCGCGCCGGTTCAGCCACTTTGTCTTTGGGGTCATTCAGTCCGGCCTGACCTGCGCGGTCGCAGCGGCAATCGCGAGCGTTCCGTTCCTGGCAGCGGGAACGTTCGTTTCACACTGCCTGCAATCCTGGTTGATGGCCTGGATCGTGATGCTGCCGATCGTGCTGTTCGCAGCGCCCGCGATTCGAAGCCTGACCCACATCCTGACGCGGGAAGGCTGACGGCCAGGACACGGCCGCGCCCGGTTCTGCCGCCAACGCAAATGTGTTCGCCCTGCGGGGTGACAATCCCGGCCGCGGATGATTGTTGGGCGGAATGAGGATGCTCCTGACATCGTTGCTCTCGTGGCTGGCCCTTGATGGACCGGCCGCCGCGGAATGGCGCGCCGAAACGGTGCCGACATCAGGCCTCGTGACTTCGGTCGAGGTCCGGGGCGCGGATACGCGCATCGCGATCGGGCCGAACTGGTACCGGATCGCCCCCGCAACCGGTGCGCTGATCCCCGCGCAAGCGCCTGGCTTTGCCGCCGTGCCTGCGGGCGGTCTTTCGGATGGAAGGGTCGCAAGCGGTGACAGGGCGATCGCTCGCGCCTGGCTCGCTCATCCCACCGATCGTTATCGCCACGGCGTTCTCGGCGATGCCATCGAAGCCGGGAGCCTGGTCATCGAGCGAAGTGATGGACGGATCGGCACCGTAACTGCGGGCGCCAACGCGGTGTTCGAGGACCTGTTGCCACGCCTCGCCACCCTGGATGGTGTCGATCGAATCGTGGTGGTGAAGTCGTATCTTCAGCGCGGTTCGGCGCTGGCAATCATCGATGCCGAGTCCATGAAGGTCATTGCGGAGACGCCGCCGATCGGTCGCCCGCATGCGTGGCTGAATCCGGCCGGCATCGCCGATTTCGATGGGGACGGTACCACCGATATTGCCTTCGTGCGCCAACCCCACGTCGTCGGTCTGCTGCAGCTGTGGTCCTGGCAAGATCGGCAATTGAGGAAAGTTGCCGAGGTGCCCGATGTTTCCAATCACTTCATCGGGTCGAAAGCGCTCGGGATGAGCTGGACGGCGGATTTCGACGCCGACGGCCATCCCGATCTGGCGGTGCCAAGTCTCGATCGACGCTCGCTTCGCCTCATCGCCTTCGTGCCAAAGGTTCGCGATATCGCCCGGGTTGCGCTGCCGGCACGTGTCGCCACGAATATCGGATCGATCGATATCGGGGGACGTCCGGGTCTGGTTGCCGGCCTGGAAGACGGCCGGCTGGTCATCGTCCGCGAATAGCGGGCGAACTGCGGAACCCGGATCGAGCGGGTAGCGGCTTTAGCTGGATCCCGGCGGAAGCCTGAGCAGCGTCGCCAGCACACCGGCCAAGAGCAGGGCTGCGCCGACACCGGCAACGCAGGCCGTCCATCCGAAGCCGTCGAACAACTGGCCGAGGACCGCGCTGCCGGCGAGACCACCGAGGAAGTAGCAGGCGAGATAGGTCCCGCTGGCGACGCCGCGATTTTCGAGGGCGGCCCGTCCGACAAAGCCGGTCGCGGCGGCCTGCGCGAAGAACGTTCCGACGCCGACCAGAACCATTCCGGTCACGACGGCGGCGAGATGTGACGACAGCAGTAACGGCAGACCCAAGGCTGCCACCGCCAGCGCTCCCCAGATCGCCGGCCGCGTGCCGAAGCGGTTCACCGCGGCCCCCGCCATGAGCGTGGTGACAATGGAGGGCAGGAAGACGAAATACACGAATCCCAGCTCCATCCGCCCCAGCGACAGCGGCGGCCGCACCAGCACGAAATTGACGTAGGTGAAGGTGCCGATGAAGGCGAACAGGATGCAGAAGCCGATGCCGAACGCCGCGCGCAGCGCCGGATTGCGCCAGTGCGCGAGCATCGCCGCGAGCGGCGATGCCGCCATCGGCATCGCATGCATCGGTTGCGCCCGCTGGATGGTGAAATACACCAGAACCGCGCCGGCAAGGTTGAGGGCCGCAAAGAAATAGAAATTCGAGGCCAGCCCGAAGGTGTCGACGACACCTGCTGAAACCAGCCGGCCGATCAGATTGCTGGCGACGTTGCCGGTGATATAGGCGGCGAATGCGCCGCCGGCATCCATCGCGCTGCATTGCTCGCCGAGATGGGCCAGCGTCAGCGCGAACGCCGATGCCATGCACAGGCCCTGCGTCACCCGCAGGATGGTGAAGACGGTGAGATCGGGGGCGATGGCCAGCAGGCTCGTGGGAACGGCGAGCAGTGCAAGACTGAAGAGGATGCCGAGCCGCCGGTCAATGTGCCGGCTGAGCAGGCCGATCACAAGGCCGGCGATCGCCATTCCCATGGTGCTGGCATTGACGGCGAAACCCATGGCCGCCGGGGTGACGTTGTAGTGCCGGGTCAGCGAGGGAAGGATCGCCTGCGTCGCGAACAGATCGACCACCGTCAGAAATGCGGTGAGGCCGATGACGAGGGATCGCAGCACCACGCCCGGTGAATGGCTGTCCATGGTCTCGGCTTTCACACCGGCGGGAATATCGGTCATGGTGTGGCAAGCTTGGCAGTGCATGAGGAAAAAGGGGGGATGTGACGCCTGGCCGTGCGGGGCAACACGGGGGACCCCAGGACGTCACATCCGGCAACGAGGCGAAGCGCGCTCGTTACGTGCCAGTTGCTTGGCGATGGCTACATGTGGTGGTCGCCGGGATCCTTGCGGATATCGCCGACATAGAGAATCACGGTCTCGGTGCCGAGGTTCTTCCACCAGTGCGAGGTGCCGGAAACCTCGGGCCTGATTTCGCCGGCCTTGTGCAGGATCGGCTCGGCGCAGTTGCTGGCATATTCGGTGATCTCGCCCTGTTGCACGAAGATCAGCGCGGGCCGGTCGTCGTGGCTGTGCCACGGCACGATGCCGCCGGGCGCGATGGTCAGTTTGCGAAACCGCAGTTCGCGGCCCTTGATCCTGGCGGGTTGCTTCTCGAGATCGATCGAACCCAGGGTGACGTCGGTGACGCCGACCGGCTTGAAATCGACCTTGTCGCGGGCGTTGGCCTTGATCTTGTCGGCCGGGCATTCGCCGGCAAGCGCGGACGAGGTCACGACAGCCGATCCGGCGATCATGCAGGCGAGCGCCAGGCCTTGCCAGAGCGGTCGCGATTTTGCTGACGGTGTGAACATCCGGTCTCTCCTTGGTTGTGCCGCAGCCCCTGATGACTGGCCGGCTGTGCACCAACCATCGGTGAAATCATCGGTCGAAGGAAATGCCGGTTGGCTGTTGAATCCATAGCGCTCCGCTATGCGCGATGGCCTCAGAGCATATGCTTGATGTCGGAGGAAAACGTCGGATAGGCGTAGACGTTGTCCTTGATATGGCTGGCGGTAATGCCAAAGCGCATCGCCAGCCCGAACAGGTTGACCAGCTCCTGGCCGGCATGTCCGACGAAATGCGCGCCGAGGATACGGTCGGTGGCCTCGTCGACGATGATCTTGGACCAGGCGACGGTCTCCGCATAAGTGCGGGCGGAGAACCAGTCGTGCATGTCGTTGCTGTGCACCTTGATCGCCAGACCTCTTTGCTTCGCGGCTGCTTCGGTGAGGCCGACTGCCGCGAGCGCCGGGACGGTGTAGACCGAAGTTGCCATGCTGACGTAATCGGGACTGTGCTTCGGCCCCTCTACGATATTGCGCCCGACGAGGTCGCCCTCGTAGGTCGCGATCGGCGACAGCTGCGGGGAAATCGGCAGGGCATCGCCGCAAACATGAACCAGAGGGTTGGACGTCGAACGCAAATGGCGGTCCACCGCAACGCGGCCGTTGCTGTGCTCGACCTTGCCCGCCGCGAGATCCAGCGTATCGACGTTGGCGACACGGCCGGCGCCGTTGACGACGCGATCGGCCTCGGCGGCATATTCCCTTCCGTCGTGGGTGAAGATTATCCGGAGCCGGCCATTCGCCGGCTCGATCCGTTTCACGCCGACGCCGGTCCTGATCCCAATTCCGATGCGTGAACTCTCGGTCTGGATGTGCGCCACCGCGTCGGCATCCATCGCAGGTAATAGCTGCGGCAGCGCTTCCAGGATCGTCACGTCAGCGCCGGCCCGCGCATAGACGTGGCCGAATTCCAGGGATATCACACCGCCCCCGACGAAGATCACCGTTTCAGGCAGCTCGCGTTCGCTCAGTATGGCGTCCGAGGTGATCATGTGCCCGGATCCGGGAATCGGTAGCGGCCTTGGCTTCGATCCCGTCGCAATCACAATATGCCTGGCCTCGAGCAGGCGGTCGCCGACGCGGATGGTGTCGGGACCGGCGAAAACGGCATGGCCCTTGATGATCTCGACATTGCGATGCTCCATCGAACGCGCGAGGTGGGCGGGAATGTCCTTGATCAGGTCTTTTTCGCGATCGATCAGCGCAGCCCAGTCGAGCTTCGGCTTGCCGACCGCGATGTGATGGACCGCGGCGCGCTCGATCGCGTGCAGGGCGTGCCCGGCGGCGACCAGTACCTTTTTCGGCGTGCAGCCGCGGTTCGGGCAGGTGCCTCCGAGATCGTGCGATTCGATCATCGCGACCGACATCCCGGCGCGCCGGACCGGTCCGGTGACGCCGATGCCGGCATTGCCGCCACCCAGGATCACCACGTCAAATGTCTCGGGTTTCATCGAGCTACCCTGTTCATGCCGATTGCCTTGGCCGCGGTGCGCGGCCTGCGGCATTGCGCATCTCGCGCGGTGCTATTTGATGGTGATGGTCGATGTGATCGAGCCGACCACCGTAGTCGCCGTCTTGAATTGCGCGACGCGGTCCTTGATGTTGTGGCGCCTGGCGATCCATTCGAAGTCGGTCCAGACCGCCCAGACGTCGCCATTATCGTCCTGGGTCAGTAGCAGGCGGACCGGCCAGTCGAGCCCGGCGTTCGGGTTCGAGGTGATGAACTGGGTTCCGAGCGGCGGATTGCCGAACACCAGCAGCGTTGAAGGCCTCAGCTTGATCCCGGCATCGGCCGCCAGCTTCGACTGATCGATCTCCGAGAAGAACCTGATGCCCTTGCTGGCGATGTCGGCCTTGATGCGGGCTATCGCCTCGGATATCGGCACCGCGCTCTTGACCCGGACGATGCCGTCATCGCTGTCGGCCTTCGCGGAAGAAGCGGTCGAAATCAGCAGGAGTATGAGCGCCAGCGAAGTGGCAAAATTCGAGATGCGGATCTTCATGTGATGTCTCCTGTCGGTTGATGCCTGCCGGAAAGCCTGGCTTCGGGACAGCATCGACGCTTCCCGCCTGCGGCTGAAATACGGTCTTGCTCTGAAGTCGATAGCCGCGCGCTATTGCCGGCCCGCGATACCTCCGGGCTATCGAACCGATGGCGCAACGGCATTTCTAATTCCCGACGGTCTCACCTTTGATCAGCCAGCGCCCGATGGCGGGCGTCCAATTGAATTCGGAGGTACTTCCAATGACAAATCTGTCCAAGACTCTCATTGCAGCCGCGGCGCTTGCCGCGATGGCCACGTCGGCGTTCTCGCAGGCCGCTACCGAATTGAGCCCGGGGATGACCATGATGGTCCGCGGCGGAAAAATGATGGCGATGGCCATGGCGTCCGGGCCGAAAAATCACGAGGCGATGATGAAGGGTGCCAAAAAGGTGCCGGACAATACCGTGTTCTTCATGGACGGCGGACAATTGTACTCGACCTCGGGCACGCTCGATCCGACCGGGAACTTCTATCGACCCTGAGCCGGGCAACGCGCATTTCCTTGCGGATCACGGGGTCGCCCCTTGCGGGCGGCCCTCGGTGAAAGCAATGTTCGGGAAACCCGACGCCGGAGCAGAGATGACCTCGCTATCCCCAGACAATGCCGAGCGTCTCAAGCTGGCCTTCCAGGCCTGCCGCGACATGGAAGGCACGCTGAACGAACAGCTCCAAGCCTATGCCGCGGCGGGGCGCGAGTTCTTTCCGGCCTATGGCGAAGCGGTCGATCGGCTGGTGGCGCGGATCCACGAAAACGGTGGTGGCGAAAACGCGCCGCGGCCCGGCGATCCGATGCCGCCTTTCATTCTGCCCGACGTGACCGGCCGGCTTGTCAGCCTGACGTCGCTGCTCGAGAAAGGACCGGTCGCGGTGATGTTTTATCGCGGTCACTGGTGCCCCTATTGCCGCCTGAACGTCAGGGCTGTGACCCATGCGCTGGACCGGATCAGGACGCTGGGCGGCGACGTGGTCGCCATCATGCCCGAGGTGCAGCAATTCGCGGAAAAATTCAAATCCGAAGCCGATGCGCCGTTCCCGGTTCTGACCGATCTCGACAACGGTTATGCATTATCGCTGAACCTCGCGATTTGGCTCGGCGCCGAAATCGAACGGCTGTTGTCCTATCAGGACATGAAGGATTTTCACGGCAATGACGGCTGGGTGCTGCCGATACCAGCAACCTTCGTGGTCGGCCGCGACGGCCTGGTGAAGGCGCGGTTCGTCGATCCCGACTTCCGCAAGCGCATGGAAATCGACGATCTGATAGCCGCGTTGAAGAATGCCGGTGAAGAGAATTAGGATCGCCTCTTCGAAACGTGCCAGTCGACCGTCATCCCGGCGACCTCGATGCCGTCTTCGCTGGTCAGTTTTACTTCGACCTGGAGCACCGCCTTGCCATCGGTCTTGACCGCCGCAACGACATCGTCGGCGTTGCCCTTGACCGAGGCCTCCGCTCGCACGGCTCCCTTGGCGACGGCGAGGAATCGGATAGCCGCTTCGGCCGCGACCGGTCGGATTTCCAGCAGCATCGAGGCGAACGCGCCGGCCATCGCGGCCCCGGAGGCGGCTTCGCCGAGCGCAAACAGGGCGGCGGCATGCTGGGTGCCGATATGATTGAGCCCTTCGGGACGGAACGGCAGGCTGGCGACCGCGCGGCCTTTTTCGATCGTCACGATTTCGACGCCGGCATGCCTGGCAAACGGAACCGTCTTGTTCAACTGCTTTACGATCAGATCATAGGCCATGTTCGGAGCTACCTTGAACAGGATTGAGAGGAGCCAGCGCATCGGTGGATTACCTTCAGGAACTCGCGCTCTGGGTCAACGCCTGCTGCCAGTCCGCGCCGCGCAGCAGTCGCATCACGGCGGACGCCACCGCCGTGCGTTGACGTCCGGCCACGCCATAGAGATGAACCGTGCGGCGCGCATCCAGTCCGTCGACCGCTGAACGTTTCAGGGTCTGCGGAATCGACGCAGTGTCCGGGATAACGGCAATTCCGATATCGGCTTCGAGCAGTTCGATCAGGTCGCGCTCCGACGAGACTTCGTGGCTGTGATCGACGTCGATGCCGTGACTGCGAAGCGACGAACTCAGCCGCTCCGCATGCTCGCAATAATTGCGCAGCAGCAGCTGCTCGGTCCGCAGATCCTCGAATTCGACATGGTCGAGGTCCGCCAGCGGACGTTGCCTGTTCATGACGAGCTGGAAGTTCTCGGTAAACAAAGGCCATGCATCGAGTCGGTCCCAGTCCTCGCCGATCTCGGCGGCAATGCCGAGTTCGGCTTCGCCCTTCTTGAGGAATTCCCCGACCTCCCGGCTGGTGCCGCGGAGGAACCGGAATTCCAGACGGTTGAACAGCCGCTTGATCTGGTCGAGATGCGGAATCAGCAGCGTCAGGTCGACGGAATGGGTGAGGGCGATCCTGAGCGCGCCGACTTCGCCGCTCTTGAAGGACGAGGCCAGCTGGCGGGCGCCCGTTGCGGCCTCGAAGCACTGCCTGAGAAGAGGATGCATACGCAGGCCGAGTTCGGTCAGTTGCGCCGCCGGCCGCTCACGGCGAAACAGGTCGCCGCCGAGTTCGGCCTCGAGCTGCTTGATCGCCCGCGTCAGTGACGGCTGGGTGACGTTGCACTCGTCGGCCGCGCGCGTGAAGTTGAGGACACGCGCGACGGCGAGGAAGTAGCGAACCTGGTGCATCTCCATGATCGTGCCCCGATCTGATCTGCCGGCAAATTAGCCGATTGGACGCCGCAATGACATCAGAACCGCAATAGCGCCAGCCTATGGTTTCGGAAGCCAGAGGGCATTTCCGAAAACCGCTGTCGTACCGCAGATTTCACACAACGAGATACGCCTGTGAAGGCTCCAGCGTTACAGCGAAAGGTTCGGTGATGAACATCCAGTTGAAAGCCCAGGCCGCGCCGGCGGCGCGGTTTCTCGCCGGCAGGGTGTCGCTGGTCACCGGCTCCACCAGCGGCATCGGGCTCGGTATTGCCCGCGCGCTGGCCGAGGCCGGTTCGGCCGTGGTGCTGAACGGTTTTGGCCATGCCGCCGAGATCGCCGGAATTCGGGACCAGATGGCGGAGGATTTCGGCGTCAAGGTGACCTATTCCGCCGCCGACATGACGAATCCCGAGGCGATCGCGGAAATGATCGACATGGCGCTCGCCGGCCACGGCCGGCTCGACGTGCTCGTCAACAATGCCGGCATTCAGCATGTCGCGCCGCTCGATCAGTTTCCGGTCGATAAATGGGACGCCATCCTGTCGATCAGCCTGTCGTCGGCGTTTCATACCATGCGGCTGGCGCTGCCTGCGATGCGCAAGAACGGGTTCGGGCGCATCATCAACGTCGCCTCCGCCCACGGGCTGGTCGGATCACCGTTCAAGGCCGCTTACGTCGCCGCCAAGCATGGCATCGTCGGTCTCACCAAGGTCGTGGCGCTGGAGACCGCCGAACAGGGCATCACCTGTAACGCGATCTGTCCGGGTTACGTCCATACCCCGCTGGTCGAAGCGCAGATCGAGGGCCAGGCCAAAGCGCACGGAATCTCCAGGGAGCAGGTCATCCACGACGTGTTGCTGGCGCAGCAGCCAAACAAGCGCTTTAACACCGTCGAGGAGTTGGGAGCGTTCACGGCATTTCTCGCCAGCGACGCGGCGGCGTCGATCACCGGCGCAGCGCTACCGGTCGATGGCGGCTGGACCGCGCACTGAAACGGATGTCTGGACGCAGCTGACATCGAACGGGAGTGAGACATGAAGGACGCTCTTGACAAGCGGTCGCCGCATAATTTGAAGTCGCTGGGCCAGACGCTGCCCGGACAGATCGTGCTGGTGCTGCAGGGCGGCGGCGCGCTGGGATCCTATCAGGCCGGCGTCTATCAGGCGCTGCACGAAGCCGGCATCGAGCCGGACTGGATCATCGGCACGTCGATCGGCGCCATCAATGCCAGCCTGATCGCCGGGAATGCGCCGAAAAACCGTTTGCCGCGCTTGCAGGAATTCTGGAAGCGGATGGAGCAGCGTCCGGTCTGGAGTTTTCCGGGCGCGTTTCCCGGCTTCAACGAAAAGCTGTTCTACTGGTCGACCGTGACCAACGGAATCTCCGGGTTCTTCCGACCCAATCCGCTGGCCCACGCCGGCAACGACTTTCCGCTCGGTGCCGAGCGGGCCGGATACTACTCCACCGAACCGCTCGAACAGACCCTGGCCGAACTGGTCGATTTCGATCTGATGAACAGTTGCAGGCCGCGGCTGACTGTCGGTGCCGCTCATGTCGGCACCAGCCGGATGCGATATTTCGACAGCCGCGAAGGCGCCCTCGACGTCAAACACATCATGGCGTCCGGCGCGCTGCCGCCGGCATTCCCCGCTGTCCGGATCGACGGCGAATTGTACTGGGACGGCGGTATCCTGTCCAACACGCCGACCGAAGCGGTGTTCGACGATAACCCGCGCAAGGATTCGTTGATCTTCGCGGTGCATATGTGGAACCCGGTTGGCGCCGAGCCGACCACGATGGCGGAGGTGCTGAACCGGCACAAGGACGTGCAGTATTCGAGCCGGATTGCGAGCCACATCGAACGCCAACAGCAGGCGCATCGCCTGCGCCACGTCATCAGCCAACTCGCCGCGCGGATACCCGAGGCCGAACGCAACAGCGAGGCGGTGCGGGAATTGGCCGGCTACGGCTGTCCGACGCAGATGCATGTGGTGCGGTTGCTGGCGCCGCAGCTCGATCGTGAAAACCACACCAAGGATATCGACTTCAGTCCGTCCGGCATCCGGCAGCGCTGGGAAGCCGGCTATGCCCATACCCGCGCCGTGCTCGATCGTTCGCCCTGGGTCGGCGATTTCGATCCACTATCCGGTGTAATTCTCCACGAACAGACGGAATTGATGCAGCCTGCGGCGGAGTGAAGATCGGGCGGCCCTTCTTTACGTTCGGGCCGACCCAAACGGCTTGCCACAAATGATTGGGTGAGGACAGAAACCTATCTTAGCCACAGCTTGAGCGGAACAGCTGCCCGATCAGGGCAGGCCATCAGGCCACTATAAGGGTTCGACGACCGTGCGCTGTAGGTGCACTCCAGGCCCTCAACCAGCAACGTTGCATCCAGCTGCGACGAAAATGCTGATATCTGAAAACGGATTTCCCCGGTCTTCTGGTCCGGACCATCCTGCGTACAGATACCGACGTGTTTCATCGACAATGGTCCAGAGAATTCCTTAGCCCACAGGCGAGCCTTTTCCGTAACGGTGGCGGTTAGCTCCCACTCACCGAGCAAACCCGCATATCCGACCACTTGTAGCGACTCGGCCCGCGCCGGAGCCGCAAGTGCACCGAGTGCGAATAGCAGTAACAGCGCTCTCACGATCTTCTCGCATAGCTTTGGACGCCGAATTCTCATGACTTTTTCATCAGGAACGCGCGCGCATCGCCGACCTCGACCCGGGACTTGTCGGCATCGCCGGCGATGGTGAGGACTTTCCTGTAATATTCCTGAGCCTTGGCGTTTTCGCCGGCTTTTTCAGCGGCCTTCGCCGCGCCTGCATAGGCGCCCAGACGGTTCGGCTCCTTCTTCAGCGTCGCCTCGAAAGCGATAATCGCTTCGCCAGGCTTGCCACTCTCAAGCAGCATGACGCCGTAGAGTTCGCGTGCCGGCCTAGGTGCGCCCGGCGTCACCGGATGCTTCTCGGTCTTGTCCTCGGCATCTGCCGCAGCACTCATCGCGCTCAGCGCGTCAGCCTGTTTGCCTTCGGCATAGAGCGTCCAGGCTGTCGCAACCTGCTGCTGAATGTCTACTTGACCCGACCAATAGACGTCTTTCGCGTCACGTAATTTGTCCCGCAGCTCGGCGAGCTTGGCGATGTTGGTCTTGGCGGTGTCGGGATTTCCGGAGCGGGCTGCGCCGAGCGCGCGGGCAAAATAGGTCATCGCCTGTACCTGAGCCAGCGGGCTAGGGCGGACCGCAAGTTCCGATGCCGCCTTCCAGTCGCCGCGTTCCAAGGCGTAGCGCGCCGGCGAAACGGCCAGCGCGTACGGTCCCACCAGGAATGTCTCGGTGAAACCGGTGACGGTCGTTGCCTCGTCGAGGATCGCCTTGGCCTTCTGGTCCTGCCCGAGCTGCAGATAGGCATAGACCTGGTAGTCCATGGCGTGCAGCTGGTCGTGGAAGTCCTGGGATTCCTTCGCGACACGCGCCGCTTCGGCATTCGACGCGATGGATTCGCTCCAATAGCCGACACGTGTGAAGATGTGCGACGGCATGTGCTGGGCATGTGCTGCCGCCGGGGCGATCCTGGCGTAGCGTCGCGCAGCATCGAGGCCTTTCTCGGCGATCGCCGGATAGTCGTAGAGGTGGATCAGGTAGTGGGCCACGCCGGGATGTTGCGGCTGACGCTTGGCGATAGGCTCAAGAATCGCCGCGCCCTTGAGCTGGCTGGCATAGGTTTTGTCGGCCGGCGAAGCCGAGGTGTTGAGGGCCAATGCGTAGTGAATCTGCGCCTCGTCATCATCCGGATAGCGCTGTGCCAACTGCTCCATGGCCTTCGCATAGGCCACGATGCGAGTGCGATGATCGACTTTCTCGTAGTCGGCGTACATGACCCCAAGCGCATCCAGATAGTCGCGCTCGCGCTGAGTCTTGGCGCCGACGCTCTTCCCCTTGGCGATCATGGCGGCGCCGTCGGCGAGATTTTTCACAGGCGTGGGGACGTGGGGATTCCACAGCAGACTGAGTGCACCGCCCCAATAGGCGATGCCACACTCGGGATCGGCTTTCGCTACATCCTCGAATGTTCGTTGTGACGCGCGGTACCAGAACGAATGCTGATACAGCATTCCCTGGTTGAATAATGTCTGGGCGCCCGGTTTGCAGGACGTTTCGAAATTGACCTTTCCAAGCTTTTCGTCGTCGGCAAAAGCCGGCTGGGCAAATGAAAGGCCGACCGAAAGCACCACCATTACTGCAGGCGTCGTCTTCATCGCGCTTCTCCCGTTTTGCCGCTCGGAACAAAGCGGTATTTCTCGAATTATGGCCCTGACCCTAGGATCGAACCGGCCGGAAGTCATAGGCGATAAGCGGGATTTCTATAGGAGGATCGTGCTAACCTTGGTGCGCCGGAGAAATCCATGCTGGATCGGACACTTAGCTTCGGGCGCTATCGGCTTGAGCCGCGCGGCGGACTGATGTCCGGGGACCGCAACGTGCGACTAACGCCGAAAGCGCTGGCGCTACTGTCCTTCATGGCTGCCCGTCCCGGCGAGGTGATTACCAAGGAGGAACTGTTCGACGCGGTGTGGCCCGAGGTCACCGTGGGTGACGCGGCGCTGGTGACCTGCATCCAGGAACTTCGAAGCGCCCTCAGGGACGATGCTCGACGGCCCCGCTATATCGAAACGCTGCACCGCCGCGGTTACCGCTTCGTTGGAAAATTGGCGGAGCGGCTCCCGGCTGCTGCCGGTGAAAAAGCCCGGGGTCTGCCGCTGCCTGACCGTCCCTCCATCGCTGTGCTGCCGTTCGACAACATGAGCGACGATCCCGATCAGGAGCACTTCGCCGACGGGATGTCCGAGGATCTGATCACCGGCTTGTCCCGCATCCGCTGGCTGTTCGTGATCGCCCGCAACTCGACATTCGTCTACAAGAACCGCGCCGTCGATGTGCGGCAGGTCGCGCGCGAGCTGGGCGTGCGTTATGTGCTCGAAGGCAGCGTTCGCCGGGCCGGCAAGCGGCTGCGCGTCAGCGCACAGCTCATTGAAGCGTCGACGGGCGGCCATCACTGGGCCGAGCAATACGACCGTGAGCTGGGCGATATTTTTGCCGTGCAGGATGAGATCACCCGCAGCGTCGTCGCCGCGATCGAGCCTCGCCTTCTGGCCGCGGAGGGCGTCCGCGCCTTTGCGCGCTCCTCCAGCGATCTCGGCGCGTGGGAACTGGTGGCGCGCGCCCAGACCCACGCCTGGCGTCTGACGCGTTTCGATAATGCAGCCGCGATCGCCGCGCTCGAACGGGCCGCCGAGGCCTATCCGGACTACGCGCCGGCGCGGAGTATGCTGGGGTTTTGCCTGGTGTTTTCAGCGCATAACGGCTGGATCGACCGGGATCAGGGTTTGCTCGCCGGCCGCCAGCACATCGCTCGGGCGATTGCGCTCGATGATTGCGATCCGTGGGGACAAATCGCGTTTGGCTATTGGTCGATGATGGAGCGGCGCACGGACGAGTCGATCGCGGCGTTCCGGCGCGCGGTCAGTCTCAATCTCGGCGGCGGCCCACTGCTATCTAAGCCACGGCCTCGCGTTTTCCGGAAGGGATCGCGAGGCCGTCGCGCACGGCGAAGATGCCATCCGGTTGAGTCCGCTGGATCCCGAGATGGCGATGTTCCTGGGCGGCATCGCGGTCGCTCATTATCTTGCCGGCCGATACGAGGAAGCCCTGCACTATTCCGACGAACTGCTGCGGCTCCGGCCGGGATTTCACGGCGCGCAACGCATGCGCGGCGCCAGTCTGGCCCAGACCGGCCAAGTCGAAGAGGCGCGCAAATATCTCGCTGCGATCCGGCTCGAGCAGCCGCAACTATCGCTCGCCTGGATCAGAGCGAGCGTTCCCTATCAAACGCCCGAGTTGATGGAGCATTTCCTGGACGGCATGCGGAAGGCGGGACTGACCGAGGAATAGAGCAAAGGATTGAAGCCCTACGGCGACAGCGCCTTGCGGTACAGCGCATTGTAGAGCGAAGCCGAAATGCCCCAGCTGAACGAGCGCGCCATGGCGCTGCGGCGCATGGCGTCGAGGCGGTCCTTCGCCGTGAAGGCCGCGAACGCGCGCCTGACGCCGCCGAGAAACGATTCGGTCGAGGGACGATCGAACAGGAAGCCAGTTTCACCGTCCGTGATGGTTTCGGCGAGGCCACCGGTCTGGTGACCGATCGGCAGCGAACCGAACCGCTGCGCATACATCTGGCTCAGGCCGCAGGGCTCGAACCGCGACGGCATCAGGGTAAAATCGCTGCCGGCAAAAATCCGCCGGGCTTGCCCGTCGTTGAAACCGATGGCGACGCCGATCGCATCCGGCCGGCGGCGATGCGCGTCGACCAGCGCCTGCTCGATGGCGGGCTCGCCGCTGCCGGTGACGATGATCTGGCCTCCGGATGCGATGATCTCGTTGGCAGCGGCCAGCACCAGATCGACGCCCTTCTGGTGCACCAGACGCGCGACCAGACCGAAAATCGGGCCGCGCGACAGCGCCAGGCCGAATTGCTGGCGGATGTAATCCGAGTTCGCCTGCTTGCCCTCCCAATCGCCCGCGCCGAACGGCTGCGCCAGTTGGGCGCAGACGCGGGGATCCCAGCTCTCGTCGATGCCGTTCAGGATCCCGGTGAGTTGGGCTGCGTCGGAGCGCACGCGAAGCAGACCCTCAAGCCCGCAGCCGAGTTCGGGCGTCGTGATCTCCCGTGCATAATTTTCGCTGACGGTGGTCAGGTGCGACGCATAGACGATGCCGCCCTTGAGGAAGGACAGCTTGTCGTAGAATTCGAGGCCATCGATGTGGAAGGAGGATTCGGGCGCGCCGATCCGGCGCAGCGACTCCTTCGGGAACAGGCCCTGATAAGCGAGGTTGTGGATGGTCAGGATGCTCGGGATCTTGACCGCGTTCCAGGCGAGATAGGCCGGCACCAGCGCGGCCTGCCAGTCATTGGCATGAACCAGGTCCGCTGCCCAATTCTTGTCCAGTGTGCCTGCGGCCAACTGGGCAGCGGCCGAGGCAAAGCGCCCAAAGCGCACGTCGTTGTCGGGCCAGTCCCGGCCTGATGCGTCGCCATAGGGATTGCCGGGGCGGTCATACAGTTCCGGACAAAGCAGGACGTAAATCGGCAGCCCGTCCCTGGTTGCCGTCAACCCGAGCGAGCAGGCCGGCATCTCCGCCAGCGCGGGACATTGACCGACGATCTGGATGTGCAGGAATTGTTCGACCACGTCCCGGTAGCCGGGAAGGATGATCCTGACGTCGCTGAGCGAGCGTAGCGCCCGCGGCAGGGCTGCGGAAACGGCCGCGAGCCCGCCCACCCGGACGAAGTCATCCATTTCCGTGGTAACGAACAAGACTTTCAAGAAACGCCCCCGTACCAGCGCTAACTCAAGTCATGCAAGAAAGGTTCCAGTTTTCGGCGGCGGATCAGGTGGCTTGTATCGGGAGAAACGCTTCCCAGGCCGATCAGCGCAATTTAGGGTCCGCCGCGCCGGACCCGGCGTCCGGGAGTTTACATTAAAACTGGCTGACAACGATGAGGGTAATTTGACAAAGAGCTTCGAAGGCCTGCGCGTGCTTGATTTCTCGACCACCATTGCCGGCCCGCATTGTACGCGGATGCTGGCCGACATGGGGGCGGAGGTCATCAAGATCGAGACCACCGAAGGCGAGACGATGCGGACCCGTCCGCCGGTGCGCAACAATTGCAGCACCGCTTTCGGCCAGCTCAATATCGGCAAGAACAGTCTGGTACTCGACCTGAAATCATCAGGAGGGATCGAGGTCATTCGCCGGCTGATCGCGAGCACCGATGTGCTGGTCGAGAATTTTCGTCCCGGCGTGATGCGCAGGCTGAAGCTGGACTACGATCAGCTGAAAGGCATCAATCCGAAGCTGATCTATTGTTCGATATCCGGATACGGCCAGACCGGACCATCGGCGGAACTGCCGGCGTATGCGCCGGTCATCCACGCCGCATCCGGTTACGAGATGGCGCATCTGGCCTATCAGCCCGGGCGAAGCCGGCCGGACTATTGCGGCATCTATCATGCCGACGTGCTGACCGGCGTCTATGCCTTCGGCGCCATTTCGGCAGCGCTGTATCAGCGCCACGGCACGCAACAAGGCCAGCACATCGACGTCTCGATGCTGGAATCGATGCTCAGCCTGACGCTCAACGAATTGCAGTGGTCGCAATTCGAGGTGAAGCCGACCCAGCGTCCGATGTTCGGACCGATCGCGACCGCGGATGGATATGTGATGGTCGCGAT
>JBKJUA010000141.1:0-8501 GCA_046590305.1 Bradyrhizobium sp.
CCGCGACAACCCCCAACACGAAACGCGCAAGCATGCTGCAACTCCGAACCTGATCTTGAGCCGCGGGTAACCGCCTGATTTCTCTTTACCCGCTGCTTACCATACCAACCGTGGCAACATTGGAGCAGCTTCGTTGGTAAAGTCTGAACGCCGTTAGAGAATTTTTACCACGATTCGACCGCGGACCTGCCCGGCGAGGATTTTGGCGCCTGCCGCGATAACCTCGTCCAGTCCAATTTCATGAGTAATTTCAGCAAGTTTCCCGTGATCCAGATCGCGGGCGAGGCGGCTCCAGGCGGCCCTGCGCAGCTCGATCGGGCACATCACGGAATCGATGCCGAGAAGGCACACTCCGCGCAAAATAAACGGCGCCACCGAGGACGGCAGGTCCATGCCGGCGGCGAGGCCGCAGGCGGCGACCGCGCCGCGGTATTTCGTCATCGACAGCAGGTTGGCCAGCGTGGTCGAGCCGACGCTGTCGATCCCGCCCGCCCAGCGCTCCTTGGCCAGCGGCTTGGCCGGCCCCGAGAGTTCGGCGCGGTCGATCACCTCGGCCGCACCGAGGCTTTTCAGGTAGCCGGCTTCCGACATCCGGCCGGTCGAGGCAATGACGTGATGACCGAGTTTCGACAGCAGGGCGGTGGCGACCGATCCGACGCCGCCGGCGGCGCCGGTGACGACGATGGGGCCGTCCTTGGGGGCCAGACCATGATTTTCCAGCGCCAGCACCGCAAGCATGGCGGTCAAGCCGGCGGTGCCGATCGCCATGGCGTCGCGGGCCGACATGCCCTCGGGCAGGCGTACCAGCCAGTCGCCCTTGACCCGCGCCTTTTCGGCATAACTACCCAGATGGGTCTCACCCATGCCCCAGCCGGTGCAGATCACTTTGTCGCCGGCCTTCCACGCCGGATGGGACGACTGCTCGACGGTACCGGCGAAATCGATCCCCGCTATCATCGGAAAACGCCGCACCACCGGCGCCTTGCCGGTGACGGCCAGGCCGTCCTTGTAGTTCAACGTCGAATATTCGACGGCGACCGTGACGTCGCCCTCCATCAATTCGGCTTCGTCGAATTGCGTGAGCGCGGCGGTGGTGCCCTTTTCCGCCTTGTCGATCCTGATCGCCTTGAACATTGCCAACGTAAACTCTCCCCAAACTCGTGATCGGCGATGTTTACCTCATCAGGCCGGTTGCGCAACCGGGCGCGCTACCGGCGCCTCGACGATCGGCAGGTTGATCAGCGCCGACAGCACACCGAACAGCACCGCCAGCCACCAGATCGGCGTGTAGGAGCCGAACTGCTCGAACACGATGCCGCCCAGCCATACGCCGAGGAAGCCGCCGACCTGATGGCTGACAAAGGCAAATCCGTACAGCGTCGCAAACCAGCGGGTGCCGAACATCAGCGCGACCAGCGCCGAGGTCGGCGGCACCGTCGACAGCCAGGTCAGGCCGGTGACGGCGCCGAACATGATCGCCGAGAAGGTGGTGATCGGGAATGAGATGAAGACGAGGATCGACAGTGCGCGCGTGAAATAGATCACCGACAGGATGTAGCGCTTCGGAAATATGTTCTGCAGCCAGCCGACACCGAGCGAGCCGATGATGTTGAACAGGCCGATGGCGGCGATCACCCAGCCGCCGGTTTGCGCTGACACGCCGCGGTCGGACAGATAGGCCGGCAGATGCACGGTGATGAAGGCGAGCTGAAAGCCGCAGGTAAAGAAGCCCAGCACCAGCAGCACATAGGAGCGATGGCCGAACGCTTCCGCCAGCGCCGTCCTGAACGACTGCTGTTCCACCACAGGCGCATGGGCGGCGGTGGTCGCGGGCGGAGTCGCCAGCGCCAGCGACAGCGGAATGATCAGCAGCATCAGGCACGCGAACACGATCAGCGCCGATTGCCAGCCGACATTGTCAATCAGCGCCACGCCGAACGGCGCGAACAGGAATTGCCCGAACGATCCGGCGGCGGTGCCGGCGCCGAGCGCGATGCCGCGCCTTTCCGGCGGCAGCAGCTTGCTGAATGCCGAGAGCACCAGGTTGAACGAACAGCCGGAAAGCCCGAAGCCGATCAGGACGCCGGCACTGAGATCCAGCGACAGCGGGGTGGTGGCGTAGCGCATCATCAACAGGCCGCCGGCGTAAAGCAGCGCGCCGACAATCATCACGCGCAGAACGCCGAAACGGTCCGCGATCGCGCCGGCCACCGGCTGACCCAGCCCCCACAACAGGTTTTGCAGCGCCAGCGCGAGGCCGAAGACGTCGCGGCCCAATGAAAGATCCCGGCCCATCGGCTGAATGAAGAAGCCGACGCTGGACCGCGGCCCGAAACTCAGCAGCGCGATCGCGCAGCCGCAAATGATGATCACCAGCGGCGTCCGCCAGCCGATGCCTTGAGACGGGCGGAAGTCGGCTGCGCTGGTCGTCATGGAATTTCCCCGATGGCTGGCGACGAATCCGGCATGGCCGACACGCCCCGGAGAGGGAGTTAATGCATTCGCATGGAAACCCCAACCATCATTGAGAAAGATTCTTGCAATGCAGCAATGCGAATCCGGACCAGTGCCCGAGCGCAGGGATAGCTATCGCCGCACGGTCGCGTTCGACAACTCGGCAGAACTCTTGGCGGCTTCGGCGAGCTTCGCCGAGATTTCCGCGGTCTGTTCCATGGTGCCCCAGCTCGGCGCCTCGCTGCCGTCGCCCCAGTTGCGCGGGCGGTAGAAGGTATGCACGCCGGTTTTGTACATCTTCTTCATCTCGCTGACCCAGGACGGGCGCACCCAGTAAGCGTGGTAGTGAGTCGATTTCGCCACCTCCGGCAGCCAGATCTGGCCGTCGAGCATTGCTTTCGCGATCTTCCTGGCGCGGTCCCACATGTCGGGTTCTTTCACCACGTCGGGGTTGTTGTCGCAGGCGAAGGTGAACTGGCAGGCGAGATGACGGTGCTTGTTCTGGTAGACCACGCCGCACACCGTATCGGGATATTTGCCGGAGAAGGCACGGTTCAGCACCACCTGCGCCACCGCGATCTGGCCGCGCACGGCTTCGCCGCGCGCCTCGAAATAGATCACTTCCGTGAGGCACTTTTCCGACTTGGCGCGTGACTTCTCGTCAACGAGGCCAAGGCGCTCGGCCGGTGTCTTGGCGCGCTGGTTGTCGGCGTTGACTTCGCCCTTGGCGGCAATGCTCTCGCCACTCTCGACCGTCTTCGCCGGTTCATCGGCCGGCGGCGGCAGCGACGCCATCACCTTCATGTCCGGATCGGGCAGCGTCTCCCGCAGCACGATCATCGGCTCTTCGCCGGGCTGCCATCGCTCCATGCTCTCGGCGGTGCCGAGGGAGGAACTGCCGAAAAACAGGCTGGAGGTCTTGAACGAGAAATGGTCGCGCATCGGCGCCGGCGCGACGGTGACGTTGGACGGAGCTTTCTGCTCGTCGAGCGGCTGGGACTCGAGCGACATCGAAACATCATACTGCGCCAGCGGCGGCGCGCTCAGCGCTGCCGCCAGTTCCGGATCGAGCCTTGCGGGTTCGGTGACCGGCGCGGCGTCAGCGGTTTTGGCGCCCTTCACGGACGCATTGGAGTTCGACGGATCTTCCTGGGCGGGCGCGCCCCCGGCGGCTGCCGGAGCAATCGGTTCGGGCGTGACCGTGACGAGGCGGTCGCCCTTCAGGGTGCGATCGACCCTGGGAAAGTCGGACATCTGATAGCGCGGCGGCGCCTGCACCAGCGGATTGCGCGTCAACGAGCCCGTGATGTCGATGTCCTGATTGTCGAGACGGGCCAGCCGATAGCTCACGGTCTGCGGCGAGGCGGTGCCGATCGGACGGCCGAAACTGTAGGTGGCAAGCTGAATGTTGCTGGCGGCGGAGTAGACGCGCTTCTGCCAGCGTTCCGCGACACCGGGCTGCCTGGCCAGCAGCGATGCGATATCCTGGTATCCTAGCTCGGTCGGGATCATTGCGAAGATGCAAAGACCCAGACCGAAGGGCGCGAAACGCGCGCCCTTCGGTCGGTTACGCATTACTGACATCGATTACTCACGCAACGCTTACACCCACAAAATCGAATTTCAGTACATCCGTAAAATTCGATCTTTTTCGTTGGTATCGAATTTAGGTTGCCGGGGCGTTAATCGGAGTTGCACGCGCGATACACGCAAGGGAACGTTGCGGGCGGCGGAATGGCTTCGAAAAGCTTGGTAAACAGGCGCGCGACCGAAATGGTAAACGGCGCGTCAATGAAGATCAGTCCGCGCATCATTACGGGTTCCCGCATTCGCACGAACAAAAACGGCCGGGAACAATCCCGGCCGGCTTCAGTCTCGTGAACCGTGGCCGTGCCTCAGGCCTGGCTGGCGACGGCCTTGCCGAGGGCGGCCTGGGCTGCGGCCAGCCGCGCGATCGGCACGCGGTAGGGCGAGCAGGATACGTAGTCGAGCCCGATCTCGTGGCAGAACGCTACCGAGGCGGGATCGCCCCCGTGTTCGCCGCAGATCCCGACCTTGAGATCGGGACGCGTCTTGCGCCCGCGCGCCACGCCGATCTTGACCAGTTCGCCGACGCCGTCGCGATCGACCGAGATAAACGGATCGATCTCGAGGATGCCCTTGGCGACATAGGTGCCGAGGAAACTCGCGGCATCGTCGCGGCTGATACCGTAGGTGGTCTGGGTCAGGTCGTTGGTGCCGAACGAAAAGAACTCGGCGGTCCTGGCGATCTCGCCGGCCATCAGGCACGCGCGCGGCAGTTCGATCATGGTGCCGACCTGATAGCTGAGCTTCTTGCCGGTCTCCTTCATCACTGACTGCGCGGTGGAATCGATCCGACCCTTGATCAGGTCGAACTCGGCCTTGGTCGCGATCAGCGGCACCATCACTTCGAGACCGACCGCCTTGCCGCTGCGCTTTTCCGCCTCGACCGCGGCCTCGAAGATGGCGCGCGCCTGCATCTCGGCGATCTCGGGGTAGGCGATGGCGAGGCGGCAGCCGCGGAAGCCGAGCATCGGGTTGAATTCGGCGAGATCGCGGGCACGGTCGGCGAGGCGGCGCGGATCGGTATTCATCGCGCGTGCGACTTCCTCGATCTCGGCCTGGGTGTGCGGCAGGAACTCGTGCAGCGGCGGATCCAGCAGCCGGATCGTCACCGGCAGGCCCTTCATGATCTCGAACAGCTCGACGAAATCGGCGCGCTGCATCGGCAACAGCTTGGCGAGCGCCGCGCGGCGCGACTGCTCGTCCTCCGAAAGGATCATCTCGCGTACGGTGCGGATGCGGGTTTCCTCGAAGAACATGTGCTCGGTGCGGCACAGCCCAATGCCCTCGCCGCCGAATTTGATGGCGGTGCGGGCATCCTCGGGGGTGTCGGCGTTGACGCGGATCCCGAGCTTGCGGAAGGAATCCGCCCAGCCCATCAGCGTGCCGAATTCCCCGGACATCGCCGGCTCGATCATCGGCATCCGCCCGGCCAGCACCTGGCCAAGTGAACCGTCGATGGTGATGACGTCGCCGGTCTTGAAGGTGCGGGTACCGATGCTCATGGTGCCGCGGCCGTAATCGACGCGGATCGAGCCGCAGCCGGAGACGCAGGGCTTGCCCATGCCGCGCGCGACCACTGCCGCATGGGAGGTCATGCCGCCGCGGGTGGTCAAAATGCCCTCGGCGGCGTGCATGCCGTGAATATCTTCGGGGCTGGTTTCGATCCGCACCAGAATGACCTTGCGGCCATCGGCCTGCAGCTTGGCCGCTTCATCGGACGAGAACACGATTTCGCCGGAGGCCGCACCCGGCGAGGCCGGCAAACCGGTGGCGATGATGTCGCGCTTGGCGCCGGGATCGATTGTCGGATGCAGCAACTGGTCGAGCGAGGCGGGATCGATCCGCGACACCGCTTCCTTCTTCGAGATCAGGCCTTCATTGGCGAGTTCGACGGCGATGCGAAGTGCTGCTTTCGCGGTGCGCTTGCCGCCGCGGGTCTGCAGCATCCACAGCTTGCCCTGCTCGACCGTGAACTCCATGTCCTGCATGTCACGATAGTGCTTTTCCAGCAGCGTGTAGAATTTTGTCAATTCCTTGAAAGCGTCGGGCATCGCGACTTCCATCGATGCCTTGTCGGAACCGGATTCCTTGCGCGCGAATTCGGTGATGTCCTGCGGCGTGCGGATGCCCGCCACCACGTCCTCGCCCTGCGCGTTGATCAGGAATTCGCCGTACAGCTTGCTCTCGCCGGTCGAAGGATTGCGCGTGAACGCAACGCCGGTCGCCGAGGTCTCGCCCATATTGCCGAACACCATGGCCTGCACGTTGACCGCGGTGCCCCAAGATTCCGGAATGTCGTGCAGCCGGCGGTAGGTCATCGCGCGCGCATTCATCCAGGATGAAAACACCGCGCCGATCGCGCCCCACAATTGCGCGTGCGGATCCTGCGGGAAGTCCTTGCCGGTCTCGCGCGCCACCGCTTCCTTGTAGCGACCGACCAGATCGACCCAGTCGTCGCCGGTGAGATCGGTGTCGAGCGTGTAGCCCTGGCCGTCCTTGAAGGTATCGAGGATATCCTCGAAATGATGATGCTCGAAGCCGAGCACGACATCGGAATACATGGTGATGAAGCGGCGATAGCTGTCATAGGCGAAACGGCGATCGCCCGACAGTTCCGCCAGCGCTTCCACGGTCTGGTCGTTGAGGCCGAGATTGAGCACGGTGTCCATCATGCCCGGCATCGAGGCGCGGCCGCCGGAGCGCACCGACACCAGTAGCGGGTTCTTGCTATCGCCGAACGCCTTGCCGGTCAGCCTGCCGACATGGTCCAGCGCCTTTTCGACCTGCGCCTTCAAGGCGGCGGGATAGGATTTGTCGTGCGCGTAGAAATAGGTGCAGACCGAGGTCGGAATGGTGAAGCCAGGGGGTACCGGCAGACCGAGATTCGCCATCTCGGCGAGGTTGGCGCCCTTGCCGCCGAGCAGATCGCGCAAGCCGGCTTTGCCTTCGGCCTTGCCGTCGCCGAAGGTGAACACCCACTTTCCGGATTTGGCCACATCAGCAGAGGGCTTCGCCGGCGATTTGACTGCGACCGTCTTTTTCGCGGCTTTCGGCGCCGGCTTGGCAGGGCTTTTCGTCAGCGGCTTGCGGGCCGCCACGGGAGCAGCGGCCTTCGCGCGGGCGGGCAAGGATGGCTTTGATTTCGCTACGGTTTTCTTGAGCTTGGAGGCGGCTTTGGCCATGACTGCAATAAATCCGCGAGAGGAAGGGGAGTTGCGCGCCTTACACCACTTTGGACGGTTCCGCGCAAGGCGCGAGTTCCCGGATGAACGCTAGATCTTGAGCATCTTGAACAGGCCGAGACCGGCCAAACCGATGAAGATCAGATAGATCGCCACCACGAAATTGAGGAAGCGCGGCATGATCAGAATGAGGATGCCGGCGATCAGCGCCACAATGGGCTGAATGTGGGCAGCGGTGAAGGTCATTAAATCTCTCCGGTGATGCTGGCGGGAAGGTCGAATCGACAAGGAACATTTTATCCCGGCGCAAGGTTCCACGATAGGAGACGCTTGTGGCTTCAATGGGTTCCGCAAGCCGCGAAAAGTGCCGAAAATTGCAGCAGCGGAACCGGGGTGATTTCCAGGAACGATGCCGTGCTCGATGCATTGGGTACAGATTGCGTGCCGCAGCAAGCCCGGCATGCATCACCTCGAAGGAGTTGTTCATGAGGAATAGAATACTTGTCGTTGCCGCCATCATCGGCGCTGTTGGCGCGCCGGTTGCGGCGCAGGCCCAGAGTGACATCACCACCGGCGCCGCGCGCGGCAACACCGTTGTTGTCACCGAGTCTAATGGCATCAGCGACGATCGACGCCCGGCGTTCCGCGAGTATGTCATTCGCGAGAAGGTACCGAAGTTCACCATCACGGATCGCGTGGTGGTCGGCGGCGTGCTGCCGGAAGCCGGCATCACCTATTACGACGTGCCGCAAACCTACGGTCCCACGACCTATCGCTACACCGTGGTGAACGGACAGACCGTGCTGGTCGAACCGCGCACCCGCCGCATCGTTCAGGTGGTCGACTAAGGGTTCAGCCGCCTGAACGAACGGTCCGGATGCCCGCAGCGGCGCTCCGGACACCAAGGCCCCGTCCGGTCTCCCCCGCCGGGCGGGGCTTTTGTTTGACGCGCGCTCCGTCATTGCAATGACTGCCTCCAGACATGAGTCTAAATCTCGCGGCGCGTTTCGCCCGAGGTTTGCTGGAAACTTGCCGCCCTCTCCAATCAGAGGGCGCGGGAAGTGCCGGGCGCCCGATGCGCCCGATAGCCACGTGTGCAATGGGTAGTGGTAGAAAGCACACGTGTTGTCAGGTCACACCGGAATCGCCCGGCACTCCCCGCGCAATGGTTTACGGCTTATACGTGATCTCCCCGGCGAGCCCTGCTCTATTGCCACCGTCACCTGCGGGAATGACCGCAAGCTTGACACCGACGTCGGGGGTGTCAGAACAACACGA
>JBKJUA010000181.1:0-10113 GCA_046590305.1 Bradyrhizobium sp.
CGGCGCGCAGCCGCGCGCCAGCTTGTTCTCCACCAGCAGGAACGGCTTGGGGTCGTCGTAGCGTACGGTCACCAGCCGGTGGCCGGCGAGGATGAAGGTCACCGCCGTGGTGCGCGGATTCTCGGTGTCAGACGCGCACATCAGCGTCGCCGTCATGAAGCGGGCGCCGTTTTCGATATAAAGCCGGCTGGAGATCTCGATTTCCTGCATGTCCTCCCGGGTCGGAACGGCGACCCCGGCCAGCTTCTCCACCGCCTTGTCCTCACCCCCGGTCGGCTTGACGAGGTCGAGCCAGACAGCGTTCTCCGGCAGCGCCGCGAGATCGGTGGCGTCGATCTTCTTCAGGGAGAACTCGGCAGGGACATACACCGACAGCATGGGCAACTCCGGAACAGGTCAGGCATTTTTGTTCGGACGCGTTTTCTTCACGCGTACCCACTTCGCTCGAAAACGCTATGGTCCACCCAACAGGACTTAGCGCGATTCTGGCAAGCGCTTGATGACCGGCGCATTAACCTCCGATCCATATTTGCGGCGACGGAGTGGCGACACCATGGCGGCGATTCGGCGGCGTCAGCGCCTCTGCTCAAAAATCAGCCGGAAACCGCAAAACTTGCGGCAAAAATGACACAGCCGAAGTGTTGCGACGCGGGACAGGCATCTAAGCTCTGGAATTATGGGCGATTTCGACGATAATGCGCTTAATGGAATCGTGGCGTTTCGGGCGCAGGGTTGGTGCGCGACCGTGAAGACTTTCGATTGGAACTGAACCATGTCGTCGCTGAAGGCAATGTTGGGAATGCTGGCCACCGGCCTGATGCTGTCGGGCTGCATGCAGGCCACGACCTATCAAGCGGCGCCGGAGGCCTCGCTCAAGCCGGCTGACAAGGCCCAGCTCGCCAAGGCGCGCTACGCCAAGGTTTCTCCCGCCGAGCCGTTCCGCCGCGCCATCGTCGATTATCACCGCAAGGAAATGCCCGGCTCCATCGTGGTCGATTCCGACAACCACTATCTCTATCTGGTGCAGGATGGCGGCAAGGCGATCCGCTACGGCATTACCGTCGGCGAGGAAGCACTGGCGTTCTCCGGCATTGCGCGCATCGGCAACATGGCGGAATGGCCGAAATGGACGCCGACCGCTGACATCCACAAGCGCATCGAAGGTTTGCCCGCCTCGGTACCCGGCGGCGTCGACAATCCGCTTGGCGCCCGCGCGCTGTACCTTTACCAGGGCAACCGCGACACCCTGTTCCGGATCCACGGCACCAACCAGCCGGAATATATCGGCGCCTCGATTTCGTCGGGCTGCATCCGCATGACCAACGAGGACGTCATCGATCTCTACACCCGCGTCAAGCAGGGTACGGTCGTGGTGGTGCTCGATCCCAAGCAAGGCGACTCGCCGTACAATTCCAAGATGGCGCTGCAGGGCGGCGGCCACGCGATGATGCAGTAACCCGCCCGACCGGCTTCGCATCATCAGTCCATCGATCAAAAGCGCCGGTCTTCCCGGCGCTTTTTCGTTGCCGGTACGGTCGCAGCGGCGTCCGGTTTGGTCACTTTACCGGCGGCCGGTTCCGGCGTCGGCGATTTTGCCGGCTCAGGCTTACCCTGCCCGGGCTGCTCGGGTTTGGCTTGCTCGGCTTTGGCTTGCTCGGCTTTGGCGGCGACTTCGCGCGGAGGGGCCTCCTCCGGCCGCGCGGCCGGCAGCAGCGGGGCGATCGGCGGCAGCGGCTCCCACACGTTCCACTGGCAGATCTTGTAGTTGTTTCGCCGCTCCATCAGATCGATATGGATGTGGTCCTCGTGATACCAGTCCGAGCCCGGCCCCAGCACCGTCGGAAACCGCGCGCACATCGAATGCAGCACGCTCTCGCGAGTCTCGCGCGGCACGTTACGGTCGGTGAACGAGATCGAGCGGCCGTTGGCGAGCTTGATGGCGCGAATGTCGAGCGCGTTGGCGCGGCCATGCTCCGACAGTCTGGCGCCGGCCACGCGGTTGCGGCCGCGGCACTGGAACGAATCGAAATTGTCGAGATCGCTGATGGTGCTGCCGAGGCTCTCAGCCAGCGGCGCCATGTCCGTGCGGATCCAGTCGGCGACCGCGGTGGCCATGGCGCAGCGCAGGACGGCGGCCGGCTTCACCGTTACCCGCCGCTTGTCCGGCAACACCACGGCCTCCAGCCGCACCAGATCCTCGCCGCCGCAGCCGCTGGCGCCCTTGATGTCGGGGATGCTGGGGGCGATCGCGATCACTTCGGTCAGCGCCAGCCTGCAGGCCGAGGGCGGCGGCGGCGCCGGAGGAACTGGCTCGGCCGTCTTGTCGGTCCCGGCCGCGGCCGGCTTCTCGGGCTCGGGCTTGTCGGCTTCCACCTTACTGGGTTCGGGCTTCGACTCGGCCTTACCGGACTCAGCAGCTTTGGACTGAGCGGCTTTCGGCGCCTCGGCCGGGCGCGGCTTCGGCAGCGGCACCGCGATCACCGCCCGGCGCGGCTTCTTCAGCCGGCTATCCCCGAACAAGCCGCCCCAGGGCGCCGGGGGCCAGGCGCCCGCTCTGGTCGCCGCGACAGCGGATATTGATTGGGCGCAAAGCCATAGCACCGCCGCGGCGGTAACCATTGCCGCCCGGGCGTGCCGAAAGCTTTCACAAGGCCATTTCCGGCTTGCTTTCCCCGCGCTAAAGTTCATGGCAATTCCGAATAAGAGCGGCAAGCGACAACACATTCTGGAGGAACGACCGTATGCTTGGATTGATGCAAGACTGGCCCTTGCTTTGTCACCGGATTATCGAGCACGCCGCGGAAGTCCATGGCACCCAGGAAGTCGTAACCCGATCGGTCGAAGGCCCCATCCACCGCACCAATTATCGGCAAATCCGCGACCGGGCGCTGAAAGTCTCGCAGCGGCTCGACCGCGACGGCATCAAGCTCGGCGACCGCGTCGCCACCATCGCCTGGAACACCTGGCGCCATCTCGAAGCCTGGTACGGCATCATGGGCATCGGCGCGATCTGCCATACCGTCAATCCCAGACTGTTCCCGGACCAGATCGCCTGGATCATCAATCATGCCGAAGACCGCGTGGTGATGACCGATCTCACGTTTATTCCGATTCTGGAGAAGATCGCCGACAAGCTTCCCAGCGTGGAACGCTACATCGTCTTCACCGACAAGGCGCACATGCCGCAGACCACGCTGAAGAACGTGATCGCCTATGAAGACTGGATCGCGGAAGCCGACGGCGACTTCAAGTGGAAGTCGTTCGACGAGAATACCGCGGCTGCGATGTGCTACACGTCCGGTACCACGGGCGATCCCAAAGGCGTATTGTATTCGCATCGCTCCAACGTGTTGCACGCGCTGATGGCCAATTCAGGCGATTCCCTCGGCGCCAACGCCTCGGATACAATGCTTCCCGTGGTTCCATTGTTCCATGCCAACAGCTGGGGCATCGCGTTCTCGGCGCCCTCGATGGGCACCAAGCTGGTATTCCCCGGCGCCAAACTCGACGGCGCCTCGGTCTATGAACTGCTCGACACCGAGAAGGTGACGCATACCGCCGGGGTGCCGACGGTGTGGCTGATGCTGCTCAACCACATGGCCGCCAGCCATCTGAAACTGCCGCATTTGCGCATGGTGGTGTGCGGCGGCTCGGCAATGCCGCGCTCGATGATCCAGTCGTTCCTCGATCTGGGCGTCGCGGTTCGCCACGCCTGGGGCATGACCGAAATGAGCCCGATCGGGACGCTGGCCGCGCTGAAGCCGCCGTTCGCTGAACTCAAGGGCGAAGCCCGGCTCGATATCCTGCAGACTCAGGGCTATCCGCCGTTCGGCGTGCAGATGAAGATCACCGACGATGCCGGCAAGGACCTGCCGTGGGATGGCAAGACCTTCGGGCGGCTGAAGGTCAGCGGACCCGCGGTGTCGAAGGCCTATTTCCGCGTCGATGCCGATATTCTCGACGACGACGGCTATTTCGACACCGGCGACGTCGCCACCATCGACGCCAACGGCTACATGCGGATCACCGACCGCTCCAAGGACGTGATCAAGTCCGGCGGCGAGTGGATTTCGTCGATCGATCTGGAAAACCTCGCAGTCGGACACCCCGCGGTGGCGGAGGCCGCCGTGATCGGCGTCTATCATCCGAAATGGGACGAGCGTCCGCTCCTGATCATCCAGCTCAAGGCCGGCCAGAGCGCGACGCGCGAGGACATCCTGAAGTTCATGGACGGCAAGATTGCCAAGTGGTGGATGCCTGACGATGTCGCCTTCGTCGACGGCATTCCGCACACCGCGACGGGCAAGATCCTGAAAACCGCGCTGCGCGACCAGTTCAAGAGCTACAGTTTTCCCAACGCCGCGGCGTAGGAACTGGCACATCTTCCCTTCTCTCCTTGTTGTGGGAGAAGGGAAGTAAGCGCCGGTTTCTGTTTGGCTACCCGCGAACTATCTTCCAGCAATCACGTGATGCTTTCCGGAAGCCGGTCCGGATCTTGCGGCCGGCGCGAGGCTGGCCCGCACAGCCGACACCATTTCCCGCACCATGCGCATGGCTTCTCCGGCCGAGGCAGCAACGGCCGCCGCGCGTTCGCGGTGCGCCAGCCTGGCGTAAGCGGCGATGTCGGGGCTGCCGTCCGGACGCAGGACGCCGCCGTTCGTATTCATTTCCCGGGACATATCGATCCTCCTTCATTGCAAAGAAGGATCGTATTATGTATCTTGAGCGCTATAATTAGCTAAATCTAACATTCATACGTGAACTGAATTCATGAGTGTCAGCGCCGCCTCCGCCGAAATGAACGCCTTTGTGCGCGTGATCGAGCGCGGCAGCTTTGCCGCCGCGGCCGACGATCTCGGGATCACACCCTCTGCGCTGTCCAAGCTGGTGACCCGTATCGAAGACCGGCTGGGCGTCAGCCTGCTGACGCGGACGACGCGCCGGCTGGCGCTGACCGCGGAAGGCGAAGTTTTTGTTGCCCGCAGCCGGGACATCCTCGCATCGATCGAGGCCGCGGAAGCCGAGGTCACGGCCGCGAGCCGGCTGCCGCGCGGTCACCTCAAAATCAGCATCGGGACGGCGCTCGCCAAACAAATACTCTGTCCGGCACTTCCGGTTTTTCTGAACCGTTATCCAGATATCACGGTCGAACTGCATGTTTCTGACCATCAGGTCGATCTGGTTGCCGAACAGGTAGACGTGGCGATCCGCTCCGGCGCGCTCGGTGACTCCACCCTCATGGCGCGCAAGATCACCGAAGCGAAGCGTCTGATCTGCGCCAGTCCGCTCTATCTGGAGAAGCATGGATCGCCGCGCGTGCCCGCCGATCTGCTGCGGCATAATTGCCTGACGCTGCCGGGACCGGCGTGGTCGCAATGGCCCTTCCACACCCATGAAGGCATCAACCGGCTCGCCGTATCCGGCTCATTCACCAGCGACAATGCCGACCTGCTGCTCGACATGGCGATCGCGGGGCTTGGCATCGCACGCCTGGCGGATTTCATGGTCGCGCGCCCCTTGCGGGAGGCCACGCTGGTTCAGCTGCTGCTGGAAAGCAGCATGCCGGAATCGTTTCCGATTCATGCGCTGACGGTTCCGGGCCGCCATCGCGCGCCACGCATCAAGGCCTTTGTCGACTTCGTGGCCGCGCAGTTCGACCATGCGCCATGACAGATTTTTTCCACCGCCGTTTCGGCTGTTTTTCGGGGCCGGAACTCTTCCCTCCCGGCCCAAAAATGCGCTAGGTCACCAGCGCGGGTTATCTGCCCGAACCAGGAACCGGCGCCCCAATCCATGATGGAAATTTAAGGATGGCCCGCAGGTTTTCCGCTCCCTACCAGTCGGAGCCCGTGTCCAGCCTCGCGACCTGGGCGCGCAACCTCGCGGTATTTTCGCTGGTCGCGGTGCTGGTTTCCATCGCCATCGTCCGCTTCGGCTTCCTCGAAGTCAAACCGGCGATGGCGACGTTTCTCGGCGCGCTGGCTTGCGCCGGGCTTTCGATCATGACGGGATTGGCGGCCTTCGTCGCGATCTGGCAGAACGGATCGCGCGGCATGGGTCGCATCCTGCTGGCGTTCATGATCAGCGCGGTCGTGCTGGCCTATCCCGCCTATCTCGGGCTGCAATACCGCAAGCTGCCGAAGATCCACGACATCACCACCGACCCGATCGATCCGCCGCGCTTCGAAGCGCTGGCGCGCTTGCGCGGTGGCGACGGCGCCAACCCCGCGGTCTATGCCGGGCTCTATTCGGCCGAGCAGCAGCGGCTGGCCTATCCCGATGTCGAGACCGTCGAACTCGAGGTACCCGCGCTCAGGGCCTATGAGGTGACGCTCGCGCTGGTCAACAAGCGCAAATGGCGCGTGGTCGACGAACGCCCGCCGCAGCCGCGCCGCGACGGCCGCATCGAGGCGATCGCGCAAACGCTGATCATGGGGTTTCGCGAAGACGTGACAATCCGCATCAAGCCCGACGGCGAAGGCTCACGCGTCGATATCCGCTCCTCGTCGCGCTATTTCGAAAGCGACCTCGGCAGCAACGCCGCGCGGGTGACCAAACTGATCGAGGACATCAACACGGCCGCCGACCAGGCCAAGCCGGCGGTGAAGAAACCGCAGACGCCGGCCAAGGCGCAGGCGAAGACGGTGAAGAAGAAGGAGTAGTTGGTCGCGGGTAGCGGGAACGGAAGTGCGCCCCCTCGCCCAGCGCTGGCGGGGAGAGGTTCAGAATCATGCCAGCCGATAATTTCCGCCGATCACGGGATCGCCATCGGTCGCCACCACGCCGCGCGCGACCAGATCTTCCAGATGCGCCAGCACGGAATAGCCGGCCGCATTCGTCAGCCGCGGGTCGATGCCGATATAGACGACGCGGACGATGGTCGGAATATCGGTTTCGCCCTTGGCGAGGCGATGCAGGATCGAGGCTTCGCGCGCCTGACGATGCCTGGTCAGGAAACGCACATAGCGCCGGGCATCCGGAATTTCCGGACCATGACCGGAAAAATACAAATCCTCGTCGCGCGCCGCCAGCGTTTCCAGCGACGCCATGTAATCGACCATCGATCCATCCGGCGGAGCCACGATCGAGGTCGACCAGCCCATCACGTGATCGCCGACGAAATTGATCTTTCGCTCCGGCCAGGCGAACGCCAGATGATTGGCGGTATGGCCCGGCGTCGCCACCGCTTCCAGCGCCCACCCGGCGCCTTCGATGGTGTCGCCGTGCTTCACTTCGGTATCCGGCCTGAAGTCGCGGTCGGCGCCGGATTCCGGATTGTGCTTCTCGCTTTCGTAACGCGGCCGCGAGGCGCGATGCGGACCCTCAGCATAGACGGTGGCGCCGGTGGCGGCCTTGATCCTGATGGTGTTCGGCGAGTGGTCGCGGTGGGTGTGGGTGACCAGGATATGCGTCACGGTCTCGCCGCGCACCGCGTCGAGCAGCGCCGCCGCATGGGCTGCGTCCTCTGGACCGGGATCGATGATCGCGACCTTGCCGGTGCCCACGATGTAACTGACCGTGCCGGTGAAGGTGAACGGGCTCGGATTGTTGCAAAGCACGCGCCGCACGCCGGGACGGACTTGCTCGACCACGCCGGGCTTCAGGGGAAAGTCGCGGTTGAACGGGATGTCGTCGTTGTCGGCCATGGCATTTCCGGTTTTCAAGGGCCCGTCATCCTGAGGTGCGAGCCCTTGCGAGCCTCGAAGGATGGCGGGCGGCACCACCCTCTCGTCATCCTTCGAGGCGCGCCGAAGAGGCGCGCACCTCAGGATGACGTTGTCATGCAACTTACGAAAACGCCTGAATGCCTGTTATCGCGCGGCCCAGGATCAGGGCGTGGACGTCGTGGGTGCCTTCGTAAGTGTTGACGGTTTCCAAATTCGCGGCGTGACGCATCACGTGATATTCGATCTGGATGCCGTTGCCTCCGTGCATGTCGCGGGCCATCCGGGCGATGTCGAGCGCCTTGCCGCAATTGTTGCGCTTGACGATCGAGATCATCTCCGGCGCCATCTTGCCTTCGTCCATCAGGCGCCCCACCCGCAACGAAGCCTGCAGGCCGAGCGCGATGTCGGTCTGCATGTCCGCGAGCTTCTTCTGCACCAGTTGCGTCGCCGCCAGCGGGCGGTTGAACTGCTTGCGGTCGAGCGTGTATTGCCGCGCGCGCGCCATGCAGTCTTCCGCAGCTCCCATCGCGCCCCAGGAAATGCCGTAGCGGGCGCGGTTGAGGCAGCCGAACGGCCCCTTCAGGCCGGATACGTTGGGCAACAATGCGCTCTCCGGCACTTCGACGCCTTCCATCACGATCTCGCCGGTGACGGAGGCACGCAGCGAGAGCTTGCCGCCGATCTTCGGCGCCGACAGGCCCTTCATGCCCTTCTCGAGAATGAAGCCGCGGATCTGGTTGTTATGTTCAGGCGATTTGGCCCACACCACGAACACGTCGGCGATCGGCGCATTGGAAATCCACATCTTGGTACCGGTAAGCCGGTAACCGTCCGAAGTCTTCTCGGCGCGGGTCTTCATGCCGCCGGGATCGGAGCCGGCATCCGGCTCGGTCAGGCCGAAACAGCCGACCCATTCGCCGGTGGCGAGCTTGGGCAGATATTTCTTGCGCTGGTTCTCGTCGCCATAGGCATAGATCGGGTGCATCACCAGCGAGGACTGCACCGAATTCATCGAGCGATAGCCGGAATCGACGCGTTCGATCTCGCGCGCCACCAGGCCGTAGGCGACGTAGCTCGCATTGGCGCAGCCATATTCCTCCGGCAGGGTAATGCCGATCAGGCCGAGTTCACCCATCTCGTTGAAGATCTCGCGATCGGTCTTCTCGTCGAGATAGGCTTTGGTGATGCGCGGCAGCAGCTTGTCCTGCGCATAGGCGCGCGCGGTGTCGCGGATCATGCGTTCGTCTTCGGTAAGCTGCTCGTCGAGCATGAACGGATCGTCCCACTGGAACTCGACCGAAGCCGGCTTGTCCTTGGTCTGAGGGCGCACGCTCATGAGAATTCCTTTCGGTCCTTACGCATCTGGTCGACAAAATAGAGTGCTATCGGGCCAAGCGCAATTGGATTGGACGCTTAACGTTGCGTCATTCCGGGGCGCACAACCGGTCCCGGAATCACAACCTTAGCCTTCAAGCTGTTCGTTGGAGAGAATCTCGATGCCGAAACCCGACAGTCCCTTGTAGTCGTGCACCGACGACGTCAGATGACGGATCGAGCTGACGCCGAGATCCCTGAGGATCTGCGCGCCGACACCGACCTCGCGCCATTGCTTGTTGCGGTCGGCTTCGGCGGATTTGTCTTCCGGCAAGGGTGCTACCGGAACGCCGGCGGCGCCGTCGCGCAGGTAAATCAGCACGCCGCTGCCGTTCCTTTTGAAATGCTCCAGCACCGCCTGCATGCGCTTCGGCCCGGTAAAGATGTCCTTGACGATATTAGGCTTGTGAAAGCGCGTCAGCACGTTCCTGCCGTCCCCGATGCCGTTGTAGACGAACGCGACATGGGCGATGGAATCGAACGGCGAGCGATAGGCGTAGCCCTGCAACGGGCCGATCGGGCTCTCGGTGGTGAAGGTCGAGACCCGTTCGATCAGTTTCTCGCGCGCCTGGCGGTAGGCGATCATGTCGGCGATGGTGACGTGCTTGAGCTTGTGGGTGACGGCGAATTTGGCCACCTGCTCGCCCTTCATGACCGTGCCGTCGTCGTTCATCAATTCCGAGATGACGCCGACCGGCGGCAGCCCGGAGAGCTTGCAGAGGTCGACCGCGGCCTCGGTATGGCCGGAGCGCAGCAACACGCCGCCATCGCGCGCGATCAGCGGGAAAATATGGCCGGGCCGGGCGAAATCATTGGCGCCGGCATTGGGATTGGCCAGCGCGCGGCAGCAGGAAGCGCGCTCCTCGGCCGAAATTCCGGTGCCGTTATCCGGCTTGTAGTCGATGGACACCGTGAAGGCGGTGGTGTGGTTGGACTCGTTGTGCGCCACCATCGGATCGAGCCGCAGCCGGCGGGCGTCTTCGGTGGTGATCGGCGCGCAAACGATGCCGGAGGTGTGGCGGATGATGAACGCCATCTTCTCGGAGGTGCACAGCGACGCCGCGACGATCAG
>JBKJUA010000193.1:0-8802 GCA_046590305.1 Bradyrhizobium sp.
CTGGTCAGCATCAAGCTCAGACATGGAAGCTGGATTGGAGGCAGCCATGAGCGGCCACTCGTTTGCAATATTCGACACTTCAATCGGCCGCTGCGGCATCGTGTGGGGTGCGCGCGGCATCAATGGCGTGCAGTTGCCGATGGGCAGCGAGGACAAGACCCGCACCCGGATCCGCCAGAGCCATGGCGAGCTCGCCGAGACGCCGCCGCCAGCCGAGGTGCAGCGCGCGATCGAGGGCATTATTGAACTGCTCGCGGGCAAGCCGAACGACCTTGCCGACATCGTACTCGATCTCGACGGCGTTCCCGAATTCAACCGCGGCGTCTACGACATCGCCCGCCGCATCCCGCCGGGCCAGACGCTGACCTACGGCGATATCGCCAAAAAACTCGGCGGCGTCGAGCTGTCGCGCGACGTCGGCCAGGCGCTCGGCCGCAACCCCTGTCCGATCGTGGTCCCCTGCCACAGGGTGCTCGCCGCCGGCGGCAAGCCGGGCGGGTTTTCGGCCAATGGCGGCGTGGTGACCAAGCTGAAAATGCTGGCGATTGAAGGCGCGGTGGTCAATCACACGCCGAGCCTGTTCGATTGAATCTTCTCCCTCACCCCAAGCGGGGCAAGGTGTGAAAGCAGCTAGACCGCCTCACACGAAAACCCGTTGCCCAGCCGGCGAATTTTCCCCGTCGAGGGTGAGGGGAAATGCGCGGTGCAGCACAGCGTGTCGGTGTCGCAATAGCGCTCAAGGAAGGCGCGCCGCGTCGCGGCCGCCACGGCCTGATCGACGTCGAATTTCGCCGACAGTTCCGGATACCGCGTCTGCAGCGGCGAGTGCATCAAATCACCCGAGAATACCGCTTCGTCCTTGCCGCGGCCGAAGGTGAACGCGACATGTCCCGGGGTGTGGCCCGGCGTCGGCAGGATCCGCGTGTGGTCGCCGATTGCGTATTCGTCGCGCACGATCTCGGCCTTTCCGGCTTCGACCACCGGCAGCACGCTGTCGCCGAACGGCGGCACCGGCGTCTTCGCGTTTTGCTCGGTCCAGTAGTCGAATTCGCTCTTGCCGAACACGTAGCGCGCGTTGGGAAAGGTCGGCACCCAGCGGCCATTTTCCAGCCGCGTGTTCCAGCCGACATGGTCGACATGCAGATGGGTGCACATCACGAAGTCGATGTCGCCGACGGCAAAACCGGTCGTGGCCAGCGCACGCAGATAAATGTCGTCGGTCTTCATGTTCCACTTCGGGCGCAGCGGCCGCGGCTTGTCGTTGCCGATGCAGCTGTCGATCAGGATGGTATGATGCGGTGTCTTCACGACATAGGACTGGAAACACAGGATCAGCACGTCGCTGGCGTCGAGCGCGCCGGCCTGCTGCATCCATGTCCGGTTTTCCGCCAACAGTTCCGGCGTCAACCCGGGCAACATCTCCAGTGCCGGCAGGAAGGTGGTTTCCTGCTCGATCAGACGGTGGACGGTGAGATCGCCGACGGTGAATTTCAGGCTCATGGCAACTCCTTCCCGTTACGCCGGCGGCGGCACCGAGATCTTGACCGACGGCCGCTCCAGCATCCTCTGGTGGAAGGCGTCGAGGTTCGGAAAGGCCTTGCGCCAGCCGCAATCAGCAAAGCGGAAGTCGGCATAGCCGAGCACGCAGACCAGACCGATCTGCGCGATATCGAGCTGCGGCCGCGCCAGCATCTCGGTCTGTTTCTCGAACCGTGCCATGCCGTTCCAGGCGCGGGCCCAGTGATCGTCGGCCCATGCCTGCCAGCGCTGCGGCTCCGGCCGCACCATCTTTTCGTAGCGGCACAGCAGCATCGAATCCAGCATGCCCTGCAGCATGGAATGATCGCTCTTGACCTTCCATCGCAACGCGCCCGATGCCGGAACCAGCTTTCCGCCGCCGGCCAGTTCGTCGAGATATTCGACGATGACATAGGAATCCAGAATGACGTCGCCATTGTCGAGGATCAGCACCGGCAGCTTCTTCAGCGGCGTGATGCGCGAATACTCGTCATTGGGCTGGCCCGGCACCACGGTGGCCGAGATGAACTCGATCTTGTCGATCAGGCCGAGTTCGATCGCGGCAATCCGCACCTTGCGGGCGAAAGGCGAGGCCGGGGAGAAGGAGAGTTTCATCGGGGTTTTTCCTTGAAGTATGCTTTGACCGAAACCTCAGCCGTCATTGCGAGCGCAGCGAAGCAATCCATTCTTTCTTGTCGTGTTATCGATGGATTGCTTCGCTGCGCTCGCAATGACGAAGGGAGCGCGCACCTGAGCGGTGCGCGCTCCTAAACCTCACGCCGCGACGATTTCCTGGCGCTGCTCGCCGAGGCCTTCGATGCCGAGCGTGACCACGTCGCCAACGTTGAGGAATTTCGGCGGCTTCATGCCGGAGCCGACGCCGGGCGGCGTGCCCGTGGTGATGATGTCGCCGGGCATCAGCGTCATGAATTGGGAGACGTAGGACACGATCTTGGCAACGCCGAAGATCATGGTCGCGGTCGAGCCGGTCTGGCAGCGCTTGCCGTTGACGTCGAGCCACATCGACAGTTTCTGCACGTCCGCGATCTCGTCCTTGGTGGCGACCCACGGGCCGAGCGGGCCGAATGTGTCGTGCGATTTGCCCTTGGTCCACTGGCCGAGGCGCTCGATCTGGAAATTGCGTTCGGAGACGTCGTTGCAGACGCAATAGCCGGCGACATGAGAGATGGCGTCGGTCTCGGCGACGTACTTGGCGCGGGTGCCGATGATGATGGCGATTTCGACTTCCCAGTCTAGCTTGGTCGAGCCGCGCGGCTTCTCCACCGCGTCGTTGGGGCCGCACAGGCTGTTGATGGCCTTCATGAAGATGATGGGTTCGGCCGGAATTGGCATGCCCACTTCGGCGGCGTGGTCGGAATAGTTGAGGCCGATGGCGATGAATTTCGGCACGCCGCCTACCGGCGCCCCGATCCTCGGCTTGCCGTCGACGGCGGGTAGTTTCGAGGCATCGAGGCCGGCGAGCTTGGCGATTGACGCCGGCGCATAAGCCTCGCCGTCGAGGTCCTTCACATGGGCGGAGAGGTCGCGCAGCTGACCCGATTTGTCGATCAGGCCAGGCTTTTCCTGGCCCTTGGCCCCGTAACGAACAAGCTTCATGTCTCACTCCCTTTTGAAGGTCTTACTTGCCTCGATGCTTCATGGAACAGCACGGCGGGAAATTCAATGGCTGACTGCGCGCCGCATTGCAGCTCCGCTACGTAGGGTGGGCAAAGGCGCGCTCTTCGCGCCGTGCCCACCACACCGCGGCTTCACGACAGCGCCACGTATTTGAAGGCGTCGCCGTCGCGCTGGATGTGGCCGGCATTGAAATGCCCGCCGATCACCAGCGTCGGCGTATCGGCGAAGCGTCCGAACAGCTCTCGCCGTGTCGCGGCGGATTGCACGGGATCGGAATCGGCGGTCGACGACCAGTCGAGATGCGCCATCTGGCAGGGATGGTGGGCGACGTCGCCGGTGAGCAGGCCCTGTTCGCCCTCCGACTGGACAAGGATGCTCATATGGCCCGGGCTGTGGCCGGGCGTCGGGATCAGGGTGATCTCGTCGCACAGCCTGGCGTCGCTGGCGACCAGGTCGGCGCGGCCGGCATCCGCGATCGGTTTGACCGAGTCATTGAAGACCGCCAGCTTGTCGGTCTCGTCGCTGTGGTCGCGCCAGTGCTCATATTCGGTCCGGCCGAACACATAGCGCGCATTGGCGAATGTCGGCACCCATTGGCCGCCGACGAGCCGTGTGTTCCAGCCGACATGATCGACATGCAGATGGGTGCACAGCACGGTGTCGATGCTGTCAGGGGGAAAGCCCGCCGCCGTCATGGTTTCGAGGAAGGGGTCCTGCCGGTTGTTCCAGGTCGGCACCTTGCGGCCTTCCTTGTCGTTGCCAAGCCCGGTATCGACAACGATCCGCCGCGTCGGCGTCTCCACGACAAGCGAATGGATCGACATCTTCAGCCGGCCTTCTTCAGTCGCGAAATACGGAATCAGCCAGGGCAGCTTTTGAATTTCCTCGTTGATGGCGAGCGGGAGGATGAATCGGGTGCTTCCGACCGTCTCCAGCTCGACGATCTTTGTGATCCTGACATTGCCGATCTTCCAGTGCATCCGGCGTTCCCTGTGTCTTGATTCAGCTTCTACCTTGCGCAATCCACGACCACCGTCCCCAGCTTGTCGCCCTTCTCCACCGCGAGGTGGGCCTGTGCGGTTTCCGACAACGGAAATTGCGCGGCGATGTTGTGGAGGCGTTTTCCCGCGGCGAGCCATTTCGAGATGTCGGCCTGCGCCGCCGCCAGCAGCGGCTGCGGCAGTGCGAACAGCACCAGCGCGTGCAGCGTGATGCATCGCTCCATCAGCTCGCGCATCAGCACCACAGGGCTGCGATTGCCGTTGGTGGCATAGACCGCGATGGTTGAATTCATCGCCATCAGCTTCAACGTAGTCGCGATGTTGCCGCCGAAATCGACATCGACCACGCGATCGACGCCGCGCCCTTCGGTAAAGGCCATCGCCTTGGCGACCACGTCCTCGGTCTTGTAGTCGATCACGAGATCGGCGCCGGCCAGCCGCGCCTGCTCCGCCTTGAAGGCCGAGCTGACCGTGGCGATCACCCGCGCACCGCCCCATTTTGCCAGCTGCACCGCATAATGGCCGACCGCACCGGCGCCGCCGGTGACCAGAACGGTCTGGCCGGCAATCGGTCCGTCGCCATACAGGCCGCACCATGCGGTCATGCCGGGAATGCCGAGGGTGGCGCCGGCCGCGAACGACACGTCTGATGGCAGCGGCGTCACCAGATGTTCGGCGAGCGCAATATACTCGGCGGCAGTGCCGAAGGCGCGGCCGTTGCGCTGGCCGTTGAACAGCCAGACCCGCTGCCCGACGCTGAGCCGGGTGACGCCGTCGCCAACCTGGTCGACGATCCCGGCGCCATCGCTGTTCGGAATCACGCGAGGATATTCCATCGCGCGATAGCTGCCGGCGCGGCGGCCGACATCGGCGGGATTGATGCCCGATGCCTCCAGCCGTACCCGGACTTCGCCCGGTCCGGCCGTCGGCGTCGGCATCTCGCCGAAGCTCAGCACATCGGGCGCTGCGCCCGTACGCTCATACCAGACAGCCTTCACTTACAGCGTGCCCGGGAAGGCGCCGCCGTCGAGCAGGAGGTTCTGCCCGGTGATGAAGCCGGCCTTGGCGCCGCAGAGAAACGCGCAGGCCTGACCGAATTCCTCGGGGTCGCCGAACCGCCCCGCGGGATTGAGTTTGGCCCGCTCCGCCAGCAACTGGTCGACGGTGATGCCGCGCTTGTCGGCGTCGAGTTTGGCCACCGGGCCGCGCAGGCGGTCGGTATCGAACGGACCCGGCAACAGGCCATTGATGGTGACGTTGTTGATCACGGTCTTGCGCGCGACGCCGGCGCAAAAGCCGGTGAGGCCGGCGCGGGCGCCGTTGGACAGTCCCAGCACCTCGATCGGCGCCTTCACCGCGGCCGAGGTGATGTTGACGATGCGGCCGAACTTGCGCGCCATCATGCCGTCGACCGTCGCCTTGATCAGCTCGATCGGGGTCAGCATGTTGGCGTCGATCGCCTTGATCCAGTCGTCGCGGGTCCAGTCGCGGAAATTGCCGGGGGGCGGGCCGCCAGCATTGTTGACCAGGATATCCGGATCCGGACAGGCCTTCAGCGCGGCCGCGCGTCCCTCCGGGGTGGTGATGTCGCCGACCACCTCGGTCACAGTGACGCCGGGATTGGCCTTGCGGATTTCGTCGGCGGTCTTCTTCAGCGCCTCGGCGCCGCGCGCGGTCAGCGTCACATGGACGCCTTCGTTGGCGAGCGCGATGGCGCAGGCGCGGCCAAGGCCCTTGCTCGATGCGCAAATGATGGCGCGGCGGCCTTTAATTCCAAGATCCACTGTCTCACTCCCGTTATGTCTGGTGTTTTTTGAGGTCTAGTCCAGCCCCTTGTAGCCAACCTCGGCGGCCTTGATAAGGGGACCCCGCACCGCCGAAATGCATATCCGCAGCCCCGGCTTTGCACCCGGCCTAAATCGCCGTATGACGGACGCCCGAGAGCGCCCCCCAAGGAATCCTCATGCCCGGTCTGTTCGACGTCAGCCAGGAAGTCATTCTCGTCACCGGTGCCAGCCAGGGGCTCGGCCGGCAGTTCGCCCGCGTGCTGTCCGCCCAGGGCGCCGCGGTGGCGCTGGCGGCGCGCCAGACCGCCAAGCTGAAGAGCCTGGAGGATGAAATCCGCAGCAAGGGCGGCCGCGCCGTCGCGGTGCAGATGGATGTCACCGATACCGCCTCGATCGCCAGCGCAATCGACAGCGCCGAGGCCGCGCTCGGCCCGGTCAGCGTCCTCATCAACAACGCCGGCATCGCCATTGAAAAGCTCGCGGTCGACCAGACCGAGGTGGACTGGGACGCCGTCATCAACGCCAACCTGAAGGGCGCCTATTTCACCGCGACCGAGCTGGCGCGGCGAATGATCGCGCGCCAGCAGGAAGGCAATATCGTCAACGTCGCCTCGGTGCTCGGCTTCGGCGTGATGAAGTTCCTGTCGCCCTACACCATCTCCAAGGCCGGCATCATCCAGGCCACCAAATCGATGGCGCTGGAACTGGCCGGCAACCGCATTCGCGTCAACGCGCTGGCGCCGGGCTATATCGACACCGAAATGAATCACGAATTCTGGGCGACGCCATCAGGCGAAAAACTGGCCAAGCGAATTCCGCAACGGCGGATCGGCGCCGAATCCGATCTCGATGGCGCGATTATGCTGCTGGCATCGAATGCGTCGCGCTACATGACCGGCAGCGTGGTGACGGTCGATGGCGGGTTCCTGCTGACGTGACGACGCCAAGTGGGTCCGATCTCGAGTAACGTTGCCGCCGGCGTGTTGCATGTTTTTCACACATTCCTTTTGAAGACTTGAAGGCGCGGCTCGGACCTTCGCGCCTGTCATGCCGCAACTCTCCATGGCTACCGTCCCCGATTGCCGGGAGTTCCCAATCCACGGATGCTGCTTTTTTTCTCGGGCAGACGGAATGTGCGGTGGAACTTTCCCAGTTCCGCATTGTTGGAACCGCGTTCAAACATGGAGAAAGTTCAATGGCAGACGGCGGCGACTCGGCGAGCGGAATTCTGGGCGTACTGGTGGGCGTTGTCCTGGTGATCTTTATCGGTGCCGCAGTTTTGATGGCGACCGGAAAGATGGGAAACTCGGGACCCAGCTTCACGATCAGCATTCCCGGCGCGAAGTAATTCATCAACCTCAACACAGGAGAAAACAATGAACGGTGTAGTTTATCTGGTCGGTCTCGTCGTGATCGTCATGGCGGTTCTTTCTCTCATCGGGCTTCGGTAATTCATCAAAGGAATGTTCAACATGGCTATCACCGACACGGTTGTTGCGAAGCCGAGTTACCTCGAATGGGGACCGATTTTGGCCGGAGCAATAGCGGCCGCGGCACTCTCTTTTCTTCTTTTGACCTTTGGAAGCGCGGTCGGCCTTTCTCTCACCTCGCCTTGGCCCGGAACGGGTTCCAAGCTGTGGGTGGTGGCGCTGGGTCTGGCGTGGTGGATGGTGATTGTGCAAATCGCCAGCTTTGCAGCAGGCGGATATTTGGCTGGAAGGATGCGATCGCGTTGGATGGATTCCCGTTCCTCCGAAGGAGCATTTCGAGACAGCACCCACGGTTTCATGGTGTGGGCCGTCGGTGTCCTGATGGGAGCAGCGGTGCTGGCGATTGTCGGACTCGGGGCGGCCAAGACCGGTGTTGAAGCGGCTTCGACCGTGACCGCAGGCGCGGCGTCCGGAAATATGTCCAAATCCGGATTAACGATGGGGCCGGCGGATTACGCGGTCGATCTCCTGCTGCGGCCGCAGCCGGGTCAGGCGTCCGTTAGTGCCGCTGAAGTCAAGGCAACCAACACGTCGAACGACGAGACGCTGCGAGCCGAAACCGGTCGGATCTTTGCCGGGACCATCAAGAACCAGGCGCTCACGGCACGCGATCGTACCTATCTCACGCAAATCGTGGCGTCGCGGACCGGACTCCCCGAAGCCGAGGCCCAGAAGCGGGTCGATGCGGCGGTAACGGAAGCCCGTGACCTCGAGTTGAAGGCAAGGGAGCAGGCGGATAAAGCCCGCAAGACGGCACTGATCGCCGCCTTCATCGCCGCGATGTCGCTGCTCATCAGTCTCGTTGCGGCAACTGCGGCGGCGGCGGCAGGTGGTCGGCACCGGGATGAAGATCGAATCCCCATGTTCGCCGGGCACCGGTTCTGGTGAAGCAATCATTCAACGAAGGAGACGAAGATGCCTATTCTGCTTTGGCTGGTTGGAATACCGATTCCCCTTATTCTTCTGTTCCTGCTGCTTAGGTAGCCGGATAATCGTAAACGTCGAAAGCCGGCACATGTGCCGGCTTTTTTCGTTGAGCTTTCGGAGTGGGCTGCCGCGAGGCTCACGCGTTGCCTTCAAGGCATCCCGCTGACCGGGCGGCGGATAGATCATCCGACGCCGGAATCCGGTCAAGGGCGCTGGCCTATATTGATACCGGGATGAGGTTAGTTGAACGGCGAGCGCAGCGGAAATACCTGGTCAGGCGGTGCGCACCGGTAGCCCTGAAGATGCCTGACGCCCTTTAACGAGCAAGAATCCGGTTTAGGGGCGCGAAGCGGTCGTGAGTTGGACCTGTCGCACATTTACGTGGGAACTGACGCCCCGCAAACAGACGCTGGATAAATGAGGCCAGACCTGCGAGGCGCA
>JBKJUA010000403.1:0-2605 GCA_046590305.1 Bradyrhizobium sp.
CTTCGCTGGGATGGAGACCTTCGGCGACTTTTTCAACCTTCAAGCGCATCATGGATTATCTCCCGTTATTTTTGATTAAATCAAGTGCGATTCGTGACTTAGCGATTGTTCGCTAAATCCAACGCCCGGTGGTTAACAACCTAGCGATAATTGAGAACAAAGTAAGAACATTTTGGGGATAAGGTTAATTATCTTGAAGGGTGAGTCCGGGGAGCAACGCTGAGATCAAACTTTACCTGCAGAGCCGGGACACAAGCGTTTGCAAATGGGATGACCCCGGATCAGCAGCGCACCGCTAACGCGCTGCGCTGCGTCCGGGGACCCCCGCTGTTTATCGTCACGACCCCTTCGGCCGCACGATGGCCCAGCCGATCCGCAACAGCGGCTGGCGGCCGGTCACCAGCCAATCGAACGCTCGCGGCACTTCCGGCACCAGGCCGGGAAACCGCTGCAGGAGTTCGGGCGGCGGGGTGCCCGCGGTGTCGGAGGCCCGCCAGACCACGACGCCGCCGGTTTCGTTGAATTTTGCAAGGGTCAGCCACGGCGTCCGCTGCGGTGTCGCGTCGAGCAAGAGGTGCGGTCGCGCCTTGTCCAGCGTGATCAGTTTCGCCAGCTGCGGGTCGCCAGCCACCGCGCGCAAGCGCTGGTTGGTGCGCCGCTCGAAACTGTCGCCGAAGAAATGCGCGATGGCGCGTCCGGGCATCGACGTCGACACCTCGGCGCTGCCGGTCCATGGCAGGAACAGCGTCACCGCGATCGCCGCCAGCGCGGGCGCGACGACGATGAGCGCCCAGACCGAGCGCAGCAGACGCTGGCGCCGCAGCTGAATCAGGTCGCCGGTCACGACGATCGCGGCCAGTCCCGACATCAGCAGCGCGATGCCGGCGCCGCCGACGACGCGGTCGTAGTTGAACAGGCCGGCGATCAGGCTTCCGGCCAGCGCGGGCGCGATGGCGAAGAAATAGACGAAGTCGCGGGCCATTGTATCGACCGGCGGCCGAAAGATGATCGGCGCCTCCTCCGGGTTGCGCGCAAACCAGCCGGAGTTGAGCGCGGCCAGCAGCAGGATGCCGGAAATCGCCAGCAGCAGCCCGCCGAGCAAGGTGCCCCAGTGCAGCGCCCTGCCCTTGAGATCCGCGATATCGGGCCATGGCGGCAACGCCAGCATGTCGGCGCGCACCAGCCAGATCAGCCAGGGCAGCACCAGCACGACGATCACCAGCAGCGCGAACAGCGGGTCGAACGACATCAGCATGCGCCGTCCGCGCCTTGTGGCGAGCGCAAAGCCGGCGATCAGGAGCAGGAGGCCTGACGCGGCCGAGGTGGTCAGCAGCAACAGCCCGGCTTCGATCGACCACGCGAACCAGGCATTGCGCCGGTTCTGGCCGATCAGCTGCCAGGAATGCAGCAACAGCAGCGCCCATAGCGGGCGCGCCAGCACCAGGGGGCCGAACTCGACACCGGGCGAACTGAAGGCCGTGACCGTCAGCGTCAGCAGCACCACGAGCACCGCCTGCTGTGCGCCGACAATGGTGCGTGCCAGCAGAAACAGCGTCCAGAACGTCGTGATCGCGCAAAGCTGCGCAAGCAGATAGACGCCGAACATGTGGTTGCCGGCGGCGCGGAACGCGATATCGGCAAGCCAGAACGCCAGCGGCGGGCCGAGATCGGTGCCAACCCGATACTCCCGGCCAAAGGCCAGCACCGTGGCGAGGTCGTCGGGCGGGCTTCGATACAACAGCAGCGGCAGGATCAGCCAGATGGCGGCCTGCAGCAGCACCACCAGCCCCACCACCAGCCGCGGCCGGGCGCGGATCAGTTCGATGATCAGGGAGGTGAAACGCATGAAACGTCCGAAATGCCCGAACAAGCCCGACAAGCCGGCGCTATTCGATCCCTCACATGTGATAAAGCGCTGATGCCGCCGAGGCAACTGGCGCTAAATGACCGCCACAATCCCGGCATCGACCGGCGTCACCCTGGTCAAGAGGTCGGGTTCGACGGCCGCCGGCTGATGTTTTTCCCGCGCGGCCACCACGGGGGCGAAGAAACGGCGGTGATGGGCGCTCGGTCCGAGCCGACTCAGCGCCGCAAGGTGCTCCGGCACGCCATAACCCTTGTGCTGCTCGAAACCGTAGCCCGGACAATCCTGCGCCAGCGCGCACATCAGCCGGTCACGCGTCACCTTGGCGATGATCGACGCCGCCGCGATCGACAGCACCAGCCTGTCGCCGCCGATCACGGCGTCGCAATCGCAGGCGACATTGAGCTTGTCGCGGCCATCGACGAACACATGCCGCGGCGCTTCCGGCAGCGCCTGCACCGCGCGCATCAGCGCCCACAGCGAGGCGCGCAGGATGTTGTCGCGATCGATCCGCGCCGGCGAGGCAAAGGCGACCGCGAACGACGCGGTGGCGCAGATTTCCTCGAACAGTTCCTCGCGGCGTTCGGCGGTCAACCGCTTCGAATCATCCAAGCCTTTGGGAATTCGCTTGGGATCGAGCACGACGGCTGCGGCCACCACCGGGCCCGCCAACGGACCGCGGCCGGCCTCGTCGCAGCCGGCCACCGGCCAGACCCCGCGCTTGATCAGCGCGCGTTCGCG
>JBKJUA010000411.1:0-10164 GCA_046590305.1 Bradyrhizobium sp.
TGTCCGAGGCCGGGATCGAACACGAAGGAATTAAACGATGTTCGCAGTCATCAAAACCGGCGGCCGGCAATACCGCGTCGTTCCGGATGATGTGCTCGAGATTGGCAAGATCGCCGGCGATGTCGGAACGATCGTGCAGCTTGGCGAAGTTTTGCTGGTCGGCGGTGAATCGCCGGTGCTCGGCGTGCCGACGGTAGCCGGTGCTTCGGTGGCAGCCGAAGTGCTGCAGCACAAGCGCGGCCCCAAGGTCATCTCATTCAAGAAGCGCCGCCGCAAGAATTCGCGCCGCAAGCGCGGCTACCGCGACGAGATCACGGTGCTGCGCATCACCGAGATCCTGACCAACGACAACAAGCCCACCATCGGCCCGCGCCCGAAGCGTGAGAAGCCGGTTGTGGTGGCACCTGTTGACGGCGACGACGATGATGCGCCGGTGACCAAGAGGAAGGCGCCCGCCAAGAAACCGGTGGCCAAGGCCGCGGCAAAGCCGCGCGCCAAGCCCGATTCAAAGAAGCCTGCCGCGAAGAAGTGACAAGAACTGAAGCGTGACAAAAAGTGTGATGATTCCGTCAAGGAATTGATCTAGAAATTTGAGAGAAGTTGGAGACGGGCCATGGCTCACAAAAAAGCAGGCGGTTCATCGCGAAACGGACGAGATTCCGCAGGCAAGCGCCTCGGCATCAAGGCGTACGGCGGCGAGCACGTGATCCCCGGCAACATCATTGCGCGTCAGCGCGGCACCACCTGGCATCCCGGCCTTAATGTCGGCATGGGCACCGACCATACTCTGTTTGCCAAGGTCGAAGGCCATGTCGAATTTCGTGCCAAAGCCAACGGCCGCACTTTCGTATCGGTTGTACCGATGATGGAAGCCGCGGCCGAGTAAACGGTGGACAACATGAGTCCGCCGGGTCCTGTTGAACCGGCGGAGCTCCTGAGGGCTCTATAGGGGAGGCGGGAAACCGGCCTCCTCTTTTTTGTGCGTGTTCCGCAAAAGTGGACACCGGTTTTGCGACCAGAAAACGCATCATAGTCAAAGAGCTGTCTACAGGAGCCCGACATGCTGCAGGATATCCCGACTCCGACATTGCACGAGCCCAGTCCCTGCGTCCTCGAGACCGAACGGCTGATACTGCGCAGGCCGACGCTCGCGGACGTAAAAGCGATCGCGGCTCTGGCCAATGATCGCCGCATTGCAGAAATGACCCGCCGCCTGCCGCATCCTTACAACCAGGACCATGCGATCGAATTCGTGCGCGCGATGGCGGCCGATGCCCGCGAGACCGTATTCCTGATTGAAAACAATTTCACGCCGGTCGGCATGGTCGGCGTCGACTGGCACGAGCCGGACGCGCCGGAGCTCGGCTACTGGCTCGGCTTCGATCATTGGGGCCAGGGGTTCGGCACCGAGGCGGCGCGGGCGATGATCGATTTCACCTTCGAGGAATTCGCGGTCGAGCACCTGATCTCCGGCGCCCGGGTCGCCAACCCGTCGTCGCGCAACATCCTGGAGAAATGCGGCTTCCAGTGGAGTGGCGTCGAGCTGCACCGCTTCGAGGCGCTGGGATCATCGACCCCGGTCGATCGCTTCCGGCTGAGCCGCAGTGTGTGGTCGTCGCTGAAGAACTGGAACAGTTCGAGACGGCATGAGGGGTGAGCAATCGGGATAGGAGGGAGTCTCGCGACTCCTCCCCTCCCACACCACCGTACATACGGGTCCGTATACGGCGGTTCGCCGGATTAAGCACAGACGGTTTGTTTTGCGTCCGTGCCAGAGGCTCAGATAGTGGACTCCGTCTTGCTGGCTTCGGACCCTTCGAGCAGCGCCGTCCAGGCTTCACCCTTTCCCGCCGCTCCGAAGGCCAATGACCTGGATTTTCTACCGCATGGCCAGTTCGAGATTTCCACCTCCAAGCGTCTTTCCAGCGCTTCGCTAACCCTTCGCCGCCATCAGGCTGGGTAAAGGACTTCCACCTCCAAGCTGTCGATCATGCTCGGCACACCAATGGTCGTCCCGGCCTTGAGCCGGGACGACGGGCTGATGGATTTGCACCTCACACCGGCGGGCTCCTCGTGCCCGAGCTCTTGTTCGCACCAGAGGAGATACATCCCCGCACCGATGATGGTTGGCGGCGCTCACGGCGATGGCACCCGCATGCGGGAACGCCGAGGCGTCAACTCAACGTCGATGATAGCCCACGAGCTGCACGGCCGTGTCCTTGAAAAGTGTCGTCGTTCGGAACGCCCCCAGCGGGCCAGCCATTCCATCATTCAATCATCAGTTGCAAACTTTGAAAACTACTGTTTCAATACCCTATTAGACGCGTGGAGAGCTCACTCCTGTGATCACCAACTCTTTCGCAAATGACCGCGATATGCCTTCAACCGACGAACAATTCCTCACCGAAGAAGAAATTCGCCGCCTCGTGTTCGAGACGTTCGGCATGCGGCGCTTCACCCAGGACAGCCCGGTTCAGCCTGATGTCTGGATCCGCTTCCTGAAGCTTGCCGGCCGCGGCGATCTCGAGAAGACCAGAGTTTCGCTGCTGGTTGTGCCGAAGGATACCTCCGCCGAGGACGGCACGCCTGCGGGAGGCGGCGGCTTGCTCGCCGAAGACATCCGCAGGTCGATCCTCAACCGCCCGCGGGGTCAGGAGCCGCTGAAAAGCCGCGACGCATCAGAAAGGCTGCTGCGCCCGCACCGGGTGGCCGCGACCACCCGCGCGGTGGCGATCGACGTCACCTTCGAGGAGATGCTCACTTATCTGATCCCGAAGACCTATTGGTGGACGTGTGTCGACGAGAAATATCGCGATCCGACCCGGCTCGGAGACATGCTGCTCGCAAAACAGAAGAAGAGCATCAAGGACGCATTGCTGGAATTCGACGATACCGAGTACCTTCGCTTCGTCGCGCTCAGCGCCGTGATCAGTTACATCGGCGACGTCAGAGAGGCCGCAAACGCGGACGAAAAGATTCGGGACATTGTCGCCCTGCTGGCGCCGGCATCGGAGGTTGACGACGAGGACCCCGATGACAGGCGGCAGCGCGAGGTGGCGACGCCGGACGCCACCGTCGCCAACCTCAATCCGCTCTGGAAGAGCTACAGCGCGCTGGCGCGGCGCACCTTCTGGTCCAGGATCGGCAAACGCGCGGCAATCCACCGAACGCCGAGCGATGCCGTCGCCCTGAAGGCGCAAAGCCTGATCTGGGCCATTCACCGCAACCGGGTGGTCCGCGCGCAAGCGGCTCCGCCGGCGAACGTATCCTTGCACGGCTCGCTGAGGTCACCGGTGCGACTCTCGAGCCAGACCGTGAAGGCCGACGCCGCTATCACCCTGTTTTCGATCAGCACCAGGGACCTGACCTGGGCCGTGGTGGACACCGGCATCGACGCAACGCATGACGCCTTCCTGCCCAGGCCCGGAGCGCCCAAGAGCATGAAGAGCCGGGTCATCCGCACGCTCGATTTCACGCGCCTGCGCGATCTGTTGGCCGAGGACTTCGACGCGGCCGCACTGATCGCGAAAATCCCGTGGGAGGGCGACCTGTCGCGTCAACAGAAGATCCTCCGCATCCAGACGACGCTGGATTCGCTTCGCCGCCGCAACGTCAACGGACGCGAGCTCGACTGGACGCTGATCGAGCCGTTGATCCGCCTCGACCCGACCGATGCCAAGGCGCCCAAGGATCCGCACGGCACCCACGTCGCAGGCATCCTCGGTGGCGACCTGCCGAAGGGTGTTCCCGGCGACACGACGCCGTTCGTGGGCGTGTGCCCCGACATCCAGCTCTATGACCTGCGGGTGTTCGACGATGACGCGGAGAATGACGAATTCACCATCCTTGCCGCGATCGACTACATCTCGTGGATCAATCGCGACCCCGAACGCCCGGTCATCCATGGCGTGAACCTGTCGCTGGCGACCGCGCATGTAGTGGACGCGCATGCCTGCGGCCGCACGCCGATCTGCGAGGCCTGCAACCGCCTGTCCGCCAACGGAACGGTGGTGGTGGCAGCGGCCGGCAATTCGGGCTTCGACAAGAAGGAGAAGAAGGAAACGCTCGGCACCGGCTACCGTGCCATCAGCATCACCGATCCCGGCAACGCTGAGGATGTGATCACCGTGGGCGCCACTCATCGCAACGACCCGCACACCTATGGCGTGAGCTATTTCTCCAGCCGCGGTCCGACCGGCGACGGGCGCATGAAGCCGGACCTCGTGGCGCCGGGCGAGAAGATCCGCTCGACCGCACCGGGAAACACGATGCTGGTCAAGGACGGCACCTCGATGGCGGCGCCGCACGTGTCCGGCGTCTGCGCGCTGCTAATGGCGCGTCATCGCGAACTCATCGGCCACCCGAAGCGGATCAAGGAGGTGCTGATGCGGACGGCGACCGATCTCGGCCGCGAGCGCAGCTTCCAGGGCGCGGGGCTCGTGGATGCGTTGCGAGCGCTGCAATCACTCTGACGGCAGGCCACGGAATCAAACAGGGGGTGACACATGGTGATTTTCGAAGCGATCGACGCGGCGCATGGCGACTCCATCCTCGTCCGCTACCAGGGCAACAGTGGCTTTCAGCGGATCCTCCTCGTCGATGCCGGTCCGAAATCTGCCAACAACGAGGACGGTGAGAAATACGTTCCCTATGAAGACCGCGTCATTCCCCGCCTGCTGGAGATCAAGGCCGAGCGCGACGCAATGCCGAAGAGTGAGGACATCCGTTCTGGCCAGCCGACACTGGCGCTCGACCTCGTGATGTGCACGCACATCGACGACGACCACATCGCCGGCGTCGAGCGGCTGTATGGCTGCCTTTCGGGCGACGGGCAGTGCGCCGATGACGGCGACAAGGTGGAAGCCAAGACGCTGTGGTTCAACTCCTTCTCGAAGCTGATGGATGGCGTCAGCATCGACGACGCGGTGGTCGAGTCGCTGTCGGTGACGCAAGGCGAGCATGTCACCGCATTCGCGAAGGCCTCGGGGGCCACCATCAACAAGGGTGCGCCGGGGCAACTCGTGGCTGTCGGCCAGCTGCCGAAGGGTTTTGCACCCGCGAAGGTGACAATCACCAATCCGGACCAGAAAGCGCTGGAGAAGCTGAAGAAGGACTGGCTCGCCGACATCAAGAAGAAGAAAGCGAAGAAAAAAGCTGCGGCCGAACCGTCCGCGACCGGCGGCGAGGTGAAGTTCAAGCCCGATCAGGCGGTGGCAAACCTCTCCTCGATCGTGATGCTGATCGAGGTGTTCGGCCGCAAGATCCTGCTGACCGGCGATCAGCGCGGCGATCATGTGCTGGACGGACTGATCAAGACCAAGAAGGCGAAGGGCGGCAAGCTGCACGTCGACATCCTGAAGGTGCCGCACCACGGCGCGATCGGCAACAATCCGAAGGGGTTCGTCGCGGCCGTGACCGCCGACACCTATGTGTTCTCGGCCAACGGCAAGGACCAGAACCCCGATCCGCCGGTGCTGGCCCTGTACGCCGCTGAAGCGAAGAAGGGCCGCAAGTTCACCATGGCTTTCACCAACGGCGCGATGGTCTATGAGAAGGACAAGAAGGGCAAGATGCCGAAGATCGGCAAAACCACGGTGAAGACGCTGAAGGACGCCATCACCGAATTGAAGAAGGATCCTGACGTAAAGAAGAACGTCACCTTCCTGTTCCGCGATCCGAAGAAGCACTCGCTGGTGTTCGAGCTGGAGCAGAAGGAATAGGGAACGCTTGCCGGCCATTCAGGTCTATGCGGGAAGTCACACCTGCGGGCCGACGTCCTGCGCCTGGCGGCCGAGCTGCTGCTCGCGCAGGAAAATATAGAAGCCGGCACCGATGATGATGACGGCCCCGACGAGGGTGCTGACGTGCGGCACGTCGCCGAACACGACATAGCCGAACGCCACTGCCCACACGATCATCGAATACTGGTACGGAACCACGACGGAAGCCGGCGCAAGCTTCAGCGAGCGGTTGACGCACATCAGCGCGCTCACCGAGATGACGCCGGCCAGCGCGAACAGGCCAAGGCTGCCGAGGCTCGGACTCACCCAGCCGAACGGCGACAGCACCGCGCCGACCGCGAAGGTGCCGATGAACTGCGTGGACGCCAGCACGATGTCGGGCGTCGCGCGCACCGAGCGGGTGATCAGCATCAGGAACGCAAATGACGTGGAGCCGGCGAGCGCGATCAGGGCCGGCCAGCTCACGCTCTGCGCCGATGGCCGCAACGCGATCAGCACGCCGCAAAAGCCGATCAGCACCGCGCTCCAGCGCCGCCAGCCGATTTTTTCCCGCAACAGAATTCCTGATAGTGCGGTGACGATGATCGGACACGCCAGGTAATAGGTGATGACGTCGGCAAGCGGCAGATAGACGGTGGCGATGAAGAACGCGGCGACCTCGATGGTCGACAGCGTCACGCGCAGCAATTGCAGCCACGGCCGCTCCAGCGACGAGAACGCGGCGCGCTGCTGCCAGATCATCGGCAGCAGCAGCAGCAGCGCAGCGCAGGCGCGCAGAAACAGCAACTGCCCGACCGAATAGGTGCCCACCAGGAATTTGCCGAGCGCGTCGCCGAACGAGAACATGAAGACGCCGAGCATCATCAAGCCGATGCCGGCCAGGCGTGCGGAGTGTTCGTCCGAAGCTGAGGGTTTTGCGAGGAAGGTCATGGCTGCTTTGTCGTTGCCGGGCTGTGTCCGGTCTTGCTTGTGAGGGTACCCTGCTGTTTTAAAGGCGTGGATGCCCGGGGCAAGCCCGGGCAGGACGAATAGCGCCAATTGTCGCAGGAAACGCCATGACCGAGTTCGATCCCGCCTTGCACCGCATGGTGCCGGAGCAACGCTGGTTTGAGGATTTCGTGCTCGGCGAGCGCTTCGTCATTCCCGGCCGCACCCAGACCTCGGCGGTGTTCGCCGCATTCCAGACCGCGAGCGGCGACACCCATCCGATCCATTACGATGTCGAATATTGCCGCGCCCGCGGCATGCCGGACCTGCTTGCGCATGGCTTACAGACCCTGGTCCACACCGCGCCGGGGGCGGGCCTGTTTCCCTATATCGTCGAGGACTCGCTGGTCGGCTTCCTCGAACAATCGAGCAAATTCCTGAAACCCGTCTATGCCGGCGACACCATCTATCCCGCGCTGGAAGTGACCGAGCTGGTGCCGGGCCGGACCACGGGCGTGGTGACCCTGCGCAGCACCGTGTTCAACCAGCGCCGCGAACTGGTGCTGGAAGGGCTGCAGAGGTTTCTGATCCGCCGGCGGCCCGCTTGATGGCGAGGCCGCCGGCAGGTCGATGCGAGCCGTGACGGCTTCTCAGACCCCGGTCTGTGAAATGAACTTGGTGTTGAAATACGCATCCATGGCTTCGGTGCCGCCCTCCGAGCCATATCCGGAGTCCTTGATGCCTCCGAACGGCACTTCCGGCAGCGCCAGACCAAAGCTGTTAATCGAAACCATGCCGCTTTCGATGTTGGCACCGATCGCGGTTGCGGTCTTGGTCGAGCTGGTGAAGGCGTAGGAGGCGAGACCGAAGGGCAGGCGATTGGCCTCCTCTGTCACCTCGTCGAGCGTCGAGAAGCGCGAGATCAGCGCCAACGGCCCAAACGGCTCTTCGTTCATGGCGCGGGCATCCTTTGGCACGTCGCTGACGACCGTGGGCTCGTAGAAGTAGCCCTTGTTGCCGACCCGGTGGCCACCGGTTTCCAGCTTGGCGCCCTTGCCGATGGCGTCCTGCACCATGCCCTCAATCGCAATGACGCGGCGTGGATTGGCGAGCGAGCCCATCTTCGAATCGGGGTCCATGCCGTTGCCGACGTTCATGGATTTGGCGCCCTCGACGAACTTGTCGACGAATTCGCGGAACACGTCGTCCTGCACCAGCATGCGGGTCGGCGAAATGCAGACCTGGCCGGCGTTGCGGTATTTCGCCGCCGCCAGGATCTTCGCCGCCGAGGTCACGTCCGCGTCGTTGAAAACGATCGCCGGCGCATGCCCGCCCAATTCCATGGTGGCGCGCTTCATGTGCAAGCCGGCCAGCGCCGACAATTGCTTGCCGACCACGGTCGAGCCCGTGAAGGAGATCTTGCGGATCACCGGATGCGGGATCAGATATTCCGAAATCTCGGACGGTACGCCATAGACGAGATTGATCACGCCATCCGGCACGCCGGCGTCCGCGAAGGCGCGGATCAGCTGCGCGGGAGACGCCGGGGTTTCCTCCGGAGCCTTGACGATGATCGAACATCCCGACGCCAGCGCGGCGGAGAGCTTGCGCACCACCTGGTTGATCGGGAAATTCCACGGCGTGAAGGCTGCGACCGGACCGACCGGCTCCTTGATCGCCATCTGATAGATGCCCGGCCCGCGCGCCGGAATCAGCCGCCCATAGGCGCGCTTGGCCTCCTCGGCGAACCACTCGATGACGTCGGCGGCCGCCATCGCTTCCATCTTGGCTTCGGCCAGCGTCTTGCCCTGCTCCATCGTCAACAGCGGCGCGATTTCGTCATTGCGCTCGCGCATGATGGTGGCGGCCTTGCGCATGATCTTGCAGCGGTCGAACGCCGATACCGCGCGCCAGACCTTGAAACCGGCGGCTGCGGCGGCAAGGGCCTCGTCGAGGTCGGAACGCCCCGCATGCGCGACTGTCCCGATCGTCTCTTCCGTCGCGGGATTCAGCACCTCGATGGTCTTGCCGCTGTGCGCCGGACGCCATTTGCCGTTGATGAATAACTGGGTGTTCGGATAGGCCACTAAAACTTCTCCCTGATCGGACGTTATTGTGCGCGCAACATGCGAATGATCGCGCAAAAGATCAAGCAGGGCGCCGACGTGCCCCCTACCGGCGCAAGCGCCCTTGTCGCGCCGATGAGCCTCGTGCAGGCTCCGCCATCGGTCTTTCCTCGCCGCAGACTGAAATTGCCAGATCAAGGAGAACGACATGACGTCATCCGACGGTGCTCGGCCGTTAACGGGCAAGATCGCGCTGGTGACCGGCGCCGGACGCGGGCTCGGCCGCGCCTTTGCCGAACGGCTCGCCAGCCTGGGGGCCGATGTCGCCATTCACGGCATGCGCGAGAACGGGCCGGCGGAATATGGCGAAGGCTCCACGCTGACGGCGGTGGCGGAAGCGGTCGCAACGGATCACGGGGTGCGCACCATCCGCGTGCTCGGCGACCTGACCAAGGGCGAAGACATCGAGCGCATCGTCGAGACGACGTCCATGTCGCTGGGGCCGATCGATATCCTGGTCCACAATGCCGGCGGCGACATCGCCGCGGCCGGCGGCAAGCCAAATCCGAACGATGCCGTCGGCATTCGCGAGGAGGACGTCCGCGCGGTGCTGGACCGTAACCTGCTCTCGACCATCCTGACCTGCCAGGCGGTGGCGCGCGGCATGATGGAACGGCGCTCCGGCCGTATCGTCACCATCGGCTCGGTCGCCGCCTTCAAGGGCCGCACCCAGGGCTCGATCTATGCCGTCGCGAAAGCTGGCATGACGCACTATACGCGCTGCCTCGCCGATCAGTTGCGACCCTACGACATCAACGTCAACTGTATTGCGCCCGGCGACACCCGCACCGGCCGCTTCATGGGGACGCGCGCGGTGGATCAGGCCCGGATGGCCGAGACCGGCACGCTGGACCGGATCGCCACCGTCGACGAGGTGGCGCGGGTGGTCGAAATGTTTGCCGGCCCGCTCGGGGCGTTCGTCTCCGGGCAGGTTTTGCGGGTCGATGGCGGCGGGCAGTGCTGGCCGGGGTAGGCTTTTTCAAATTTCGTAAAACAACCCCATGCAATGCCCTGTCAATGTCGCCAAAGGCCGCAAAAAGGCCCGAAATGAGACCTTTTCACCTCGCTAGCGGCATCTGTGGGTTGCCCCGCCGACCCCCCTGCACTACCTGTAGCCCATGAAATTCCTTGACGAAGCAAAGGTCTATATCCGCTCCGGCGACGGCGGAAACGGCTGCGTGGCGTTCCGCCGCGAGAAGTATATCGAGTTCGGCGGTCCCTCCGGCGGCAATGGCGGCCGCGGCGGCGATGTCATCATCGAGGTGGTGGACGGGCTCAACACGCTGATCGACTACCGCTATCAGCAGCACTTCAAGGCGCAGAAGGGCACCAATGGCATGGGCAAGGACCGCCATGGCGCCAACGGCAAG
>JBKJUA010000017.1:0-15027 GCA_046590305.1 Bradyrhizobium sp.
TTGAATTCGATGAGCCTAAAAGAGCCCAACCACCGTTTGAAACAAGTTAAAATCCGGGTTCCCTCACGTCACGAAGCACATTGCCCAAGCCATGCGACATTTCTGCAATAGTGCGCCTCCGATTCAGCACGAAATCGACCCAAATTGTTCGAACCCGTGATTCGAGTCCCCATGGAACTCAAGGACTTAGAGGTTCATTTACCCTGATGAGCCTTCCGGTTCGCCGCTACCCAAGCCGCAGGAATCCCACTCAAACCGCCGCGGTTTCCGCGACCGCCAGCGCGCGGGCCCTGATCTCGGCGATGGTGCGCTTGAGCGCGGCCTGCCGCGGATCCGGCAGGGCAGCCGCCCTCGCCTCCGCCATGGCGCCGGCGAGATCCCGAAGCGGCAGCACGCCGTCGAAGGTCGGCTTGGCGAGGCCGTCGATGATGGCATGCCAGTCGGCGAGGCCCTGGCGATAGGCGGCGCCGTAGCCCTGCACCATGGTGGCGGTCTGCACGATCGCGGAGGCGGCCGCGGGCTGCCGGGTCAGCGCGCGATCGATCATGTGCAGCCAGCGTTCGACCCAGAGCCGCTCCCTGGCATAGCGGATCGAGAACCGCCGCCATCGCCGCAGCGACGCCTCGATCCGGAGGCGGCGAATGTGCCAGCGGTTTCTGGTGCTGAAGCGGATCGAGACCTGCTTGTGCACCCATCCCCGGCTCTCCAGGAGACCGAGAATGGGCCCGGCGATCGCCGCGGGCAGCGCCTCGACCAGTTCGTCCAGCCGGAATTTCCTGACGTCGTCGGCCGACCGGGCCGGCGGAGCGCCGGTGGCGGGATGCAATTCGGCGAGCTTCAGCTGCGCGATCCGGACCGGATCCTGGTAGCTCATGCGCATCGCCATCAGCCGCGCGACTTCGGCGAACATCGCCTCGTCGACGCCGGGCTTGCCGATAAACCGCCGCAGCCGATCCACGTAAAGCCTGGCGTAGCGCGCGCCCTGATAGTCCATCAACAGATGAATGCCCTCGCTGACATCGGGCTCCAGGCTCTCGGGCAGACCGGCCGGCAAGGTTGGCGGCGTGCCACTGCCCTCACGCTCGCCGATGAAATCGGAGAACAGATAGCGCAGCGAGGACAGGAAGCTTGCCATTGCGGCGATCCGTCTTGTCAGGCGGGCTTCGGCGCGGCGAGCGCCGGCGCGGCGGCGGCCTGCTGCGCCAGCCGCTCCTCCAGCTTCGCGATGTTCTCGAACAGCCGGGCGCTGGCGAGACGAAGGAAGTAGAAGCCGAATTCCGGATTCTGCACGTAAAGTTCCTCGACCTTGGTGTAGCTGACGCTGAGGATGTGACCGGCCTCGATACATTCCAGCGTCTGGGTTCGCATGTTCGATGGCGACAGCATGCCGAGTTCGCCGACGATGGCGCCGACCGGCAGCTCGATGCCGGATTCGACCAGCCTGAACCGCCCTGAGACGATATAGAGCATGTCCTCGGCCTTCTCGTCCTTGTAGAACAGCACCTCGCCGGCGGCGCAATTGCGCTCGGTCATGAACGGCTTCAGCCAGTCCATCGACAGGTCGCTGTTGACCGACTTCCTCACGTCCCGCACCAGCTGCAGCATCTGGTGCAGCCGGTAGGAATTGAGCACCAGCACCAGCATCTGCACCACGATGATCAGATAATTGCGGGCCGGGATCGCGGTCGCGATCAGGACGAGGTTGGTGCAGATGCCGAGCACCCGGAGCGGGATCATCGTCTTCATCGTCGTGGTCGCGATCACGAAAACCGTCGCGAACACGGCGCCTACCGTGCCGGCGTGTTGGGCGAGATTCGAGGTATCCATGGGCAGCCAACCAGCTTTTGAGTGAATTTCTTTTGAGATTGCAGCGCGTGCCCGTCATCGTAATGTCGGCGGGCCGTTTTTGATATACGGAGAAAACGCGACGATTGGTTGGGTTTTCCGCCGATTTGGAGGCGGCGTGGCAAAAAATATGCCGGATTACGCTTCAAACCGGAGGGGGCGCCGAGGCCCGGACGTCATTTCGCGTTCTCGCGGGCGCGGAACGCCCGGGCTTTGCCAGGGAAGTTTTGCGCCTCGCTTCAGAGGGCGCAGGGAAGACCGGGTGCGCGCTGCACCCTCGGTCTCATGTGCAAACAGCAGAAGAAAAAACGCACATGAGCATACAGGTTCAGCGGAAACACTCCGGCCTTCCCTGCGCAATGGCTCTACGGCTTATCACGTGCTCGCCCCGGCGATCAGGATTCGTTTGTCACCGTCGCCCCGCGAATTGAACGGCTGGCCTGCACCCGGTTGGACCGGCTTCGCCTCCACGGAACTTGACGCCAACCAAGAGGCGTCAGGCCCACACGCTTTTGCCGTACGCAGCTACATCAGTCGTCTGCGCGCCGTCCGATCGCTCACGGGCCTTTCGCCAACCCGCCCTGCAACCACCTGCGCGCCCGACGCAGCCGCGCCCACCGCACCCCGCCCACGTTTCGTGACGATCATGATACGCCCCTCTGAGAGGGCCGGGATGGACGAAAATGTGCGGGTGATTTGGGGGAGGAGTCAAGAAGAATTTCTGGAAAACGGAATTTTTCTTTGGCGCGGCGCCGCGGACAAAAATCTCCAAAACAACCCCATGTACAGTAAGGGGCGCTCGTTCCCGTTGCATAGCGCAAGGAAGGCGAAGTTGGACATGCGCTAGGGAGCATTTGCCAGACCGCGTCTGCCACGGCGTGGACTTGATGCCCGCCCGTCACCTCGCGCCCGTCAGTTTCTTCAGATCGTCATTGATCCGCGACTGCCAGCCATCGCCCTGGGCGCGGTAGTGATCGATGACACGTTCGTCCAGCCGCAACGTGATCTGTTTCTTCGTCGGCGCCTTCTGCAACCCGCGCTGCCCCGGCCGGCGCTTTGGCAGCACGGCCAGCAATTCCGCCGGCAGCACCTCACGCGCCGGACGCATTCCGGCGATATCGGCCTTTGTCAGCTGGCGGACTTCGCCATCGGCGCGGGTCAGTGGCGGCCTTCCGGTCTCAGGTTTTTTCGGCATGATCGCGAACCTCGCGTCGACTGGCTTTGCGAAAACTGATGATCCGAACGCCACCTTCGATCGGCGTGAAGCAGATCGAATGCAGCCTGTCCCCAAGATCCCAGCGCAACGAACCGTTGCTCGGGATAGTCCCGGCGGGAGTCCCGATCATAGACCGCGCCAGCCCAATCGAAATCATGCGCCCGGTCGAACGGGAGCCCGCGCAGCCGGGCGTTGCGCTCGCTCTTGAAGGGATCGAATTCAATTCTCACAGCTTAGTGTAGTTACAAAAAACGAAAATGCAACAGCCTTCCTGATAGCATATCGGTCAATTCGTTCACCGGCCCCGGCGGCGGCGCACCGAACAAGGCCCGCACAGCCCCGCTATCCTTCCTCACCTCGTTGACGGCCTCGCCCCACCAAGTCATGGAGAAGATCACATATGGAGAGCCCCATGCCGGACGCCGCCGAAGCCGCGAGCACGCCGATCCTGGAGATCAGCGGCGCGCGCGCCACCATCCGGCTCAATCGGCCGAAGCATCTGAACCGGCTGCAGCCCGACGATCTCGATGCCCTGATGGCGCTGTTCGAGCGGATTGAGGCCGATCCTGACATCAGGGTGCTGGTGCTCACCGGCACCGGCCGCGCCTTCAGCGCCGGCTACGATCTCGGCTCGATCGCCGAGCGCGCCAGCGCCGCCCCGGAGCAGCAGACGGCGGGATCGGCGTTCGAGATCGTCGTCGACCGGCTCGAGGACCTCGCGCTGCCGACCATCTGCCGGCTCAATGGCGGGGTCTATGGCGGCTCGACCGATCTGGCGCTGGCCTGCGATTTTCGCATCGGCGTCGACGCTTGCGAAATGTTCATGCCGGCGGCGAGGCTCGGGCTGCATTATTACAAGAGCGGAATCAAACGCTACGTGTCGCGGCTCGGCGCCGACAACGCCCGAAAACTGTTCCTGACCGCCGAGAAAATCGATGCCGCCGAAATGCTGCGGATCGGCTATCTGACGGCGATGGCGCCGGCCGGAGCGCTGGATGCGGAAGTCGACCGGCTGGCTACGGTGCTGTCAGGCAATGCGCCGGTCGCGATGCGCGGCATGAAGCGCGCCATCAACGAGTTCGCGCATGGCAGGCTGGATGAAGCGGATGCCGACCGGCGCGCCCGCGACAGCATGCGCGGCGCCGAAATCAAGGAAGGCATCAAGGCGTTTTCGGAGAAGCGTCCGCCGAAATTCTGAAGCGATTGCCATCTGAGTCGGCTCACGAGACGCATCGCCTGGAGATTCTGCCCCTCCCTCCACGCGCCGTTGCGCGTGGTGGGAGGGGTCGGGGGCGGCGCGGCATTCACCGAAGCAGCGGTTCCTGCCGGTAGACCCCCCACCCCCCCGACCCCTCCCCACCGCTGCGCGGAGGGAGGGGAGAAGAAGACTGCACCGACTCAGATGAAGTGGAAGACGCTCGAGAGTCCAACAATTCCGCGCGCATGGTTTCTCGTTGGGCCGCACACATGGGCCTGGGCAGCGCCGAGCCGTTTGCGATAGATCAATCGCCAACCGCGCCGGATATTTTACGGTCGTGCCCGACAGGAGAAACGCATGCCGTTCAGGGATATTCTCGTCGCGCTCAACAGTTACCCGGATCCGACGCCGGTTTCGGCGGTCGAGGATGCGATTGCGGTCGCAGCCACGCTCGGCGCCCATCTCGCCGCGCTTTCCTGCGAGACCCACGTTCAGATGCCGGGGCACTTCATCTCGGCCCCGATGGTCAGCGGAATCATTGCCGGTGAAGCCGCCAAGAGCCGGAACAGCGCGCACAAATTGCTGGCCGCGTTCGATGCGGCGGCGGAAAAGGCCGGCATCCTTCATGAAACCATCTTCGAGAAATGCCTGACGCTGGAAATTCCGGACCTGCTGGTGGAGTATGCGCGGCTGCGCGACCTGACGATCCTGCCGGCGTCATCCGACCTGTGGTACGCCGAAGCGGTCATTTTCGGATCGGGCAGGCCCACCCTGATCCTGCCGGTCAGTTTGAAGCGACGGCCGTTCAAGGTCGGGACCGTCGCGGTCGCCTGGGATTTCAGCCGCGCGGCCGCGCGCGCGGTATCGGACGCCATGCCGATACTCGAGGTCGCGAACAAGGTTCATATCGTGACTGTCATCAACGAGAAGGCGCTGGACACCAGGCGTTCCGGCGAAGAGCTGGCCAAGAATCTTTCGCGGCACGGAATCGATGTCGTGCTGGACAAGGTCGATGCCAAGGACGGTTCGATCGGCGAGGTGCTCGAATCCTACACCTCGTCGCAAGGCGCCGACCTGCTGGTGATGGGGGCGTATGGGCATTCGAAATGGCGGGAGTTCGTGCTGGGTGGCGCGACCAGGAGCCTGTTGTCGAAGCCGCCGCTGCCGATCCTGCTCTCGCATTAGGTGGCGTATTCGCCGACCAGCAGGACGGTGGCGTTACGGCGCCGGCTGGGATTGCCGCTGCTGGTGCTGTATGGCACCGGCATCACGGTCGGCGCCGGCATCTATGTCCTGATCGGCGAGGTCGCCGGCCACGCCGGCAGCCTTGCGCCATGGTCGTTCGTGTTGGCCGCGACGGTGATGGCGTTGACGGTGGCTTCCTATGCCGAATTGTCGACCCGCTTTCCGGTTAGCGCCGGAGAGGCGGCCTATGTCATGGCGGCGTTCCGGTCCCGCAGCTTCGCCACCGGAATCGGTTTGCTGTCGATCGCCATCGGGGTGGTTTCCTCGGCCGCCGTCGCGCTCGGGTCGGTCGGCTACATCCAGCAATTCGTTGCGCTGCCGGAATATCTGATCGTGCTCGCCGTGCTGGCACTGCTCGGCGGCGTCGCGGCATGGGGCATTCTGGAATCCGTGCTGCTGGCCAGCGTATTCACCCTGATCGAGATCGGCGGCTTGCTCATCGTCATCGTCGCCGCGGTCCATGGCGAAGTGCCCTTCGTGGCGGCGATCACGACGCTGCCGCCGCTGAACGCGACCGCGCTGTCCGGCATCGCCTTCGGCGGGCTGCTCGCCTTCTTTGCCTTCATCGGCTTCGAGGATCTCGCCAACATCGTGGAGGAAGCCCGCGTGCCCCACCGCGATATTCCGCGCGCCATGGTGCTGACGCTGGTGATCTCGACGGTGCTGTACGTGCTGATTGCCGCCATCGCGGTCAGCGCGGTTTCGATCGAACGTCTGTCGTCTTCCGCAGCCCCCCTCAGCCTGGTGTTCCGCGAAGTCGCCGGCGTCAGTCCGGCGACAATCAGCGCGATCGCCATCGTGGCGACGCTCAACACGATTCTCGCGCAAATGACGATGGCGGCGCGGGTGATCTACGGCCTCGCGCGCGAAGGCAGCCTGCCTTCCGTTCTGGCGCAGGTGCATCCGCGCACCCGCACCCCGCTGGCGGCCACGGCATTGGTGACGATCGCGATCGTCCCGCTGGCATTGCTGGTGCCGCTGACGCCGCTGGCGGAGATCACCTCGCTGGCGACGCTTGCGGTGTTTGCGGCGGTCAATCTGGCCTTGCTGGCGCTGCGCTATCGCGGCGTGGAATCACGGGTTTCCCATGTCACCGTTCCGGTCTGGGTGCCCGCCATCGGGTTTGCGGCCTGCGCCGCCATGATCGCGCATGCGATGCTACGGTGAACTATTCGTCGACGAAGGTCACGGTGTCGGCAATGCTGGCGCGCGACGTCCGGTAGCTGTTGACCCTGGCCGCGTTGTCGGCGAATCCGAATGAAATACCGCAGACCACCTTGCGGTCGGCGGCAAGCCTGAAGTGGCGGCGGATCAATCCGGAATGCCGCGCCAGCGCCGCCTGCGGGATGGTGCCGAGACCGAGCGCCTGGGCGGCCAGCATGAAATTGCCGACATAGGCGCCGCAATCGATCGCGCCGTAGACGCCGAGCGGCTCGTCGGTATGAATGATGGCGACATGCGGCGCGCCGAAGAAATTGTAGTTCTCCAGCGCCTGCTTGCCATAGGCAGCCTTGTCGCCTCTGGCGATGCCGAGCGTGTTGTAGAGCTGGAAACCGCTCTCGCGGCGGCGCTCCTGATAGACGCCCAGATATTCCCGCGGCGGTGGAAAATCATGCCCGTCCTCGGCGCCGGAAGCCGCTTCCTGGTAGATCAATTTACGAAACCGCTCCTTGGCCTCGCCGCTTGCGATCAGTACCTGCCAGGGCTGGCTGTTGCACCAGGACGCGGTGCGCTGCGCGATCGTGAGGAGGTGCTCGATGGTTTCGCGGCCGACCTTCTGCGGCAGGAAGGCGCGAACCGAATAGCGCTCGTTCAGGAGCTCCTCAAGCACGCCGACACGGTCTTCGGCGGAGTATCGCGCCTTCGCGGCGGTTTCCGTCATGCTCATCGCCCCTTGGTCGGGATCTTGTTGAACGGCACATCCTTGTCGACGCGGATGTCGCCGGGCAGGCCGAGCACGCGCTCGGCGATGATGTTGCGCAGGATTTCATCGGTGCCGCCGGCGATGCGCATCGAGGGCGAAGACAGCAGCATCTGCTGGAACTGGCCGGCCGCCTCTTCTTCCGCCGCACCGGTCAGGGCGCCGGCCGCGCCCTGCAGATCCATCGCATAGCTCGCAATGTCCTGCAGCATCACGCCGGCGACCAGCTTGCCGATCGAATTTTCCGGCCCCGGCCGCTCGCCCTTGGACAGCGCCGATACCGCGCGGTAGCTGGTGTATTTCAGCCCGCTCGCCTTCACCGCCCAGCTCGCGAGTTTCGAGCGCGTGGCGCGGTCGTCGATCGCGGGCCCGTCGTCGGTCATCAGGCTGGAGCAGAACTCGAACATCTCGGGGAAACCGGTGGCGAGACGCGAGCCGATCGACATCCGCTCGTTCATCAGCGTGGTCAGCGACACGTTCCAGCCGTCCCCGACATTGCCGAGGCGCTGGCTGTCCGGAATCACGACATCGGTAAAATAGACCTCGTTGAACTCCTGCATGCCGTTGGCCTGCTTGATCGGGCGCACTTCCACGCCCTTGCTCTTCATGTCGAGGAAGAACATCGTGAGACCCTTGTGCTTCGGCACATTGGGGTCGGTGCGGGTGATCAGCAGCCCGTAGTCGGAATAATGCGCGCCCGAGGTCCAGATCTTCTGGCCGTTGACGATCCAGTTGTCGCCCTGCTTCTCCGCACGGGTGCGCAGGCCCGCGACGTCTGATCCCCCCGCCGGCTCCGAAAACAGCTGGCACCAGATCTGATCGCCGGACGCGAGCTTCGGCAGATAGTGGCGCTTGTGCTCCTCGCTGCCGAAGGCCATCACGGTCGGGCCGCACATGCCCTCGCCGATCTGGAACGGCTGCGTCAGCTTGCCGTAGATGCCTTCCTCTTGCTGCCAGATCACCTTCTCGATCGGCGTCGCACCGCGTCCGCCATACTCCCTGGGCCAGTGCAGGCAGGCCCAGCCGCCCTCGGCCTTCTTCTTCTGCCACGCCTTGCCGACGCCGACGATGTCGTCCTTCTTCAGGCTGATGCGGCCGAGCGAGGATTTTGACAGCTCCACCTCGTACTGCTTCGGCGCATTAGCGGCGATCCATTGCCGGGCCGTGGCGCGGAATTCGGCTTCCTGCGGGGTATCATCGAAATTCATGGCGGCTTCCTTCTCCCTGTCATTCCGGGGCGCGCGTGAAACGCGCGAACCCGGAATCTCGATCAATAATCTCTGGATCCGGGTTCGCGCTGACGCGCGCCCCGGAATGACGAACTATCTTCCCTTGGTCGGTATCTTGTTGAACGGCACATCCTTGTCGACCCTGATGTCACCGGGCAGGCCGAGCACGCGCTCGGCGATGATATTTCGCATGATCTCGTCGGTGCCGCCCTCGACGCGGGTGCCGGGCGCGCGCAACAGCATCGCCTGGAATTTTCCGGTGGCTTCGGCGTCCTCCGCTCCGCTCAGCACCCCGGCGGCGCCCTGCAGGTCGAGTGCATAGGCCGCGACGTCCTGCACCATCGAACCCGCCACCAGCTTGCCGATCGAGTTCTCCGGCCCCGGACGATCGCCCTTCGAGAGCGCCGAAATCGCGCGCATGCTGGTGTATTTCAGCCCGCTCGCCTTTACCGCCCAGCTCGCGAGTTTGGAGCGCACATTGCGATCCTCGATAGCGGGACCATCGTCCAGCATCAGGCTGTTGCAGAACTCGAACAATTCCGGAAAACCGGTCGATACACCGGCCCCGATCGACATCCGCTCGTTCATCAGCGTGGTCAGCGACACGTTCCAGCCGTCATTGACGGCGCCGAGCCGCTGGCTGTCCGGAATTTTCACGTCGGTGAAATAGACCTCGTTGAAGTCGGACTGGCCGTTGGCCTGCTTGATCGGCTTGATCTCAACGCCGGGGCTCTTCATGTCGAGGAAGAACATGGTGAGGCCCTTATGTTTGGCCACGTTGGGATCGGTGCGGGTCAGCAGGATGCCGTAGTCGGAGTAATGCGCGCCCGAGGTCCAGATCTTCTGGCCGTTGATGATCCAGTCGTCGCCGTTCTTCTCGGCGCGGGTGCGCAAGCCCGCGACGTCGGACCCGCCGGCGGGTTCGGAGAACAGCTGGCACCAGATCTTTTCGCCTGAGGCCAGCGGCGGCAGATATTTCTTTTTCTCGTCCTCGCCGGCAAACGCCATCATGGTCGGGCCGCACATGCCGTGGCCGATGATGAACATGCCGGAGAGCCTGCCGAACGCGCCCTCTTCCTGCTGCCAGATCACCCGCTCGATCGGCGTCGCACCGCGGCCGCCATACTCTTTCGGCCAGTGCAGGCACGCCCAGCCGGCGTCGGCTTTTTTCTTCTGCCAGGTCTTTGCCACTTCGAGAATGTTGGCGCCCTTCAGCGCGGTGCGGCCAAGCGAGGATTTCTTCAGTTCGTCCTCATACTGCTTCGGCGCGTTCGCGGCGATCCAGGCTTTCGCCTCGACGCGAAACGCGGCTTCCTGCGGGGTGTCATCGAAGTTCATGAGCGTCGTCCTCAACTCTGCCGTCGTCCCTGCGAAAGCAAGGGACCCATAACCACCGGCCTTAAACTTTATCCCTGTGTCTCACACCGTCTTCCCATCGAAGGTCCGCGGCGTATGGGTCCCCGCGCCACGTGCGCAATTGCGCACCAGGCGGGGACGACGAATGCTAGGCCGCGTTCTTCTTGCGCATGCGGTCGATCAGTTGATCTTCCCAGTACGACAGGCTGCCCAGCCCGAGCGCGGTGGCGTTGGCGCGGCGGTAGTACATGTGGCAGTCGAACTCCCAAGTGAAACCCATGCCGCCATGGACCTGGATGTTGTTCTTGGCGCAATGCTGGAAAGCCTGCGTCGCGCTGATGCGCGCGGCGGCGGCGGCTTCCGGCAATTCCGAGGCGTTGGTCGAAAGCGCCCAGGCGCCGTAGTAGCAGTTCGAACGCGCCAGCGTGGCGGAGACATACATGTCGGCGAGCATATGCTTCACCGCCTGGAACGAGCCGATCGGGCGGCCGAAGGCGATGCGGTCGAGCGCATAGTCGCGGCCCATTTCCAGCGCGCGGTCGGCGCCGCCGACCTGCTCGAACGCCATCAGCACCGCGGCGCGGTCGAGCACCTGGGCAAGGACGCTCCAGCCTTCACCGGTGGCACCGAGCGGCTCGGCCTTGCAGTTCTTGAAGGTGAGTTCGGCTTGTCCCCGCGACGGATCGAGGTTGGTCAAGGCCTTGGCTTCGACGCCGCCGGCCTTGAGGTCGACCAAAAACAGCGAGATATCGCTGTCGCGTCCGGTCGAGCCGGTGCGGGCAGCGACCACGGCAAAATCGGCGATGGCGCCGTCGGGCACCGGCTTCTTGACGCCGTTGAGGTTGCCGCCGGAAGCAGAAAGCTTGATCGCGTCGGGCGACGGATTGCCCTTGCCTTCGAACAGCGCCAGCGTGCCGATCGCTTCGCCGGAGGCGATGGCCTGGAGCCACTTCTTCTTTTGCGCGGCGCTGCCGGCGAGCAGGATGGCTTCGGCCGCCAGATACACCGTCGACGAAAACGGCACCGGCGCCAGTGCGCGGCCCATTTCCTCCGCGATCACGCAGAGTTCGAGATGGCCCGCACCCGCGCCGCCGAATTCCTCGGGGATCGCAACGCCGAGAAAACCCATCTCGGCGAGACCCTTCCACAAATCCTTGTCGTAAGTAGCATTGCCGTCGAGCACGGCGCGCACCGCCTTCGGCGGGCACTTTTCAGCGAGGAATTTTCGCGCTTCGTCGCGCATCTGCTTCTGTTCGTCGGAGAAATCGAAGTTCATGGTGTGTACCTTCACTTGCTGGTCATTCCGGGGCGCGCGAAGCGCGAACCCGGAATCTCGATGTAAGTAACCTCTGGATTCCGGATCGGTCCGAAGACGGACCGTCCGGAATGACGACTGGTTCAGTTCAAAACAATCACATTCTCTCCCGGCGGATCTGCATAGAGCCGTTCCACCAGATCGGCGCGGCGCTCGAGGCCGGCGCGCTGATTGATGTAACCCTTGTCAGTGAGTTCGTTGCCGTCGATCGAGGGCGGTTCGACCATCAGCATGGCCCGTGCGATCCGCATGCTGCTTCCCGTGCAGGACGCGTTGTGCGCCTCCAGCCCGCGCTTCAGGCAGGCGATCACTTCGGGGTGTCTTGCGACATCTTCAAACGTCGCGTCGGGATTGCCGACGACCTGCCGGCATGCATGGAGGTTCGGCCAGGCCAACAGGCCGACGAACGGAAGGTCCTGCCCGGCGACCAGCGCGTCATGCACCACGGGCGTCGCGGCCGCAATCGCATCCGTGCGCAGCGAGCCTACATGCACGAACGTTCCGGTCGTGAGCTTGAAATCCTCGACCACGCGGCCGGCGAAGATGATGCCCTGCAAGGGATCACTGGAGTCGACGAACACACCGGCGTCGCCGATGCAGTAAAAGCCTTCCTCGTCGAACATTTTTCTGGTGAGTTCGGGTTGGGCGAAATAGCCGGGCGTGACGTTGATGCCGCGCAGCCGCAACTCATACTTGTCGCCTGATGGCACCATCTTCAGTTCGACCCCGGGGAACGGCAAGCCGATCAGGCCGACGCGTTCGGTGTCCCAGTAGGTGCCTGTGGAAGTCGGAGCAGTCTCGGTCGAGCCCCAGCCGGTATAGAACACGATGCGCTCGCCTGTGGTGCGCACGGCGAGCGCCTGCATGCGGTCGTAGAGATCGTCCGGAAGTCGGGCGCCGCCATAGGCCATGACGGTGAGATTTCTGAAGAAATTGCGGCACAGCGCGTCGTCTTTCTCCATCGCCGCCGCAAGCGCCGCATAGCCCGCGGGCACGTTGGCGTAATAGGTAGGAGAAACATCGTGCAGGTTTCGTAGCGTCTCATCGAACTGCCCGGGTATCGGCCGGCCGTCATCGATGTAAAGCGTGCCGCCGTCGACCAGTATCGGATGAAACGCGGCGTTGCCGCCCATGGTGTGATTCCACGGCATCCAGTCGAGCATGGTCGCGATAGGCCCGTTCGGATCGCGCGGCCGCACCTGCATCATCATCGCCGCATTGGCGCACATCATCTCCTGCGTGTTGATGACGGCCTTGGGCATACCGGTGGAGCCGGAGGTGAACAGCAGTTTCCCCACCGTGTCCGGCGTGATCGCGGCAATCGACTGCTCGACCTCGCTGGTCACCGGCGTTGCCGCGAGATCAGCGAAGGCGATGCTCTCAATACCCGCGCAGGGTCGCGCGACATGGATGACGGTGACACCATCGAGATCGAGCGCCTTCAACGCCTTCTCGAAGGTCGGGCCGTCCTGCACCATCACCACCTTCGGCTTGATCAGGTCGAACAGATATTTCAGCTTCTGATGATCCTGGCTCATCAGCGAATAGGCCGGGGATACCGGGGCGGCCGGAAGCCGCGCCTGCATCGCAGCTTGCGTCATCAACGCATGCTCGATCGAATTGCCGGAGAGGATCGCGACCGGACTGCCGGGGGCGAGTTTCAGGCCGAGCAGACCCTGCGTCAGCCCGTCCACCGTGCGCTTGGCCTCGCCATAGGACAGCTTGCGCCACTGCCGGTCGGCGCCGGCGCGCTGCGCCAGCCAGGTCCGGCTCGGCGCGTCCTCCGCCCATTTCGCCAGCGACGCCGGAATGTGGTTCTCATAAGACTGCAGCGGAATCCGCGACTTCAGGATGATGACGCCGTCGGGCCGCCGCTCGACCGCGATGTCGCGCGCCAGCCATTCGATCTTGCGAAAGGCGGGCTTCGTCATCACAGCAGCGGCGTTTCCACTCATTATTGCGTCTCCCGGAATTAGGCTTTTGCGGCCGCTTTTCTTATCGCCTGATATAGACAGGCTTTCGCTTCTCCAGAAAGGCCCTGATGCCCTCGTCGAAATCTTCCGAGCGGCTGCACAAGATCTGATTGCGGTCTTCCATCGCGATCACGGCCTCGATCGAGCCGGCATCGACGCTCATGTTGAGGCATTCCTTCGACAGCCGCAAACCGACCGGCGACGCCATCATCATCGCCTCGACATAGGGCGCCGCCGCGGCATCGAGGCCGCCTTCCTCGACGACCTCGGAGACCAGCCCCACCGCCAATGCGCGTTCGGCATGGATGAATCGTCCGGTCAGGATCAGTTCGGAAGCAACCGACACCCCGACCAGCCGCGGCAGGAAATAGCTGGTGCCGATGTCGCAGCCGCCAAGCCCGAGCTTTATAAACGCACAATTCATCCGCGCCGATTTGGTGGCGATGCGGATGTCGGCGGCGAGCGCCAAGGCAAAACCGCCGCCGGCGGCGGAGCCCTGCACAAGTGCTACGATCGGCTGCGGGCAGCGCCGCATCAGCATCACGATATCGGCGATCCGGCGCTGTGAATCCAGGGACTCGGTGACCCCGGGCGGCTCCTGCTGCCCGGCGCGGCGCGCCATCGCATGCTTGAGATCGAGCCCGGCGCAGAACGAAGCGCCGGCGCCCTTCAGCACCACCACGCGGGTGGACCGGTTGCGCTGCAGGCCTTCGAAATAACCGTTGAGCGCGTCGATCATGTCAGGATTGAGCGCGTTGAGGCTTCCGGGGCGATTGAGCGTCACCCGGTCGACCCCGTCGTCATGTTCGATCAGCAGCGGTTGAGTCACGCGTTCACCCCAACGGATTCACGGAGCAGAGTGGTAATCGCATCGCCCTCTCCCCTTGTGGGAGCCGAGACGAGCGAAGCTCGCTCTTAGGGCATCGCTGGCGCCGGCGTCGCATTCGCTTGGGTGAGGGGTTGCTTGCGGAAACAGACCCCTCATCCGGCGCGGATTTCATCCGCGCCACCTTCTCCCACAAGGGGAGAAGGGAAGAAGTGCATTTCGCTACCGCGGCGCCATGCGGATGGCGCCGTCGAGGCGGATGGTCTCGCCGTTGAGCATCGGATTCTCGACGATGTGCACCGCGAGGTTGCCATATTCGGAGGCATCGCCGAGCCGCGCCGGATGCGGCACCTGGGCGCCGAGGCTCTTGCGGGCTTCCTCGTTCAATCCCATCAATAGCGGCGTCAGGAACAAGCCGGGCGCGATGGTGTTGACGCGGATTTTCAAGGTCGCGAGATCGCGGGCTGCCGGCAAGGTCAGGCCGACGAAGCCGCCCTTCGGGGCGACATAGACGATCTGGCCGATCTGGCCTTCATAGGCCGCGACGCTCGCGGTGTTGATGGCGACGCCGCGCTCTTCGCCCACCGGGGGGGCCGTTGCCAGCCGTTCCGCGAACAGCCGCAGCACGTTGAAGGTGCCGATCAGATTGACGTTGATGATGCGGACGAATTTGGCCAGCGGATAGACGCCGTCCTTGCCGACGGTGCGCTGCGACCCGCCGATGCCGGCGCAGTTCATCAACACGCGTGCGATGCCGTGGGCGGCCTCGGCCTTGGCGATCGCCGCCTTGACCTGTTCCTCGTCGGTGACGTCGGCATGCAGGGCTATGCCTCCCACTTCGGCGGCGACCTTCTCGGCATTTTCCTTGCTCTGGTCGAGCACGCCGATTTTCGCTCCCTTGGC
>JBKJUA010000243.1:0-5785 GCA_046590305.1 Bradyrhizobium sp.
TCGCGGGAGGAGGGGAGAAGAAGAGTTCGATCCGAATCTCCCTCGAATCTTTTCCTTGGCGAGCCGCCAAAAATCGGCATTGTGCGGCCATGACCCAGCCAACAGAAGCCAACCAAACAGAAGCCACCGCGAAAGCCGGCGGCCTCATCGTCCCGGTCACGCTGTTCGAGCAGAACTGCATGCTGCTCTGGTGCGAAACCACCAGAAAGGCCGTGGTGATCGACCCCGGCGGCGACGTCGACAAGATCCTGGCCGCGATCAAGCAGGCCGACGTGTCGGTGGAACAGATCTGGCTGACCCATGGCCATATCGACCATGTCGGCGGCGCCGCCGATCTGCGCGACGCGCTCAAGGTCGAGATAACAGGCCCGCACATCGCCGACAAATTCCTCACCGACAATGTGGTGGCGAGCGGGGCGCGTTTCGGCATGGAAGGCGTGCGCGATTTCGTGCCGGACCGCTGGCTCGCGGAAGGCGATCAGGTCTCGGTCGGCAGTTTGACCTTCGACATCCTGCATTGCCCCGGCCATTCGCCGGGCAGCGTCGTGTTCTACAACAAGGACATGCGCTTCGCCCATGTCGGCGACGTCTTGTTCAGCGGCTCGGTCGGACGCACCGATCTGCCCGGCGGCGACCACGCCACGCTGATCAGGTCGATCACCGAAAAACTGCTGCCGCTCGGCGACGATGTCGGCTTCATCTGCGGCCACGGCCCCGGCTCCAGCATCGGCCAGGAGCGGATGACCAATCCGTTTCTGACCGGCGAGATGTGAGCGTTTTTCACCTCGCCCCGCTTTTCACTCCCCTTCTCCCACGCGCTCTTGCGCGTGGTGGGGAGAAGAAAGATCGCGCTACCCCGACATCATGCCGCGAATCCGGCGTGACAGATTGTCGAGGTCGAACGGCTTGGTGATCATTTCCATGCCGGGCTGCAGAAAGCCGTCGGCGATCGCGACGCTCTCGGCATAGCCGGTGATGAAGAGAATTCTCAGATCGGGACGGGTTTCTCGCGCCTGGTCGGCGAGCTGGCGGCCGTTCATGCCGGGCAGGCCGACATCGGTCACCAGAAGATCGATCCGCGCGCCGCTGCGCAGGATTTTCAGGCCCGACGGTCCGTCGACCGCCTGCAGCGTGCGGTAGCCCTGCTCGTCCAGCATCTCCAGGATGACGCCGCGCACCACCGGCTCGTCCTCGACCACCAGCACGGTTTCGCCGGTGGCGGCGTGCTCGGCGGCCCTGACTTCCGACGCCTGCTCGGTGTCGATGTCGCCATGGTGGCGCGGCAGATAGAGCCTGACCGAGGTCCCCTGCCCGACTCTGCTGTCGATGGTCACATGGCCGTTCGACTGCCGCGCAAATCCATAGATCATCGACAACCCGAGGCCGGTGCCTTGCCCGATCGGCTTGGTGGTGAAGAACGGATCGAAGGCGCGCCCCGCCACCTCTGGACTCATGCCGACACCGGTATCGGTGACGGCGATGCAGATAAATTCGCCTGACGACAGCGTATTCGCAGCGGTGCTGTCGAGCCGCGCATTGGCGGTGGCAATGACGAGCCTGCCGCCGTCCGGCATGGCGTCGCGCGCGTTGATGGCGAGATTGAGCAGCGCGCTTTCGAGCTGGTTGGGGTCGCACAGCGTGCCCCACAGATCCTGCGCCGCTGATATCTCGAGATCGATGGTTTCGCCGATGGTCCGGCGCAGCAGATCCTCCAGCGACACCACCAGCGCGTTGGCATCGACGCTTTTGGGGATCAGCGGCTGGCGCCGCGCGAACGCCAGCAGGCGATGGGTGAGCGCCGCGGCGCGGTTCGCCGATGTCATCGCCGCATTGATGTAGCGCGCGACGTTGTCGGTCCGCCCCTGGTTGAGACGGGTCTGCAGCAGGTCCAGCGATCCGACGATACCGGTCAGGAGGTTATTGAAGTCGTGGGCGATGCCGCCGGTCAGCTGCCCCACCGCTTCCATCTTCTGCGACTGCAGCAGGGCTTCCTCGGTGGCCTTCAGCCGTTCGGCCGCGACCTTATCCGCGGTGACGTCGCGGGCCACCGCATAATTGTGGTCCTTGTCGGACACCCCGGTCCACCACAGCCAGCGGTACGAGCCGTCCTTGTGGCGGAAGCGGCTCTCGAACCTGACGGTGGTTTCGCGCTCGCCGAGCATTTTGAATTTCGCACGCGTCGTTCCGTCGTCGTCGGGATGTTCCAGCCATTCCGATGTGCGGTTTAGCAATTCGGCCTCGCTCCAACCGAGCGTTCGGGTCCAGGCCGGATTGACCGTTCGCCATACCCCGTTGCGATCGGCGACTATCATCAGGTCCTGCGACACATTCCAGATCCGGTCGCGCTCGCGGGTCTTGTCCTCGACGCGCTGGGCCAGCGTCGCATTCAGTTCGGCGAGCTGGCCGGCGATCAGTTTCTGGTCGTGCACATCGGTATTGGTGCCGATCCAGCGGATAATTTGCCCGTGCTCATCGCGCGCCGGCACCGCCCGCGCCAGAAACCAGCGGAAGTCGCCGTCGGCGCGGCGCAAGCGGAATTCGATTTCGTAGGGGTTGCCGCCGGCGATCGCGCCGGTCCATGCGGCGAGGGTGCCGGGGATATCGTCCGGATGGACGATCTTGCCCCACTTCTCGCCGTCGAGTTCGCCGGTGCCCGCATATTCGTAGACACGCGGATTGAACCAGTTCAGCGAACCATCAGGCGTCGCGGTCCAGACATGATGCGGCAGCGCTTCGGCGAGGGTACGAAACTCCGCCTCGCTTTGCCGAAGTGCCTGGTCCGCCACCACCTGCTCGGTGACATCGCTGTGCGCGCCGACCAGGCGTGTGGCCTTGCCATTCCCGTCGCGCTCGATGGTGGACTTGACCGAAATCCACCTGACCTCGCCGTCGCTCGGCCGGATGATCCGGTATTGCACGCTGTATTCGCGCACGTCGCCCGCGATGGCAGCACGGAATTTCTTTTCGGCGGCTTCGCGGTCGTCGGGGTGGACGCGCTGCACCCACTGCTCATGGGTTTCGTTGGCGGCATCGGGCGGCAGCCCGTGAATCAGCAGATATTCCGGCGACCGGCTATTGCGGAAACCGGTACGGAGGTCGACCTTGAGCCCGCCGATCCGGCCGATCTGCTGCACCCGCGCCAGTTCTGCCTCCCGCTCCCGCAAGGCCTCGGCGGCGACAACATCCCTGGTTACATCCTGACAGACCACCAGCACGCCGCCAATGCCGTCATCCTCATCGATCGGGCTATAGCTGTAGGTCCAGTAGACCTGCTCGAGTTTGCCGTAACGTGTCACGGGCACCAGCTGTTTTTCATGCCAGGTGGCGCCGCCGCCGCTCATCACCTGTTCGATCTGCGGGCCGATGACAGGCCAGATTTCGGCCCAACATTCCCGGCCGCGCTGGCCGAGTGCGCTCGGGTGACGCTCCGGCCCCATGGTCTGGCGATAGGCGTCGTTGTAAAACTGGATGAGTTCGGGACCCCACCAGATGAACATCGGGTGGCTGGTATTGAGTACAATCCGCACCGCGGTGCGCAAGCTCTGCGGCCAGGTACCCGGCTCGCCGAGCGGACTGGCCGACCAGTCATGGGCGCGCGTCAACGCCCCCATTTCCCCGCCGCCGGCGAGAAAATCCGCAGAACCGGGTTTACTGACCTTCAACATTCAAAACGATCGGTGGCTGGTTCAGCCCAAAGAGCAGCCGGAACTTAACCGCCGGTCACACCTCCCGCAAACGTACAAAACGGCATTTGGTTCCAAATCAATTCGGGATCGATGGAACGCAATGGCCCGAGAGTTATTTCATCAGGCCGGCGGCCGTGAGCGCGCGGGTAATGACGGCGGAGACATCGATGCCGGCGCGCTTCGGGGCCGCCGCCGAAGCGGGCTCCGGACCGCGACCGAGCCTCGTCATCGGCCAGAGCGCCCTGGACAGATCCGTGGTGCCCTCGGCGGCCGGAATTGTCTTCACGGCGGCCTTGGTCGTCTCCTTCGCAGCTGCTTTCGAAGCTGCGTTCGAAACCTCCCTGGCAGGCTGATGAATCCATTCGGTGAGGCCGAAGAAATTCGCAATGTGATAGGACGACGAGATTCCCGCTTCAATCAGGAACGCGCCCTGCGCGCCATAACGCTCGTCATTGTCGCCGATCCCGAGCGGCGTGCCGTGGGCCATATTGGTGATGGTGTAGGATTCGATTGTTGTTTCGCCATCTGCATTCCACCAGATCTGGCGGGGATAGCCATCGACTTCAGCCTCGGACATCGGCGCGGACGGCATTTGATGCACGTCGAGCCACTGCTTGACGATCTCGTCCGCATTGGCGGGGTTGACGGTGCGATCGGCGCTGCCATGCCAGACCGACAGTTTTGGCCAAGGACCTTTGTGGTTTGAGGCGTTGCGCACCAGATCACCCAGTTCGCCGGCCGGGCGCGATGGCGACTGATACATGCCACTCAGCGCTTCCCGCATGTTGGTCGCGACGCCGAACGGCAGCCCGGCGATGATGGCGCCGCCGGCGAATAGTTCGGGATAGGTTGCCAGCATCACCGAGGTCATGGCGCCGCCAGCGGACAGCCCGGTCACGAACACGCGTCGCCCGTCGATGCCGACATCGAGCTCCATCCGCGCGATCATCTGCCGGATCGAGCAGGCCTCGCCACTGTCGCGTGCGGTATCCTCCGGATTGAACCAGTTGAAGCAGCCATTGCCGTTGTTCGACGACTGCTGCTGGGGCATCAACAGTGCGAAGCCGTAATGTTTCGCCAGCGTCGACCAGCCGGCGCCGAGATCGTAGCCGGCCGCGGTCTGTCCGCAGCCGTGCAGAACGACGACCAGAGCCGGCACCGCATGGCGGTGATCGGGCACGAACGAAAACATCCGAAGGGCACCCGGATTGGACCCAAAATCCGCGGTTTCCAGCAGCGGGCTGTCTGCGGGTGGCCGCAGGTTCCGTCCGATATCCGCCAAGCCATTGAAACCGTTAAGCTTAGGCAGACGTCGCAGGAATTCGATATTGTTGGCGAGGGACACCGGCAGCTCCTTCATGAGAGGCTTATCAACCTCATGAGGACCAGATAGTTGCTGCACTGCAAAATAAAAAACCCGTGTGCTGTCAATCCCCGCTTTTAACAGGATGTTGCTTAACGGGGCCCGGCGCTTCCATGACGGGAATGTGGCGGTGGCGGCGCCGCCGCGCGACAGACCTGCAGCGCCTTGCATGTCACTCGATCGCTGTTCTGTCTGCCGCGAAGGGTGGACGGTCAGGCCATCAGCCGAATGGCGGCAACAGCGGTCTTGCTTTTTTGCATAGGCAGTGCGGCTGCTTCCGGCGCGCTGCGCAGTCATGCCTTGCGCGCGCCCTTCGGCGATTGCCTTGGCCCTCCCCACCCCGTAGCTTGGCATCACCCCCAAGAACAATAAATTCGAATAACAACAAATCCGGAGAGAAACCTATGGCGCGCCTCAAATTCGGAGCCTTCCTCGCCCCGCATCACCCGATCGGCGAGCATCCGATGCTGCAATTCCGCCGGGATCTCGACCTGGTCGAACAGCTCGACGCGCTCGGCTATGACGAATTCTGGTGCGGCGAGCATCATTCCTCGGGCTGGGAAACCATCGCCTCGCCGGAGATGTTTCTGGCCGCCGCCGGCGAGCGCACCAAGCGCATCATGCTCGGCACCGGCGTGGTCTCGCTGCCCTATCACCATCCCTACAACGTCGCGCAGCGCATGGTGCAGCTCGACCATATGACCGGCGGCCGCGCCATCTTCGGTTCCGGACCCGG
>JBKJUA010000029.1:0-9099 GCA_046590305.1 Bradyrhizobium sp.
CCTCGGAATTGGTCGCGATTCCGCGATTCGGTCACCGACAACTTTCGCGTCATCAACCCAAAGGATTTTCGGGTTGTGACGTGAACCGGGTATACTCAGATGCTCCGACGGGAGCTACTACGTCGGAACCGCCCGAACACCGCTCGAAATCAGAATAGCTCAACACAACGAGGGCACGTTTCAGGGCTACACAGCCTCTCGTCGACCGGTCGAACTCATTTTCGCGCAGTGGTTCGATCGGGTCACCGATGCAATCGAAAACGAGCGAAAGCTGAAGCGATGGAGCCGCGCCAAGAAGGAAGCACTCATCCGCGGTGATTTCGCGTCGCTGCAACAACTGGCAAAGCGCAAGTCACTCCATCCTTCGGCACGCCGCGCGAAGGCGCCCGGCTCCTCAGAATGAGGTCTCCGTCGCTTTTCGGGCGATACGCCCCGCTCCCTCATGGTGAGTAGTGCGTCCGGGCAACGCGTCAGCGCTGTCCGGCGCACGTCTCGAACCATCTGGCACTGACCTGATGCCATCCTTCGAGATGCCGCGCGAAGCATGCGCGCCTCCTCAAGATGAGGTCGGCATTCAATCACAGGCTCTCAGGACGAGATTCGCATTACTCATCAGCTTTCGAGAAAGGCCAGGCGTGCCAGATGGTTCGAGACGCGCGCCGACAGCGCTGATGCGCTGCCCGGCACGCTCCTCACCATGAGGGAGCCCGGATTGTGTCGAGGCCGCGCGCGCACCATCGCGAAATTGGCGAGGGGTCCGGCGCGTTACGCCGAACCCCTCATTTGCACAAAAATATCAGCCGGCCTGTAAGCCGGGTTTTGTAGGGCACCATCCACTTGCGTGGACGATACGTGACGGCCATTCCTCTGGGACCCTGTTTGCACAAGGCCTCGAGCAACCTCCCCGGACAGCGAGCCTGACATCGCCCTGCGGAGTTATCGCCTTTCGGCGAACATCCCGCGTTGCCGTCCCTATTCGGTTTTGCTCCCGGTGTGGTTTGCCATGCCGTTTCCGTTGCCGGACCCGCGGTGCGCTCTTACCGCACCTTTTCACCCTTACCTCGCCGGAGCCCCGTGAGGAGCGAAGGCGGGCGGTTCGTTCTCTGTGGCACTGTCCCTGGGGTCGCCCCCGCCGGACGTTATCCGGCACCGTATGTCGATGGAGCCCGGACTTTCCTCTCCCGCAGCCTTTCGACCGTAGCGGGAGCGGCCGTCCGGCCGACTGACGGCCCTGTGATGGGGGCTCGGGGCGGCCCCGTCAAGCGGATAGCGCCTACCCCTCCGGCCAAAATAAATTATCCTGAGCCTGTCGTTCTGCGAGGGGCCCGTTCGACCGGGTGTCGGCGAACCCGCCAGGCCATGAGGAGCTTTCAGATGCAGTATTTGTTGATGATCTATCAAAGCGAAGCCGAAGCCGGCAAAATCGACGCGGCGACGAGCCAGAAGATAATCGAGGAATATGGCGCCTTCACCCAATCCATCATCCAGAGCGGCAATTTCAAGGCCGGCGACGCGCTGCAGCCGACATCGACCGCGACGACCGTGCGGGTCCGCGACGGCAAGACCCTGACGACGGACGGTCCGTTTGCGGAGACCCTCGAACAACTCGGCGGCTACTATTTGATAGAGGCAAAGGACCTCGACGCCGCGCTCGCCATCGCGGCACGGGTTCCCGACGCCAGATACGGCTCGATCGAGGTCAGGCCCATCATGGTCTTCGAATGACGGTTATGCCGTCATTCCGGGTCGCACGCCCCGGAATGACAAGCGTTGAATGAACCCATGACCCCCGTCGAGATCGAAAGCATATTCCGCGACGAGGCGGGGCGGGCGCTGGCCACGCTGATCCGCCTCGTCGGCGATTTCGATCTGGCTGAAGACGGGTTGCAGGATGCCTTTGCCGCGGCGCTCGAACATTGGCCCGCCACAGGTCCGCCGTCCAATCCGCGGGCGTGGCTGGTCAACGTCGGTCGCAACAAGGCGATCGACCGGATCCGCCGGCAGGTCGCGTTTCGCGGCAAGCAAGGCGAGCTGACGCAGGAGTTGCTGCTCAACGCGTCCGCTTCCGGCGAGGTCGCGGATACCGTTCTCGACGACGACATGCTGCGCCTGATCTTCATTTGCTGCCACCCGTCCTTTGCCGCGGAAGTGCAGGTCGCGCTGACGCTGCGCACGGTGTGCGGGCTCGGCACGGCGCAGGTCGCGCGCGCCTTTCTGACCGGCACCGAGGCGATGGCGCAGCGTCTGCTCCGCGCCAAGCAGAAGATCCGGCTCGCCGGCATTCCCTATGAGGTGCCGGAACGCGAGGCGCTGGAGCCGCGGCTGCGCGGCGTGCTCGCCGTGATTTATCTCGTCTTCACCGAAGGCTATGTCGCCACCTCCGGCGAAGGCCTGATGCGGCCCGATCTGGCGAGCGAAGCGATCCGGCTGGCGCGGCTGCTCGACGCCTTGCAGCCGCAACGCGGCGAGATCAAGGGATTGCTGGCGCTGATGCTGCTGCACGACGCGCGCCGGACCTCGCGCGCCACCGAAGCCGGCGACATCGTGCTGCTGGAGGAACAGGATCGCACGCGGTGGGACGGTTGTCAGATCGCCGAAGGCCTGAGACTGGTGGAAGAGGCCTTGCGGATGCCGGGCCGTCCGCAATCCTATGCGGTGCAGGCCGCGATCGCGGCCCTGCATGCCCGCGCGCCGAACCATCAGGACACCGACTGGCCGCAGATCGCGGGCCTCTATGAAGTGCTGTTGCGGATCTGCCCGTCGCCGGTGATCGAACTCAACCATGCCGCGGCGGTATCGATGGTGGACGGACCGGCGCGCGCGCTGGCCCTGGTCGACGCGCTGCAGGCCCGCGGCAGCCTCAATGGCTACGCGCTGCTGCCGGCGGTTCGCGCCGATCTGCTGCGCCGGCTCGGCCGCCGCGATGCCGCGCGCGAGGCGTATGTTGCTGCGACGGCCGCAACGCAACTGGAACCGCTGCGGCGGCTCTATGCGCGGCGCATGGCCGAAATGGATGGAGTGGTCTAAGCTGTTCTTTTTCAGGGGAGCATTGCGATGGAAAATGAGAAGGATCTGGCATCGCCAAACTACGGTTCCGCGGTGTCTGGTGTCGTCGGCAGCGTGGCCATGGCCAATGCGGCGCGGACCGGGCCGAAATCGCTGCGCTATTTCCTGTACGTCTGCATCGCTATCACCCTGCTTTTGACCGGCGTGGGACTGGTCGGCAAAGTCGGCAGTATCGGCAGCATCCCGGCCTGCGACGCGCAGACTACGCGCGACACGCTGTCCAATCTCAACAAGCAGAACAAGTTCAACGCCTCGAAATACAACTTCATCAAGAAGGTCTCGGCATCGGATACGGAAACGCTCTGCACCGCGAACCTGGCGTTGTCGGCCGGCGGAAACGTCGAATACGATTATCGCATCTTCAAGGAGGGCTCGGCCGTCAAGGTGCTGATCACGGAGATTAGGCGCTAGCAGGCTATCGTCATTGTGAGCCAACGGGTCGCGCGAATGCGCGCCCGATGGCAGTAGGATGTAGGATGGGTGGAGCTTTTGCTCCGGCTCGCAGAGCCGAGGCGAAAGCGATACCCATCGAATCTCGAACGATGGCGATGGGTTTCGCGAATCACTCAACCCATCCTACCGCTGCATCCACGGGTTAAGCTTGCTAACCCGCTTTGCGATGCAATGCATTAAGGTAATTAGATACCTTTATAAGGTGAATCGCCTCCATTGCATGGGGTTGTTTTCGATATTTTTGTTTCGGGCTGCCGCGCCCTTCGGGAACCCGCTTCGCCTACCTTGCCGCGACCGCCTCGTAGATGTCCTCTTCCTGCGCGGTGTGCAGCCGCGCCAGGGTCTCGACCGCCTCGATCAGCCGCTGGGCGTCGCGGATCAGATAGCGGTCGACCTTTTCCGACGGCAGGTCCCCGGCAACGCGCCCGAGTAGGCGGGCGAGATGCAGGATCTCGCGGTGCGCCCGGCTCATGGCGGAGAGGCCGTGGCTCTCTCGCAAGACCTGGGCGAGCTGCGGATAAACCTGGCCCTCATCGTCGCGTTCGTGGACGACCACCTGGCCCTGAACCAGCTGGTTGGCCTCGGCGATCAACGCTGCCGCGTTCTCCGGAGCGGCATCGTCTAGCGCATCGACGATCGATCGCAGGCGGTCGAGATGGCCGATCAGCGCGAGGTGATTGCGATGCAGCTCGCGTCCGGCCGCTTCGGTCATGTGCCCGCCGGAGTGGCCGTAACCCGGGGTCAGCGCGCGCAGTGCATTGAGGATCACGGCGACGTCGATTGCCTCCTGAACGAGCGCCGCCGGAACCGGCTGCAGCCAGCCGAAGGTCGCGGCCAGCATCGCGAGGATCGAAAGCGTCATGCCGGCGACGATGCTCTGGACGGCGATGCGGCGCGCGCGTTGCGCGATCGCGATGGCTTCGCCGACCCGGTCGAGCCGGTCGGCGAGGATCACCACGTCGGCGGCTTCCGACGAAGCGCTGGCGCCGCGCGCGCCGAGCGCGATCCCGACATCGGCCGCCGCCAGCGCCGGGGCGTCGTTGATGCCGTCGCCGACCATGATGGTCGGATGCAGAAGCTGCTCGGAGCGCACCGCGTCGACCTTGTCGGAGGGAACGCGCTCGGACAGCACGGAATCCAGATCGAGCGATGCGCCGATCGCCTGCGCCGCGCCGGCGCGATCACCGGTGACCATGACGATGCGGGCGATACCGGCTTCGCGCAGCAGCCGGATCGCCCGCGGCGTATCGGAGCGAAGTTCGTCGGCCAGCAGCAGGGCGCCGATCGGCCGTTCCTCGACCGCGACGAACACGATCAGCGCCGATCGCCACGAGGCGCGCCGGATCGCCCGGGTCGCCCATTCCGGGAGGTGCGAGCCCGCAAGGACGAATTCACGAGAACCGGCGCTGACGCGCCGTCCCTCGATCACGCCGTGCAGGCCCGAGCCCATCGATTCCCGGACCTGCTCCGGCAGCTTGAGGCGCAGGCCGCGCGCGGTGCCGGCCTGTACGATGGCGCCCGCGACCACGTGATGCGACGCCTGTTCGAGCGAGGCGCCGAGTAGTAACACCTCTTCGGCGGTCTCGCCCGGCGCCACCTCGATCGACAGCAGCCGCGCGCCACCGACCGTCAGCGTGCCTGTTTTGTCGAACAGCACGGTATGGGCGCGGGCCAGCGCCTCGAGCGCGCCGCCGCCTTTGACGAGGATGCCGCGCCGCGCCGCCCGGGCGACGCCCGCGATGAAGGCGACCGGGGCGGCCAGAATCAGCGGACATGGCGTCGCCGCCACCAGCACCGCGAGGCTGCGCAACAGATCGCCCGAGATCCACCACGCCACCAAAGCCAGCGCCAGCGTGACCGGCAGGAACACCAGTGCGTAGCGGTCGGCCAGCCGCACGAACGGCGCCTTGGCGGTCTGCGCCGCGGTGACCATCTTGACGATGCCGGCATAGGTGCTTTCGCCAGCCACCGCGGTCACCGTCATTTCAAAGGTAGCACCTGCGTTGAGGGCGCCGGACAGAATGGCGCCGCCGCGCGCGCGGGCCACCGGGATCGGCTCGCCGGTCAAGGCAGACTCGTCGATCACGGCGTCGCCCGAGGTGACGACGCCGTCGACCGGCACGACCTCGCCGGCATGCACCAGCAAGCTGTCGCCGATGACAACGGCATCAACCGGCACCTGCTCGATGCGGCCATTGACATGGCGGCGGGCCTCGCGCGGCGCGCGATCGACCAGCGCGCGCAGATCATGCTCGGCGCGGGCCACGGCGATATCCTCCAGCACATTGCCGCCGGAATACATCAGCGCGACCACCGCGCCGGCCAGCGGCTGGCCAAGCGCCAGCGCCGCACTCATCGACACCAGCGCGATCGCATCGACCCCGAACCGGCCGGCGAGCAAATCCCTGACGATCGAGAACGCCAGTCCCGCCACGACGGGTACGGTCGCCAGCGTCCAGCAGAGATCGGCGAGGGCAGGTCGGCCGGCCAGCCAAGCGAGAATTCCCGCCGACAGGCCCGTGATGGCGATCGCCACCAGTGCCCAGCGCAGGATGCGCTCAAATGACATCGCCCAATTCCGTGCTCATGCCGCTAGCGCGGCTTGTCGCCGAAAATGGGCCTGTCACGCTTGAGCAAGGTCAATCGCCTGGCCGAATTGGCCTGATGCTACCTTGCCGCCACGGCCACGGCCTCGGCCGGCAAACTCTCCAGCAGCGCCCGCAGGGTGACCAGCGTCGAATGATCGGCGACGCCGTCGACGCGGGCAGGGCGGAAGTGGCGCTGGAAGGCGGTGACCGCTTCCAGGGTGGGCCCGTCGTATTTTCCCGTCGTCGGGATGCCGTAGCCGTATTTGGCCAGCGCCTGCTGCAGGCCGAGCACGTCGTCGCCGATGCTGCCGAGCTTCATGGTTTCGCCGCGCACGATCGGGGCCGGCTGCACCCAGTGGCCGACGCCGGAATTCGCCAGGGAATGCCACGGAAATTTCTCGCCGGGGTCCTTCTTGCGGGCCGGCGCGACATCGGAATGGGCGAGCACGCGATGCGACGGCACCTGGCGGCGCAGCATGATGCCGCGGCACAGCGCGATCACGGCGGCGACCTGGCGCAGCGGAAAATCCGGATAGCCCCAGTCATGTCCGCGATTGACGATCTCGACGCCGATCGAACAGGAGTTGATGTCTTCCTCGCCGGCCCACACGGCCACGCCGGCATGCCAGGCGCGCCTGGCCTCCTGCACGCACTGCACGATGCGGCCGTCTTCCAGCACGATGTAATGCGCCGATACGTCGGTGCCCGCCGTGCACAGCTGCGCGATCGCGCCCTCGACATCGGGCATGCCGGTGTAGTGCAGCACGATCATGTCGGGCAGGCGGCCCTTGTTCCGATCGCCGTAATTCACCGACGGGATGACGTCGGAGGCGATCGAGGAATCCGGGGTAAACGACTTCATGTCCGCGTTGGTCCTCGGGAGCGGGACGGCGCGACGCTTCGAATCAATACCGTTGGATGCGAACGAACCGGGCGGCATAGGACAGGTCAATCCGGGCAGGAGAACGGCAATGGTGCGCCCTCACGGCGAACCTCTTTACTATTCCTTTACGATGTCGCCGACGCAATCCGTGAGCCGGCCGCGGCTTCGCATTTTGGCCAGGTGTGTGCGGGAAGCATCACTTGATGCTGCCAATCGGAATGATTGCGCGAGCATGGCGCGGGCGATGGCCGCACGGTCCGGTCGAGATCGAAATCCGCCCACATCCATCAACGCTTTCTTAACGCTAACTGACGTTACTAAGTGGTGAAGAGCCGAACCGGTTTGGGGACGGCCGAGGCCGCAATTGACGCGCGAAATCCCGGCACGTGAGATCCCATGGCAGCCCAGCAAATTCCATCGGGAACTCGGGGTTGGCGATGGGGGTCGCCAAGGCTTTCCTTTCGGACGGCGCTTTTTGACCGGAAAAGCCCGCCGAAGTGCAGACATTCGAGGCGCAATGGGGTCGTTCGCGTCCAGTTTCCGCAGATTACCCCGGACCGCGCCCGGAGCCGGGGCATGAATCCGGCTGGCCCAAATCATGTTTTCGGTCATATCCCCGTACTCGGCAGCGAGGCGATCGAGCTGCTTCGCCCCCGCGACGGCGGAATCTATCTCGATGCCACCTTCGGGGCCGGCGGCTACAGCCGGGCCATCCTCGATATCGCGGGAACCCGCGTTATTGGCATCGACCGCGACCGCACGGCCATTTCGGGCGGCTTCGATCTGGTGGACCAGTCCGCTGGCCGGCTCACGCTGGTCGAGGACCGCTTCTCAAATCTCGCCGAAATCTGCGTCGCGCAGGGCCTGTCTTCGGTCGATGGCGTCGTGATGGATGTCGGGGTGTCCTCGATGCAGCTCGACCAGGCCGAGCGCGGCTTCTCGTTTCGGATGGCCGGCCCGCTCGACATGCGGATGGGCCATGACGGCCCGACCGCGGCCGACGTGATCGCGGTCGCCTCCGAGGCCGATCTGGCCAACATCATCTATATTTTCGGCGAAGAGCGCTATTCCCGCCCCGTCGCCAAGGCCATCGTCGCCGCCCGCAAGGAAGCGCCGATCCAAACCACCAAAGCGCTGGCCGACATCGTCTCGACGGTGGTGTGGCCGAAGCCGGGTGAAATCCATCCCGCGACCCGCACGTTCCAGGCGTTGCGGATTTTCGTCAATCAGGAGCTCGACGAGCTGCATCTGGCGCTGGCGGCCGCCGAGCGCGTGCTGAAGCCGGGCGGCAGGCTGGTGGTGGTGTCGTTTCATTCGCTGGAAGACCGCATCGTCAAGAATTTCCTCGGCGAACGCGGCAAGGCCGGCGGCGGATCACGGCATCTGCCTGAAATGGCGCAGGCGGTTCCCAGTTTTCAGATTTTGACCAAGCGTCCGGTGACCCCCGGCGAGGCAGAAGTGTCTGCCAATCCGCGCTCCCGCTCCGCGAAACTGCGCGCAGCCGAGCGCATCACGGCGCGGGCGCATGCGGCGGGCGCGCTGCCGGCATGGCCGACCATCGACAGCGTCATGAGGGGAGGCTGATCATGCGGATCATCCACCTCCTCGTGATCGGCATGCTGGTATTCGCCGCCTCCTATGTTTACCGGATCAAGATGGAATCGACCTCGCGCACCGAGCGCGTGCTGCGGCTGAATGCGGAAATCCGCGAGCAGCGCGACGCCATCGCCGGGTTGCGCGCCGAATGGGCCAAGCTCGACGCGCCGCTGCGGCTGCAGGGCCTCGCCGACCGGCATCTGCCGCTGAAGTCGCTGGTCGCCACGCAGTACGACCAGTTGAAGAACCTGCCGGACCGGCCGCCGCGCCTTGTCAGGCCGGGCGAGCCCGATCCGATCGGCGCGATGATCAATACCATCGAGGCCGCTACCGACGCCCAGTCGATAACCGGTTCGGTGCTCAGATCTGGAGATCAGCAGTCTGGAGATCAGCGATGACCGATCAGGCGCTCACCACGACCACGCCCGCCGAAAAACCGGCAGAACCCTGGCGGCAGCGGCTGATCCGCAGCCTGCTCTACGGGCGCAATGTCGATCGCGCCGCGAAAGCGCG
>JBKJUA010000115.1:0-10192 GCA_046590305.1 Bradyrhizobium sp.
GTTCCGGCTGCTGCGGCATCTCTACGGCGAGACGCACGTCACCTATGTCCGCAACATCACCGACGTCGATGACAAGATCAACGCGCGGGCGGCGGAACGCTACGCCGATCTCGCTCCAGAAATTGCCATTCGCAAGCTGACGGAAGAAACGGCGGCACAATTCCATCGCGACATCGCCGCTCTCGGCGTCCTGCCGCCGACCGTGGAACCGCGCGCCACGGAACACATCGCCGAAATGGTGACACTCTGCGATCAGCTGGTCGCCAACGGTAACGCCTACATCGCGGCCGATCACGTGCTGTTCGACGTATCGTCGATGCCCGATTACGGACGCCTGTCGAACCGCTCGCTGGAGGAGATGGAAGCCGGCGCCCGGGTCGAAGTCGCGCCCTATAAAAAGGGGCCAATGGACTTTGTGCTTTGGAAGCCCTCAAAGCCCGGCGAACCGGCATGGACTTCGCCTCAAGGCATAGCTGTGCCGGGGCGGCCTGGCTGGCACATCGAGTGCTCGGCGATGGCCGGTCGCCATCTCGGCAACGTGTTCGACATTCATGGCGGCGGTATCGACCTCGCCTTCCCGCACCACGAAAACGAAATCGCTCAATCACGCTGCGCCCACAACACGTCCACGATGGCCAATGTCTGGATGCACAACGGCTTCCTGCAGGTCGAAGGCGACAAGATGTCGAAGTCCGAGGGTAACTTCGTGACGATCAGAGAGTTATTGGCAGACTGGCATGGTGAGGTGCTGCGCCTTAACATGCTAAAAACTCACTATCGTTCGCCTATCGATTGGACCCTCTCTTCCTTAGAAGAGAGCAGGAAAGTCCTCGACTCTTGGTATGATATCGTTGGCGACAACACGAGTGAGGTCGGTGAAGTCGACGAAGTGTTTAACGCCTTATTGGGTGATGATCTCAATACCTCTGGCGCCGTCACGCGTCTTCATGCGATTGCATCAAGTCGTATCGGAACTTCAGGAAAAGCGCTGATCGATCTCAAAAGCAAACTTAAAGCCTCCGCAATGTTGCTTGGGTTGCTCGGAAAAACAAAAAAAGAGTATCTCACTAGCGATCCTAAAGCCGTCTTAGTCGAAGGGGATGTTGTGAATGCGCTCATAGCGAACCGCACCGCCGCCCGCGCCCGCAAGGACTTTGGGGAATCCGATCGCATCCGCGATGAACTGGCGGCCATGGGGGTCGTGATCAAGGATTCCAGGGACGGCACCACGTGGGAGATCGCGCGATGACGAAACCCGACACGCCGTTTCCGAAGCACTGGCGTTATTACATCTTCATCAAGTGGGCGGTGATCATTGCCGCGATCGTGCTCGCGTTGAAACTGTTCGGAGTATTTTGAGTCGATGGGACAGGCATTGCCCAAACCCGCGCTGCGGCCGTTCCTCGGCCAGGATGTACCCGTGCTGGCGGCGATTTTTGTCGCCGCCATCGAGGAGTTGACTGGCGACGATTACAGCGAGGCGCAGCAGCAGGCGTGGGCCAGTGCTGCCGACGACGAGGAGCAATTCGGCCAGCGGCTGGCCGGCGAACTCACGCTGATTGCCACGATCCAGAATTCGCCGGTTGGATTTGCCTCGCTGAAGGGCGCCGATCATATCGACATGCTGTTCGTTCATCCCAACGCGGTCGGGCAGGGCGTCGCCAAAATGCTGTGCGAGGCGCTGGAAAAAATCGCCGGCGGACGCGGCGCCAAGAGCCTCACGGTCGACGCCAGCGACAACGCGGCGGACTTTTTCGTCAAACGCGGGTATGTCGGCAAGCAGCGCAACACTGTGACCGTCAATGGCGAGTGGCTGGCCAATACCACGATGCAGAAGACGCTCGGCGACGGCGCCGCATCAGGAGTTGCCCCATGAGCCGCGAACGCCTCTATCTGTTCGACACCACGCTGCGCGACGGCGCGCAGACCAACGGCGTCGATTTCACGCTGCATGACAAGCAGCTGATTGCCCACATGCTGGACCAACTCGGCATCGACTATGTCGAGGGCGGCTATCCCGGCGCCAATCCGACCGATACCGAGTTCTTTGCCGAGAGGCCGAAGCTCGACCATGCGAGCTTCACGGCGTTCGGCATGACGCGGCGTCCCGGCCGCTCGGCCTCGAACGATCCAGGGCTCGCGGCATTGCTGGAAGCCAAGGCGGATGCGATCTGCTTCGTCGCCAAGGCGTCGGCCTATCAGGTGCGGGTGGCGCTGGAGACCACCAACGAGGAGAACCTCGCCTCGATCCGCGATAGCGTGAAAGCGGCGAAGTCGGCGGGCCGCGAGGTCATGCTGGACTGCGAGCATTTCTTCGACGGCTACAAGGAGCACGCCGAATTCGCGCTGGCCTGCGCCAAAGCCGCTTACGATTCCGGCGCGCGCTGGGTGGTGCTGTGCGACACCAATGGCGGCACCATGCCGCATGAGGTCGAGAGCATCGTCACCGAAGTGATAAAACAGATTCCCGGCGACCACCTCGGCATTCACGCCCATAACGACACCGAACAGGCGGTGGCCAATTCGCTGGCCGCGGTGCGTGCGGGGGTGCGGCAAATCCAGGGCACGCTGAACGGGCTCGGCGAGCGCTGCGGCAACGCCAATCTGTGTTCGCTGATCCCGACGCTGCGGCTGAAGTCCGAATTCGCTGACGCCTTCGAGATTGGCGTGTCCGCCGACAGGATGGCGACGCTGATGAAGGTGTCGCGGACGCTGGACGACATGCTCAACCGTGCGCCGAACCGCCACGCGCCGTACGTCGGCGAAAGTGCGTTCGTGACCAAGGCCGGCATTCATGCCTCCGCCATGCTGAAGGATCCGCACTCCTACGAACATGTTTTGCCCGAGATGGTCGGCAATCACCGCAAGGTGCTGGTGTCCGATCAGGCGGGACGTTCGAATGTCATCGCCGAACTCGATCGCGCCGGCATTCCCTACGAAAAGAGCGACCCGAAACTGGGGCGGCTGGTCGAGGAGCTGAAGGAACGCGAGGCTGCCGGCTATGCCTATGAGTCCGCCAACGCGTCGTTCGAGCTGCTGGCGCGGCGCACGCTCGGCAAGGTGGCTGAATATTTCCGGGTCGAGCAGTTCGACGTCAATGTCGAGCAGCGCTACAATTCCAACGGCCAGCGCATCACGGTGGCGCTGGCGGTGGTGAAGGTCGATGTCGCCGGCGAGCGGCTGATCTCGGCGGCCGAGGGCAACGGCCCGGTCAATGCGCTCGACGTCGCGCTGCGCAAGGACCTCGGCAAATACCAGAAATACATCGAAGGCCTGAAGCTGATCGACTACCGCGTGCGTATCCTCAATGGCGGCACCGAGGCGGTAACGCGGGTGCTGATCGAGAGCGAGGACGAGGAGGGCGATCGCTGGACCACGATCGGCGTATCGCCCAACATCATCGACGCCTCGTTCCAGGCGCTGATGGATTCGGTGGTCTACAAGCTGGTGAAATCGAACGCGCCGGTGTGAGGGTGTTTCCGTCATTGCGAGCCAACGGGTCGGCGCGAAGCGCCGCCCGATGACAGGCTCCGCGAAGCAATCCATCTCTCCGCGAAAAGAAAGAATGGATTGCTTCGCATCGCTCGCAATGACGGCTGAGAAAGCAGGGGGTCGATGATCGATCACTTCTCCGTCGGCGTCAGCGACCTTGAGCGATCCGCGCGCTTCTATGAAGCTACGCTGGCGCCGCTGGGCCTTTCGCGGCTGGTGACGCGCCCCGCGACCATCGGTTTCGGCAAGACCTATCCCGAATTCTGGATCAATTTGCGCGCGGGCATGGCGCAGGTCGCGCCCGAGAGCGGTGTCCATATCTGCCTCCGCGCCGGGGCCGCCGTCGAAGTCGATGCGTTCCACGCGGCAGCGCTTGCCAATGGCGGCCGTTCCGACGGCGCGCCGGGATTGCGGCCGCATGATCGGGTGAGATACTACGCGGCGTTCGTCACCGATCCCGACGGCAATCGCATCGAGGCGGTGACGTTTCCGAAAGAAGATGCCGTATAATTCCTAAAGCCTGTTCGCCAGTTCCGGCGCGATATCCTTGCCATCCACCGCGCGTGCGGCGGCGGCGCGCAGCCGCGGCAGGATGTCCTCGACGCGTTCGGCTTTCAGAATATCGACCTGCAAATTGGGACGGATGAATTCGGTTTCGCGCATATGCGCGAGGAGGGCGAGCAGCGGCTCCCAGAAGCCGTCGATGTTGGCGAGCAGGATTGGCTTGGTGTGGCGGCCGAGCTGTTGCCAGGTCAGTTGCTCCACCAGTTCCTCCAGCGTGCCGATGCCGCCGGGCAGCGCCACGAAGGCGTCGGAGTGCTCGAACATCAGCCGCTTGCGCTCGTGCATGTCGGGCGTGACGATCAATTCCTGAACGCGCTTGAGCGCGTTTTCGCGGTTGGTCAGGAACTCGGGAATGATGCCGGTCACCGCGCCACCGTGATCGAGCACGGATTTCGCCACAGCGCCCATCAGCCCGATCGAGCCGCCGCCATAGACGAGGCGGATGCCGTCCTCGGCGAGGGTCTTTCCAAATGCGATGGCGGTTTCGACGAAGCGGGGGTTTGTGCCGGGGCCGGAGCCGCAATAGACACAAACGGTTTTGATCGTGGTCATAATGGGCATGTGGCACTGCAACGTAGGGGCGTCAACCCTTGCGGATTCACAAAGGCGATTGAATCGTCACGTAGAGGGGGAAAATCGCGAAAGATTCTGCCCTTGAGGGTGCACGCGGCGCGCAAACGCTCTATATGAAGCTGCATGCCAACTACCCAAAAATCAGGCGCGGCCGCGGGTCGGCGCAGCGTTTTGCCTCAGGTGTTTCTTGATGGCCCACGCTGATTCGCATACCGGCGCCGGCGCAGCGCCGCCTTCTCAGGGAAGTTCTGGAGACAAGTCGATCGAGCAGGCCTCCCTGATGGGAACGCTGGCGCATCTGTGGCCGTATATCTGGCCCGGCGACCGCGCCGACCTGAAGACGCGCGTGGTCTGGTCGATGGTGCTGCTGCTGGCAGCAAAGCTCGCGACGCTCACGGTGCCGTTCACCTTCAAATGGGCGATCGATGCGCTGACCGGCGCCGACACCGCGCCGGTGCAGGCGTCGAACTGGATGCTGTGGCTGATCGCCTCGCCGCTGATCATGACCGCAAGCTACGGCGGCCTGCGCGTGCTGATGGCGGTGCTGACCCAGTGGCGCGACGGAATTTTCGCGCGGGTGGCGATGCATGCGGTGCGCAAGCTCGCTTACCTCACTTTCGTCCACATGCACGAGCTGTCGCTGCGCTTTCACCTGGAACGCAAGACCGGCGGGCTGACGCGGGTGCTGGAGCGCGGCCGTTCCGGCATCGAAGTCATCGTGCGGATGGTGATCCTGCAGCTGGTGCCGACCGTGGTCGAAGTCGTCCTGCTGATGGCGGTGCTGCTGTGGGTGTTCGACTGGCGCTATGTGCTGGTCACCCTGATCACCGTCGTGATCTTCATGTACTACACCTACGTCGCGACCGAATGGCGGATCGAGATCCGCCGCAAGATGAACGAGTCCGATACCGAGGCCAACACCAAGGCGATCGACTCGCTGCTGAACTACGAGACCGTGAAGTATTTCAGCGCCGAGCAGCGCGAGGCCACCCGCTACGACCGTTCGATGGAAGGCTACGAGCGCAACAGCGTGAAGACATATACCTCGCTGGCAGTTCTCAATACCGGACAGGCGATCATCTTCACCGCCGGTCTCACCGCGACCATGGTGATGTGCGCGATCGGGGTGCGCAACGGCACCAACACGGTCGGCGATTTCGTCATGATCAACGCCATGATGGTCCAGCTGTACCAGCCCTTGAATTTCATGGGCATGGTCTACCGCGAGATCAAGCAGGCGGTGATCGACATCGAGAAGATGTTCAGCGTGCTGTCGCGCAATCCCGAGATCAAGGATGTCCCCGGCGCCCAGCCGCTGATCGTTACCTCGGGCAATGTGCGTTTCGACGATGTGAAGTTTTCCTACGATCCCGACCGCCAGATCCTCAAGGGTCTTAGCTTCGAGGTGCCGGCCGGCAAGACGGTGGCGATCGTCGGCCCCTCCGGCGCCGGCAAATCGACCATCTCGCGGCTGTTGTTCCGGCTCTACGACGTCTCCGGCGGCAGGATCCTGATCGACGGTCAGGATATCAAGAACGTCACGCAATCGACGCTGCGGGCCTCGATCGGCATGGTGCCGCAAGACACCGTGCTGTTCAATGACACCATCCGTTACAACATTCGCTACGGCCGCTGGGACGCCAGCGATGCCGAGGTGGAGGAGGCGGCGCAGCTCGCCCAGATCGACGGTTTTATCAAGATGTCACCGAAGGGGTATGAGACCCAGGTCGGCGAGCGCGGCTTGAAACTGTCGGGCGGCGAGAAGCAACGCGTCGCGATCGCGCGCACGGTGCTGAAGGCGCCGCCGATCCTGGTGCTCGACGAAGCGACCTCGGCGCTCGACAGCCATACCGAGCAGGAAATCCAGGACGCGCTGGAGCGGGTGTCACGCAACCGCACCTCGCTGGTGATCGCGCACCGGCTCTCCACCATCGTCGGCGCCGACGAAATCATCGTGCTGGATCAGGGCCGCATCGCCGAACGCGGCACGCATTCCCAGCTTTTGGCATCGGGCGGACTTTATGCCAGTATGTGGAACAGGCAGCGCGAAGCCCAGGAGGCGCGGGAACGCCTCGCCCTGATTGCCGACGAGAACGAAGCGCCGAACCGTACTCCGCCGCCGGTCGACGACGCGCTGGTAACGCCAGGCAAGCCGGAATTGACCGAAATCTGATCCCATCTTCCGCCAGGGGAAGAGGGGCAACCGACAGTGAACCGATAGATGTCCATCGCCAATTCGATCCGCGCTCAAATTCCGCCCATTCATCCCGAGGGCTATCCCTTTATCGGCGGCTTTGCGCTGGCGAGCCTGTTCCTGTTCTGGCTCTGGACTCCGCTGGGCTGGATCGGCACCGGGTTGACGCTGTGGTGCGCGCTGTTTTTCCGCGATCCGGTGCGGGTGACGCCGGTGCGCGAGGGCATCGTGGTGTCGCCAGCAGACGGGCGCGTCTCGCTGATTTCGATGGTGTTGCCGCCGGCCGAACTCGGGCTCGGCGACCAGCCGCTGCTGCGCATCTCGGTGTTCATGAGCGTGTTCAACTGCCACGTGAACCGCAGCCCGGTGGCCGGGCGGATCGACCGGATCGCGTACCGGCCGGGCGCCTTCATCAATGCCGAGCTCGACAAGGCGAGCGAAGACAATGAGCGCAATTCGCTGGTCATCTCGACGCCGGACGGCCGCATCGGCGTGGTCCAGATCGCCGGCCTGGTAGCAAGGCGAATTGTCTCGTTTGTCCGCGAAGGACAGTCGCTGGGCGCCGGCGAGCGTTTTGGCTTGATCCGTTTCGGCTCGCGGCTCGACGTCTTCCTGCCGGAGGGCAGCAAGGCGCTGGTATCCGTTGGTCAGACCGCGGTGGCGGGGGAGACCGTGCTGGCCGATCTCAGGCTCGGCGACGGTGGCCGGACCTGGCGCACCGATTAACCATCTCAACCGGCGGCTGGCCTGGCCGGCCGCCACGGCGCCGCCACAATGGCGCGGCGGTCGGCTAGTTGCTATATCTCGGCGATGCAGACACCCATCGATCCCAAATCTCCGGAAATGCGCCGCCGCCGGTTTCGCCCGATCCCGGTGCGGTTGCTGGTGCCCAACGTCATCACGCTGCTCGCGATCTGCGCGGGCCTGACCGCGATCCGCCTTTCCACCGAAGGGCGGATGGAGCTGGCCGTGGCGTTGATCGTGTTCGCCGCCGTGCTCGATGGGGTGGATGGCCGGGTCGCCCGCATGATCAAGGGCCAGTCGAAATTCGGCGCCGAACTGGACAGCCTCGCCGACTTCGTCAATTTCGGCGTCGCCCCGGGTCTGATCCTGTATTCCTGGACGCTGCACGATCTGAACAATGCCGGCTGGATCGCCGCCATGGTATTCGCGATCTCCGGCGGCCTGCGGCTGGCGCGGTTCAACGCCACCATGGACGATCCGAACAAGCCGGCCTTTGCGGCGAATTTCTTCACCGGCGTTCCGGCACCCGCCGGCGCGATCCTGGTGCTGCTTCCGATCTATCTTTCATTCCTCGGCGTTCCGGTGCCGCCGGTGATGCTGACCACCGCCTATACGCTGCTGATCGCCTTCCTGATGGTGTCGCGGTTGCCGGTGTTTTCAGGCAAGACCGTGCGCCTGCGGGTGCCGCCGGCTATGGTGCTGCCGGTGTTCGTCGCGGTGATCTTCTTCGTGGCGCTGCTGATTGGTTACCCCTGGCACATTCTGTCGGTGGGGTCCGTGCTCTACCTCTTGAGCCTGCCTTGGGGCTGGAAGGCCTATCGCGGCCACGAGCGGGCCGCCGCAGTGCTGGCGGCAGCTGCCACGGCCGATGCCGCCCCGTCGGATCCCGCCGCGCCGCCGTTCGTTCCGCCGGCCGCCGAGCCGGCAACGGATGACCGTCCGGCCCGGCTGAACTGATCGGCCGGCCCCGCGGGCGAACTCTCCTTCTCCCTCGTTTGACGCGTTTTCTTCACGCGAACCGGTACCCACTTCGCTCGAAAACGCTTTGGATATCTGCCATGAGCGCCGCCGAGTTGGGTTCGATCCCAATCTCGGCTATAGGCAGATCAATGGGTGGCTTCATAACGGCTGCCCTTCAAAATCTGGAGAGAAACGCCCGTGACGAAATCCGCATCCGCGCCGCTGCCCGCATCCGTTCTCGAAGCCCTGGCGCGCTACGACACCCCGACCATCTGCAATGCGATGGAAATCGTCGCCCCCGAACGCCGCCTGATCGGCTACACGACCAAGCCCTTGGTCTGTCCGTTCCCCGATCTGCCGCCGATGGTCGGCTATGCGCGCACGGTGACGATCCGTTCGGTCCTGAAGTCCGGCCTGCCGGCCGACGAGGCGTCGAAACGGCGTATCGACTATTACGAATATATGGGCACCGGCCATGGCCCGCGCATCACCGTGATCCAGGACATCGATGGCCACGACGTCGGCTACGGCGCGTTCTGGGGCGAGGTGCAGAGCAACGTGCACAAGGCGCTCGGTTGTCTCGGCGTCATCACCGACGGCTCGATCCGCGACATTCCGCAATGGGCGCCCGGCTTCCAGGCGCTGGCAGGTTCGATCGGCCCGTCGCATGCCTGGGTTCACGCCGAAAGCTTTGGCGGCGAAGTCCGTGTTGCCGGCATGACGGTACGTTCCGACGATCTCATTCACGCCGACAGCCACGGCGCGATCGTGATCCCGCACGATATCGCAGCATCGGTGCCGAATGCCTGCGAACTCTGCGCCCGCCGCGAGACGCCGATTCTCGAGATCGCGCGCAGCAAGGATTTTTCGCTCGAAAAGCTCAAAGAAGCGCTGAAGCGCTCCGCTGAAATTCACTGACGGAAACAGAAACACTTCGACAAGGGGGGATGTCATGAGCAGATTGTTGGTCGCGTTGGCGCTGGCGGTTGCCGGCATTGTCAGTGCGCAGGCGCAAGGCTATCCAACGCGGCCGATCACGCTGATCGTGCCGTTCCCGCCGGGCGGCTCGACCGACGCTGCGGCCCGCATCCTCGGGGAGCGGATGCGGGTGCCGCTCGGCCAGCCGATCGTGATCGAGAATGTCGGCGGCGCCGGCGGCAGCATCGGCGTCGGGCGCGTCGCGCGCGCGGCGCCGGATGGTTACACCTTCGACATCGGCCAGTGGGATACCCATGTCGGCAGCATCATCTACAAGCTCGACTACGATCTCGAAAAGGATTTCGAGCCGATTGCGCTGGTCTCCAACAATCCGCAATTGATGGTCGCCAAGAAGGACCTGCCGGCGGACAATCTGAAAGACCTCGTGGCCTGGATGAAGGCGAACCCCGGCAAGATCAATTTCGTCAACCAGAATGCGGCGGCCAATGTCACCGGCGTCATGTTCGAGAAGCTTACCCAGCAGAAAGTGCAGTTCATTCCCTATCGCGGCGCCGGCCCTGCCATGACCGACCTCGTCTCCGGTACGGTGGACCTGCTGGTAGTGCAGGGCGCGGTGGCGCTGCCGCAAATCCGCGGCGGCAAGATCAAGGCGATCGCCAACCTGTCGCCGCAGCGCTCGGCCTCGATGCCTGACATTCCGACCGCGGACGAGACCGGTGTGCCCGG
>JBKJUA010000125.1:0-9176 GCA_046590305.1 Bradyrhizobium sp.
AAATGAACAAGCAGATCTTCTTCGGCCAATACAAGCGCATCAGCAGCTATTTCGACGGCACGGATCTGGCTTCGAGCGGTCTGCCGCAGGGCAGGGAGCTGGAAATCCTCGAAGCGGTCCGCGCCGAGGTTCCGCCGGAGGTTTTCACGACGGCCTATACCAACCCGGTCGGCGGCAGCCCGGAAGCGGTGCGCGGCAATCTGCGCGAGGCGCTGCGTTTGCTCAAGGACGCAGGGTATGAGGTGCGTGACCGCAAGCTGGTTGACGGCAAAACCGGAGCCCCATTCACGATCGAACTGCTTGGAGCCGATCCCTCCTTCGAGCGGGTCATGCTGTTCTTCAAGCCCTCGCTGGAACGTCTCGGCATCGACGTCAGCGTGCGTACCATCGATCCGGCGCAGTATGAGAACCGGCTGCGAACCTGGGATTTCGATATCGTGGTGTCGTCCTGGGGGCAATCGCTTTCGCCGGGTAACGAGCAGCGCGAATACTGGAGCACGCAGGCCGCCGACATGGCGGGGTCGCGCAACATCACCGGAATCAAGAATCCCGCGATTGATAAGCTGATCGAGCGGCTGATTTTCGCCAGGGACCGCGACGATCTGGTCGCGGCGACCAAGGCGCTCGATCGCGTATTGCTGTGGAATCATTACGTCGTGCCGCAATGGACCTACAACAAGGTGCGAACCGCGCGCTGGGATCGCTTCGGCCGGCCGGCCGAGCTGCCGAAATACGGCCAGTCGGCATTCCCCGCGATCTGGTGGTTCGATGCCGACAAGGCCGCCAGGATCGGCAAACGATCTTGAGGGACATTCCCGGCATGACGTACTTCGATCGACGCTACGTGCTGCGGCTGGGTGCCGGCGCCGTCGGCGCGGCGTGGCTGCGGCCCGCGGTGGCGAACGATGCGGGCGCCAATCTCCAGGACCTTAAAATTCACGGCCTGTCGGCGTTCGGCGAACTGAAATACCCCGGGGATTTCCGCCATTTCGACTACGTCAATGTCGATGCGCCGAAGGGCGGGATGTTTTCGCAGCTGGTCGGCGCGGGCGGATCGACCTTCAATTCGCTCAACGCCTACATCATCAAGGGCGACGTCGCGAATGACATGGGTCTTACTTTCGCGTCGCTGATGACGCGGGCGCTGGATGAGCCTGACGCCGTCTATCCCCTGGCGGCACAGGAACTGACGGTTTCTTCCGACGGGTTGCGCTACCGCTTTCGCCTGCGCCCCGGGATACAATTTCACGATGGCACTGACATCACCGCGGCTGACGTCGCATTCTCGCTGACCACGCTGAAGACCAAGGGACACCCGGCCTATTCCTCGGTCTTGCGCGAGCTCGACGAAATCGTGGCCGAAAACAAGCAGACCGTCGTGTTGCGGTTCTCTTCGGCCCGCGGCCTCGATGCGCCGGCGCTGGCGGCATCGATGCCGATCTTCTCGGAAAAATACTACGTCACACGATCGTTCGACGAGACCTCGCTTGAGGCGCCGCTCGGCTCGGGTCCTTACCGCGTCGCGCGCTTCGAGCAGGGACGCTATGTCGAATTCGAGCGGGTCAGGAACTGGTGGGGCGAGAATCTGCCCGTCGCGCGCGGGCAGTATAATTTCGATCTGATCCGGGACGAGTATTACCGCGACCGCGAAGTCGGCCTGGAAGCCTTCATCGGCCGCAATTATTTGTTCCGTGAAGAATTCACCTCCCGGGTCTGGGCGACGCGCTACGACTTTCCGGCGCTTCGCGACGGTCGCGTCAAGCGCGAGGTGATTCCCGACGAGCGCCCCTCGGGCGCGCAGGGCTGGCTGCTCAATACCCGGCGCGACAAGTTCGCCGACCGCCGCCTCCGGGAGGCGATGGTGACCGCCTTCGACTTCGAATGGACCAACAAGAACCTGATGTACGGCGCCTATGATCGCACCCATTCGGTGTTCCAGAACTCCGAGATGATGGCGAAGGGCGAGCCGTCGCCTGAGGAGCTTGCGTTGCTCGAGCCGTTCCGCGACCGCGTATTGCCGGAAGTGTTCGGGCCGGCCTGGGTCCCCCCTGTCAGCGACGGGTCGGGACAGGACCGCAAGCTGCTGCGCGGTGCCGGCGACCTGCTCAATGCCGCCGGCTGGACCGTCAAGGACGGCAAGCGGGTGAACGCCAGGGGCGAACAGCTCACGATCGAGTTCCTGCTCACCGAGCGCTCGTTCGAGCCGCATCACACCACTTTCATCAAGAACCTGCGCGTGCTGGGCATCGACGCCAACATCCGGCTGGTCGATCCGTCGCAGGCCGAGGCGCGGATCAAGGACTTCGATTTCGACATCGCGATCGCGCGCTTCATCTATCCGCAGATTCCAGGCAGCGCGCTGCGAAACTATTTCTCCAGCGAGTTCGCCAGGACCAAGGGCTCCAACAATCTCGCCGGGGTCGCCGATCCCGTCATCGATGCGCTGGTCGAAAAGGCAATTGCGGCGCAGAGCCAGGCGCAGCTCAATACCGCGTGCCGGGCGCTCGATCGTGTGCTGCGCTCCGGCCGGTACTGGATTCCGCACTGGAACAAGGCATCACACTGGATCGCTTATTGGGATCAGTTCGGCTATCCCAAGGCCAAGCCGCGCTACGCGCGCGGCGCGCCGGAGACGTGGTGGTTCGAGGCCAACAAGGCGGCCAAGATTGAACAGGCGAAATAGAACATGAGCGCATATATCGCCCGCCGTATTCTGTTGATGATCCCGACCTTGCTCGGAATCCTGTTCGTCTCCTTCATCGTGGTGCAGTTTGCGCCGGGCGGGCCGGTCGAACGGGTGATCGCGCAGCTCAGCGGCGCCGATACCGGCGCCAGCTCCCGGATTTCGGGGTCGTCAGGCGGCGATTTCGGTGCCCGCACCCAGGTCGGCGCCTCCGCCGACATGACCAACTCCAAATATCGCGGCGCGCAGGGCCTCGACCCCGATTTCATCAAGAGCCTCGAAAAACAGTTCGGCTTCGACAAGCCCGCGCCGGAGCGTTTCGCACTGATGGTGTGGAATTTCGCGCGGTTCGATTTCGGCAAGAGCTATTTTCGCGATGTCAGCGTGCTGCAGCTGATCAAGGAGAAATTGCCGGTCTCGATGTCGCTCGGGATCTGGATGACGCTGTTGACTTATCTGATCTCGATTCCGCTCGGCATCCGCAAGGCGGTGCAGGACGGCTCGAAATTCGACACCTGGACCTCGGCAGTGATCATCATCGGGTTCGCGATTCCCGGGTTCCTGTTCGCGATCCTGCTCATCATCCTGTTCGCAGGCGGTTCGTTCTTCAACATCTTCCCGCTGCGCGGGCTGACCTCGGACGGCTGGGCGCAGTTTCCCTGGTACTGGAAAATCGCGGATTATTTCTGGCATATCGCGCTGCCGCTGGTCTCGATGGCGCTCGGCGCGTTCGCCACCATGACGCTGCTGACCAAGAATTCGTTCCTCGACGAGATCCGCAAGCAATATGTCATGACTGCCCGCGCCAAGGGCTGCAGCGAGCGGCAGGTGCTCTATAACCACATCTTCCGCAACGCCATGCTGATCGTGATCGCCGGCTTCCCCGGCGCATTCATCCACGCCTTCTTCTCGGGCTCGCTCCTGATCGAAACCATCTTTTCGCTCGACGGGCTCGGCCTGCTCGGCTTCGAAAGCGTGCTGAATCGGGATTATCCCGTGGTGTTTGGCACGCTGTTCATCTTTTCGCTGGTCGGCCTCGTGATCAATCTGGTCTCCGACCTCGCCTATATGTGGATCGATCCTCGAATCGATTTCGAGGCGCGGGAAGTCTGATGTCCCTCACTGCGCCGCAACCGATCGAAACCACCATGCAGGCGCCGCTCGGCGAGGCCGCGCCGATGACGCGCCACCGCTTCTCGCCGTCGCCGCTCAACCGCCGCCGCTGGCAGAACTTCAAAGCCAATCGCCGGGGCTACTGGTCGTTCTGGATCTTCCTGATCCTGTTCTTCATCTCGCTGTTCGCGGAGCTGATCGCCAACGATCGCCCGTTCCTGATCAAGTTCGACGGCAAACTGTATTTCCCGGCCTTCATCAGCTATTCCGAAACCACCTTCGGCGGCGATTTCGAAACCGCCGCCGACTACCGCGATCCGTATTTGCAGAAGCTGATCGCCGACAAGGGCGGCAGCGTGGTGTGGCCGCTGATCCGCTATTCCTACCATACGCACAATCTCGATCTGCCGACCCCGGCGCCGTCGAAGCCGACCTGGATGCTGACGGAAGCGCAGTGCAAGGAAGTGGTGCAGAAGAAGGGCCTCACGGGCTGCCGCGATCTCGAATACAACTGGCTCGGCACCGACGATCAGGGCCGCGACGTGGTGGCGCGGCTGATCTACGGCTTCCGTATCTCGGTGCTGTTCGGGCTTTCGCTGACCATCATCTCCTCGATCATCGGCGTCGCCGCCGGCGGCGTGCAGGGCTATTTCGGCGGCTGGGTCGATCTCGGTTTTCAGCGCTTCATCGAGGTGTGGAGTGCGATTCCATCGCTCTACCTGCTCCTGATCCTGTCGTCGGTGCTGGTGCCCGGTTTCTTCGTGCTGCTCGGAATCCTCCTGCTGTTTTCATGGGTGTCGCTGGTCGGGCTGGTGCGGGCGGAATTCCTGCGCGGGCGCAATTTCGAATACATCATGGCAGCGCGGGCGCTCGGCGTTTCCAATGCCAAGATCATGTTCCGGCACCTGCTGCCGAACGCCATGGTCGCCACCATGACCTTCCTGCCCTTCATCGTGTCGTCGTCGGTGATGACGCTGACCGCGCTCGACTTCCTCGGCTTCGGCCTGCCGCCGGGCTCGCCGTCGCTCGGCGAATTGCTGTCGCAGGGCAAGGCTAATGTGCAGGCGCCGTGGCTCGGCTTCACCGGATTTTTCGCGGTCGCCATCATGCTGTCGCTGCTGATCTTCATCGGCGAAGGCGTGCGCGACGCGTTCGATCCGCGCAAGACGTTTCGGTAGGGCGATATGACCACCATTATCACAAGACATTATCCGGCGTCGAAACTTCCCGCGGATCTACGGGAGGGCATCAATCCTTCCTCATTGGTGACGGTCACGATTGTTCAGCGCGCGAAACTCGATGAGATTTCGGATCTCAGCCAAACGGCAGATCGCGCGGAGCACAAGGTTGGTGTTGATATGCCCAACCGGCAGGACGAGCGGCATGAGTGAAGAAAAAAGTCGCCCTTATCTAGTTCGTGGGTTCTCATAATGGACGCCATCAACCAGCCTCTGCTCGATGTCCGCGATCTCTCGGTGGCGTTTCACCAGCCGAGCGGCACCACGGTTGCGGTCGACCATATTTCATTCGAGATCAAGCGCGGCCAGTGCGTGGCGCTTGTCGGCGAATCCGGCTCCGGCAAATCCGTCAGCGCGTTGTCGATCCTGAAACTGCTGCCGTATCCGACCGCGTCGCATCCGTCGGGCAGCATTCACTTCAAGGGCCGCGAACTGATCGACCTGCCGGAGCACGAGATCAGGGGCATTCGCGGCAACGACATCTCGATCATCTTCCAGGAGCCGATGACGTCGCTCAACCCGCTGCATACGATCGAGTCGCAGATCGGCGAGATCCTGCAGCTGCACAGCGGCATCAGCGGCGCCAATGCGCGCGCGCGGACGCTGGAACTGCTGACGCAGGTCGGTATTCCCGAACCGGAAACCCGCCTCGCCAGTTATCCGCATCAATTGTCCGGTGGTCAGCGGCAGCGCGTCATGATTGCGATGGCGCTCGCCAACGAGCCGGATTTGCTGATCGCGGACGAGCCGACCACGGCGCTCGACGTCACCGTGCAGGCGCAGATCCTGGCGCTGCTGGCGGAGATCCGGGCGCGGCTCGGCATGAGCCTGCTGTTCATCACCCACGATCTCGGCATCGTTCGCCGCATCGCCGACGTGGTTTGTGTCATGAAAAGCGGTGAGATCGTCGAGCAGGGGCCGGTCGAGCAGGTGTTTACGGCACCGAAGCATCCCTACACCAGGGCTCTGCTGGCGGCGGAGCCGAAGGTCGATCCGGCGCCGCCACAACCGGGCAATCCGGTGGTGATGGCGGCCGACAACCTGAAGGTCTGGTTTCCGATCAAGCGCGGCCTGCTGCGCAAGACGGTCGGCCACATCAAGGCGGTCGACGGCGTCAGTATCTCCGTCCGCAAGGGCGAGACGCTCGGCGTGGTCGGTGAATCCGGTTCCGGCAAGACCACGCTCGGCCTCGCGCTGCTGCGGCTGATTTCATCCGACGGCCCGATCGTGTTCCTCGGCAGCAATATCCAGGGCCTGCGCTTCAAGGAAATGCGGCCGCACCGCCGCGACATGCAGATCGTGTTCCAGGACCCGTTCGGCGCGTTGTCCCCGCGCATGTCGGTCGGCGACATCGTCGCCGAAGGCCTCAGCGTGCACCAGGGCGCGCTGTCGGAAGACGAGCGCGAGGCGCGCGTCGTCAAGGCCCTGAAGGACGTCGGCATGGATCCGGCCACGCGCTTCCGCTATCCGCATGAATTCTCCGGCGGCCAGCGCCAGCGCATCTCGATCGCCCGCGCGGCCGTGCTGGAGCCGAATTTCGTGGTGCTGGACGAGCCGACCAGCGCGCTTGACATGCTGTTCCAGGCGCAGATGGTGGACCTGCTGCGCGAGCTGCAGCGCAAGCGCGAGCTCACCTACATGTTCATCTCGCACGATCTGCGCGTGGTCGCCTCGCTCGCCAGCCATCTGATCGTGATGCGCCACGGCAAGGTGGTGGAGGAGGGCCCGGCCTCGGAGCTGTTCAAGAACCCGAAGTCCGACTACACCCGCGCGCTGTTCGCCGCCGCGTTCCGGCTGGAAGCGCAGCCGGGTGGGGCTGCGGCGACGTAGTGGATGAAACCTGCTGCCTGGTGCCCAACATGGAAGCTCTCGGGCTAATTTTCTGTTGGACTAGATTCGGCGCATTGAGGAGCCCCAGCGGCACTTTGTGGCGATAGGGAGGAAAGCAAGCCACAACGACGAGCCTTGCCTTCTTGCTTTGCTGGCGAAGGAGAACGATTGGGCTCCAAACATTCTGGACCGCGATGACGTTCGGCCCCGGCCCTCAGGCGTCACGGCGCGAGGACATTTCCCTCGGTGATGGCACAGGTCACAGCACTCGCCCTCATCGACTTCACCTCGAAGTCCTGACCGCTGATGATGCCCTTCATGTGCACCGTACCTCCACCTGCACTGCCGACGATGACCTTGGCGGCGCAGCGCGCACTCTGCTGGTCGAGCTGGACAACGATTCGGCGTGCGAGACCTCCCTTGTTGGCAGACGTCACAACCATTGCGCCGTTCTGAAAATCCGCGCTCATGCGCACCCCGCCGTCGGCCAGCAGTTCTTGTGTTCCGGACTTTCCCCCGCCGCGCGTCGCGGTGCGCCGGGTGAAGACCTGACCCTTACTGCTGATGTAGATGTCGACCTTCTGATGAAACGTAAGATTGAACGTTCCCCGGTCAGCGGAGACGCGCGTCTGATCTTCCGACCAGGTCGCTGTGACCGACTTGCCCAGAAGCTGGGCGGGCGGTGACGCGGCGCGCGCGGCCGCGCAGCAGCCGAGCCCGATCGCGACAATGCTGGCCGTGAAGACGACATGACGCATGGCTCCGCCGACTCGCGGGGAAACGGCACTATTTGCCGGTGTCGCCGGTTTCGATCTCGGCTCACAGGTGGTCCAGATCATGCTGTGTTCTCCGCGAGGGTGGGCGTCAAGACTGCAAGATTACACGGGAAGACAGACCTTGTCGCGGTTGTGCGCGCCGACGAATCGACAAGATGAGCAAACCTCTTGTGCCGTGACTACGGGCCACGTCGCTCGGATTGTGCCCGAAGGAACAGCCTGATGATGGCGATGCCCGGAGGGCCGCGACCTGGATTTCCGACACCGTTACTGCCCACGCTAGCGCAAGGGCGTTGCGAGTCGCCTTTACATCCACATCTGGCACTTCTGGGACATGCCGAACGCGCTTTGGAACGTCCGGTCTCGGGGCAAACCGGAAGTGACCCGGACCGGCGGGACTTCCGAGTCTGACCCCAAGGAGACATGGGCGAGGTGTATCGCTCCCTTTGTCGCCAACGGCCTCTACCGCAGGCCCTCGCTTCCGATAGGATGGGCCGTCTTGATCAGGGGGCAGAATGCGGCGACGGGAATTCCTCCTAACCCGGCGAATGCCGGTTGAGGTGCCAAAGCGGCCGGGTCGAACTGGCCCAACACGCTGACAGACAAGAGCCCGAGCGTTATCATTTGCCCCCATGGAGGCCATCTTGAAAAAAGTATCTCTGCTTGTCTTGCTGTTCAGCTTGTCAACTTGCGTTTCGGCACAAGCCCAGAGCGCGCCAGAATCACTTCGCAATCGCTCGTTTCTGATTAACTGGTCGGAAAGTAGGGAAACGGAAACGCCGACAGGCTTGCGGAACGTTTCAATCGCGTTCCGGATGACAATCTATGTCAGTACCGCTGGACGCCCCTTTGCCCGCCTGACGTTGTCGAGTCCCCGCGATACCGCCTCCCAGGATACAGTCGGTGGATCGGGACGATCGCTTGGGAACGGAGTGCGTACTGTGAGCATCCGGGGCAATACCCTTCTGGTTCAATCGAACTTTGGAGGTGCTGCACGACGAGTGAACGTCGATACTTCGGGGGGCGCGTGCTCGGCGCAGGTTTCTGTCGGAATGTTACAAGGATCGAACTCGGCTTCATGGACGAGAACGGACGGACGACAGTTTACGATCCGCTCGATCTCGGCAGGTAGTGCATCCTGTCAGGCCAGTGCCGGCAACACATTCGCGCAGTAAACCATGACGCGTGCATGCGTGATCCCACCGCGGCCTCATCGGCTCTAGCCTGCTCGACAATCTGGCGTGTCGTCAGGAAGCCGGGCAGCTGAGTAAGCGCCGCAGCTTGGCCATTCCGCCATCATGCTTGCGCGAGCAACACGGGTTGTTGAGTGACGGCGTTGTTCTGCTGCGTTGCATGAGTCTCTTGTTGGCACTTAACCGACATGCCGGTGTGGTCGCCCATGTCCGTTGCTGGGGTAACAACAGAATTTGTGGTTTGGCAGCGTCAAGGCAGCTTTTGACCCCGACGAGACATTGCGCCCACGAAATAAACTTTATGAGGCCGGTTGGCTGATTAACGAATTAAGGCGTTCGAAAT
>JBKJUA010000137.1:0-2516 GCA_046590305.1 Bradyrhizobium sp.
CCCAGGGGCTCCTTCAGGTACAGCACCGAGAAAGCGGCGAACACGATCAGCGTGATCACCTCCTGAATGGTCTTGAGCTGTGCCGCCGTGTAGACGGCGCTGCCCCAGCGATTGGCCGGCACCGCGAGCCAGTATTCGAAGAACGCGATGCCCCAGCTCACCAGCACGACGGCCGGCAGCCAGCTCTCCTTGAATTTGAGATGGCCGTACCAGGCAAAGGTCATGAATACATTGGAGGCAAACAGCATCAGGATCGGCAAGACGGCTGGCGAAATGGTGGTCATGGATATCCTTTCAAAATGCCCTAGTGCCCACACATCAGCGCGGAACCCGATTCCCTGGGGCAATCGAATAGCATTTGAATCAAGGGTTCGGAAATCCGCACTTGCCGGATCAACCGCATTTTAGGCATCGATCGGGAAATTCCACCGCTGTTGCAACCATGCGTCATGCTGCGGCCGTTATCCCTCGTGGCAAGGATAGCGAGCGAGCATGCAGTTCGACTGGCGCGCACTTTCCGGTCCGGCCCTGACGATGGCGACGGCGTTGATCGCCTTCGTCGTCGACCGCACGCTGGTTGCCGTTCCCAATCCGGCGCCGCTGTTCGTCTGCATCGTGGCTTTCGCGGCCTCCCTCTCCGGCACCGCCTCCGGACTGACCAGCGCCGTCATTGCCGTGGCCGCATCGGCGCTGTTCTTCCTCAACCACCGCGCCACGCCCGGCTACGACATGTCGGATCTGGCCCGCATGCTGCTGCTGGCGCTCACCGCGGCCGGCACCGCCATCATGACAGGCCATTTGCGCCGGAAATGGATCGACGCTTTCGCCTCGCAGCGCCGGCATCACGCCACCGCGGAACGGCTACGAGCGGCGCTCGACCAGGTCGACATCGGCATCGTGCTGCTCGATGCCGACACCCGCGCCGAATTCATCAACCGCGCTTTCCGCCATTATTTTTCGCTGCCCGACGAAAAGGCCGACTCGAAGCCGCCCTTCATCGCGCTGATGTATCATGGGCGCGATACCGGCGCCTTCGAACTGCCGGAGGACGAGTTGAGCCACTTCATCGCCGGACGCACCGAGATGATGCGATCGGGCGATTCAACGCCGATCAACATCAATCTGCGGGACGGCCAGGTGCTGCGGTTCAGCTGCACCGCATTGCCCGATGGCGGGCGAATGCTGAGCTATACGCCGGTGACCGACCTGGTCCGCCATAGCGACGATCCCGCCGGCGCCGATTACTACCGCTCGCTGCGCGGCGGCGGCGAGCGCGATCTCGCCCGGCATTTGCGCGCGGCGGAGTAGGCGCAACGGGACATCAGCGGTCTCGCCGCGCGATTGATCCTTGGCGGTGGCGCCTGTAGGCTGCAATGATCAGCCAGCGTGTCGACGACGCCACCCTTCCCCAAACACGGAATCAAGCATGCCCGGCGACGTATCGATTCGCTTTGTCACCCGACAGGACTACACAAAATGGCTTCCCTTGTGGGACGGCTACAACGCGTTCTACGAGCGAACGGGACCTACCGCGCTCGATCCCGCCATCACCGCGATGACTTGGGCGCGCTTCTTCGATGCCTATGAGCCAATGCACGCCCTCGTTGCCGAGCGCGACGGCGAATTGCTCGGCCTGGTGCATTATCTGTTTCACCGCAGCACCACCGCCATCGAGCCGACGATCTACCTGCAGGATCTCTTCACCAGCGAAGCCGCGCGCGGCAAGGGCGTCGGCCGTGCGCTGATCGACGGCGTCTACCAACAGGCCAAACTGGCGGGATCGCCGCGGGTGTACTGGTTCACGTTCAACACCAACCACACCGCAATGCAGCTGTACGACAAGGTGGCGGAGAAGACCGGCATTGTGGTCTATCGCAAGGTGTTCTGATTGGCGTTTCCCCGGATGCTGCGCACCGCGTCCGGGACAAGTGCACACTTCGCAGGCCTGTGGATAAGTCCTGCTGTCACGGCCGCGTAACAAAGCCCGGCTAGGTTCCGGTTGCGTCTGATCAGGGCCCCCGTCACGGATCATGCGCCCCCAGCGGTCCCCGTCAGTCGTCGCGTCTGACCGGGGCCGCATTTTTTTGTGTCGGCGCATGACACCAGCGGCGCTTCGCGGCGCAGCATCCGCGCATCTTGCGGGCCCGATGTCCGCAGGCCACAATGCGATCCCCGTTCGCGCCCACTCCACAGGATCGATCCATGCAAATTCGCAATCTCGGCGGCTCCGGCCTGCGTGTTTCCGCCGTCGGCCTCGGCTGCAACAATTTCGGCCAGCGCACCGACCTGGAAACCTCGCGCAAGGTGATCCACAAGGCGATCGACCTCGGCATCACGCTGTTCGACACCGCCGATATCTATGCCGGAATGGGCGGCTCCGAGACCGTGTTGGGCGAAGTGCTCGGCGACCGCCGCAAGGACATCGTGCTGGCGACCAAATACTCCAAGGCCATGAGCAATGACGGCACCAAACAGGGCGCCTCGCGGCGCTACATCATGTCCGCGGTCGAGGCCAG
>JBKJUA010000256.1:0-8547 GCA_046590305.1 Bradyrhizobium sp.
AGGCGCGGGGCGGGCGTGGCAGATATGCTGTTTGGCGACGGGACGAGCGAAGGGGCGATTCGTGTCCCTTCGTCATTGCGAGCGCAGCGAAGCAATCCATCTCACCGAGCAAAGAAAGAATGGATTGCTGCGCTCCGCTCGCAATGATGTGGAGGGATCGGGGACCAAGATCTCGCGCCCTACGGCGCGGGAATCGCCAGCAGATCGGAAATGCTCTGGCCGCGGATGTCGTAGACGCGGGCAAACACCACGTCGTCGCGCTTGATTTCCACCATGACCGGCGCGGTGAGGCCCTTGCAGTAGAATTCGCCCAGCGTCATCGCGAAGTCGGCGGCGCCGGAGTCCCAGCCGATCGTGAAGTCGGGACCGAGCGCGACCTGGGCGGGGCGTTGCGGTCCGCACACCGCTACCTTCCACTTGCGATCCTGCGGCGGCGACTCCTGCCGTTCGACCAGTTCATGGCGCAGCCCGTCGGAAGCCTGCTTCAGCGCCAGGCCCCAGTAGTCCAGCATGAACAGGTCGTTGGCGTTGCGAACCGTACCGGCGATCTGATTGAAGTGGGTGTATTGGTAGGGATGCAGCCGGATCATTTCGCCGAGCGGCAGCATCAAGCCGAAGATAAAAATCGCCAGGGCGGCGGGCTGCCATCGGCGATGGCTGTGTTTGAGCCAGTTCATGCCCAACGCGAACGCCGCGCCGGCCAGCACCGCCATCGGCGGGATGACGAAGATGAAGTGCCTGATACCGTTGTAAAGCGCCGGGCGCTTCACCATCGCCACCGCCAGCGGCAAGGTTGCCGCCAGCGTCAGCATCAACAACACGGTCTTGCGTCGGGCCGGCACGTCGCTGCGTGACAGCGACAGGAATGTGCCGACGATGGCGGCGACGCACAGCACCAGCAGCACTTCGGGAATCTGCAGGGCGAACAGCGTCGGCAGATACGACCATGGCATATCCGGCACCGACACCAGCGCGCCGCCGAACATTTCCTTCCACGGTTTCTCGAAGAAGTGCGAGAAATAGGTCAGGGCGCGGAACGGATTGCCCGGCTCCATGATCGACCACGGCCAGACCAGCCCCATGATGAGATAGCCGAACACCATGCCGGGCAGCAGCACGTAGACGACATGGGCGAGGCGGCGAACCGCTTCACGCAACCCCTGGGCGCGAAGCTCTTCGATCAGCAGCGGCGCAAAACCGACCACGGCATAGACCAGGGCCATGCCGCCGAGGATGCGCGAACCGATCGACAGGCCGGCGCCGAGGCCGAGGATCAGGACGGTGCGCGGCGAGGGCTGCGGATATTCCTGTGCCAGACGGACAAGTCCGAGCATCAGGATCACCATCGAAATCGCGAATGGCGCGTCCTTCGGGTTCATGAACATGTGCCCGTAGAAGGTGGGGCACAGCGCCAGCAGAAGCAGCGCTGCCAATCCGCCGAGCGCACCGCCGACCCGGCGGCCAAGCCGCCACGTCACGCCAAGACCGATCAGGCCGACGATGGCGCCGAGCAGGCGGCGGGTTTCAAACAGCTCCAGCGGAATGATCTTGTGCAGCAAGGCTGCCGCCATATCGAAGCCGCCGCCGTACATGTAGAGATTGGCGAACGACAGCGCCGCGGTGTCCTTGAAGCCGGACCCGTACATCCGCAGCAACAGATCGGCGTACTCGGCGTGGGTGTAGTCGTCCCAGCCCAGGCCATAATCACGAAATGTCAGGCCCGCGATCAATCCGATCGCCGCCAGCACCGCGATGGCGATTTCGTCGCAAGTCCGTTCCACCGATCGCCGAGCGGGCGTATCGATGGCCGAAGCAGTGATGGATGACATGACTATCGGTAACCCGGTGTCCCTTGCGGCCCAGCCCATTTTTTGGCGCTTTGAGCCTCTATTCCCCGGCATCCATATAGCGCAGTTACCTTTCCAAGTAATTGGGAATTGTGGCTAATTCCCTGATGCAATGCAGCAATCAACGGCAGGCTCAAGACCTTCGCGTGACCAGCGTCTTGCCGGAATGGAAAGCCGAACCGATGCCTCGGTCGGGTAGCCGATCGAATTTCGCAGGATTGCCCCACAATTGGCGGTTGGCGGTACACGCAATATGACGGTATCGTGGCGATGGCGGCTGCGAGCATTTCGGGCGCGGCCAAGGGGTGAGTTCGATGATGGTCGTGTTGTTGGTCGCTGGCATTGGCCTGCTGTTGGCTGGCCTGGTGGCGATCGGGTTCGGGATCCCGATCAACGAATTCGGATTCGGCAATACCCTGATTCAGGCGGGTACCGTAGCCGCATGCACCGGGATGCTGCTGCTCGGCCTCTGGACCGTCGTCAAGGAGTTGAAAGTCATCGCGCGCCGGCTGGGGCCTGCGGGGGCCGCGGCGGGAAGCCACGCCGAAAACGCGTCACAACCGGCAGGCGCCGCGCCTGCCAATCAGGCGGAAAACAGCGGTTTCTTCAGCAGCGACCAAGCCGGATCGGAAAATGCCGGCCATGTCGAACCGGCAGCGCCGTCATCGGCCTCGCCACCGCCTTGGCTTGGGGAGGCAGCGCCACGCGAGCGCGCGCCGGACGATAGCCCGCTTGCGGCGGCCGCCGAGCCCGCTCCGACCGCCAAGCCGAAGCGCAACCTGCTGTTCTCATCGTCATCCCGCAAGGAGCGCGAGCGCGCCCAGGCGCGAACGGATCCTGCCCTGACGGTTCCTCAGCCCGAAGCCGTGGCGCCTCCGCCGGTTCCCGAATCACCGGAAGCGCCGCCCGCGTCGTTCGACGACGCCTGGCCGAAGCCGGAACGTTCGCGGAGCGAGATTCCGCCGCCGCGTCGTGCCGGCCGCACGCCGTCGACCTTCGCCGAAGCGGATCCCGCCGCTGACAGCGCGGATCGTTACCCGCCGGCGGCACGCGTTGAGGACACGGCGCAGGTCACGGTTCTCAAGTCAGGCGTCGTCGATGGCATGGCCTATTCGCTGTATTCGGATGGCTCGATCGAGGCGCAAATGCCCGAAGGCATGATGCGGTTCGCGTCGATCGATGAACTGCGCTCGCATCTCGATCACCGTGCCTGAGCGGCCTGTATCTGCGGCGATGCCAACGAAAATAAAGTACAGTCGTTCTTGTCACGTCAGCAGTAATCCGCTCATATTCAGCAAGTAGTAAACGATTCCGGACCACGTATTGGTGCTTCGGAATACTGGTTCGATCCTGCGGGTCCCTGTTCGATTGCGATTTCTGGAAGGTGCAGCCATGACCGACAGCGCCGGAAAAAGTTTCATCGATCTGACGGCTGAAATCGTGTCGGCCTATCTCAGCCACAATCCGGTTCCGGCCTCTGAGATTCCGGGCTTGATCAGCCAGGTTCACGCCGCCTTGCAGCGGGTTTCGACCGGCCGGACTGAAACGCCGCTGGAACCCGCCAAGCCCGCGGTGTCCGTCAAGAAATCGATGACGCCCGATTATCTGGTCTGCCTTGAGGACGGCAAGCGCTTCAAGTCGCTGAAGCGGCATCTGCGCACCCAATACAACATCACGCCGGAGCAGTATCGCGACAAATGGGGCCTGCCGGCCGACTATCCGATGGTGGCGCCGAATTACGCGGTGGCGCGTTCGGCGCTTGCCAAGAAGATGGGACTAGGCCAGCAGCGCCGGCGGCGGAAGTAAGGCCGGCGCTCAGGACGCCGTCGCGAGCGCCTCACGGGCGTCGGAGCGAATGCGCTCGACCATGGAACGCAGGCCGTTGGAGCGCTGCGGCGTCAGGTGCTCGCGAAATCCGAGTTCGTCGAACAGCGCCAGCGCATCGGTTTCAAGGATGAGCTTCGGGGTGCCGCCGGAATACAGCGTCAGCAGGATCGCCATCAGTCCGCGCACGATATGGGCGTCGCTGTCGCCGAGATAGTTCAGCTGGGGTTCGCCGCCGCTGCGGTCGAGCTGTTTCGAGAGCCAGACCTGGCTGGCGCAGCCCTGCACCTTGTTGGCGGCGGAATGCTCGGCCTCCGGCATCGGATCGAGTGTGCGGCCGAGCTCGATGACGTACCGGTAGCGGTCGTCCCAATCGTCCAGCAGCGCAAAATTGTCCCTGATTTCGTCGATCGTCATCGTGTCCCGCGCTCAATCCCAGGCGCTCTATATAGGATTGCGGGCGTCCGAAAGCGATACTGTTCCGGGCCTATTCTTCTGGCCTAATTCGCGCTCAGGGCAGGCCGCGCCACTCCGCCACCATATCGTCCGGCGTCAGCGTGTCGCGCGGCGCTGCCTCCGGCAGCGGAGCGTAGGCGTCGTCGGCGCCGTCGATCGAGCCGGTATGGTCCGGCGTCTTCTTGTCGGTGATGATGTTATAAAGCTTGCGCGCGCCCTCCTGGGCCCGCTGGCCGATCGCGGTCGCGGCCTGGCCGCCCACTTCACAGGCCGCCGGCTGGCGCTTGCAAAACTGGCTCATGTCCGACACCGCCGCGGTTGCAGCCGAGACGGCTTCCGACGCGCCCAGTTGCGGCAGCTTGTCCGATTCAGGCGTCTTCTCTCTGGGCAGAAGCACGAGCACCAGCCCGAGCCAGAATGCCATGCGAAGCAGAAAAAACATCTCGCGACCCCGGTCGTCTCTTTTGGTTCGGTTGCGGCCCACCGCGGTAGCCTGCGATGCGTCGCGCAACCGTTGCGGTTGTTCCCGCAATCGATCCCTTGACTAACAGCCGTCGATAAATCGCAAGTGTTCGCGTTGCGCCTAAAACGCCGAAAACTAGCGAAAAATCCGACTCATTCGATTCGGTGTAAATTTTCGATTGATGACCGGGTTCCGGCGACAAACTGCAGCCAGCGGTGGCATCCACCTTTTCGAAACCATACGAGGCGGGTTCCGGAAACCCTCCGTTCACCATCTGCACCGAATGAGCCGCCGCCAGCTCGGCGAAACCCCGTGCAGGCGCGGACTTCGGCCGCGTGTTGGCGCGCCTTAGCGTTCGCTTAAGTTCGCTCTGACAGGTTGAGGCAACGATAAAGGGGGCGTTCCGGCGCGTCAGCAAGACCATCCTGCAAGACGAACAAGCCGAAGCGCGAGAGACGTGACAGTTTTGAATATCATCCGCGATTGCCTCGACGCGTTGTTGCATCCGTCCGCCCGATACGATGTGCTGACGCGCGCGCGTCATCGCGCATTCATGGCGCCGCGGCTGCTCGGCAGCCTGGCGGCCCTTGCGGCATTCCCGGTCTATCTGGCGCTGCGCGGCGCGCCGACGGCGCTGGAGGTTGCGGCATTCGCCTGGCTGATTGCGCCGATTCTGCTGTCATGGTTTCTGTCGCGCACCGGCCGCTACGAAAGCGCGCATGTGCTGTCATCGCTGGCGCTGACCGGCCTCGTCATGACGGTGGCGATGACCACCGGCGGCATCGAATCCTTTGCCGCGATCTGGCTGGTCGTGGTTCCCCTGGAGGCCGCATTGTCGGCGTCGCGCCGCGTGGTGGCGTTCGCCTGCGCGCTGACGCTGGCATGCACCGCGGCCCTGATCGTATCAGGGCATTTCGACCTGTTGGCGCCGCCGGATGCTAATTCGATCTCGCGCGCCATCTTCATGGCGTTCGGCGTCGCATCGGCGACGCTCTATGCGGCGGGCCTCGCCTTCGGCGCCGAGTCGCTGGCGCGCACCAGCGTCGCACTGCTCAATGTCGAGGAGGATCGCTATCGCCTGTTGGCGCGCAACATGAGCGACGTGATTTCGCGGCATCGCCGCAACGGCGCCGTGCAGTTTATTTCGCCTGCGGTGGAAGCGATGCTGGGGACGCCGGTATCGCGGCTGCTCGGGCATGGCCTGTTCGACCGCGTCCATGTCGCCGATCGTCCGGCCTATCTCACCGCCCTTTCGGATGCCGCGCGCGGCGGCGAGGCGCGCAGCGTCAAATTTCGCCTGAGGCGGGAGGTGCCGCGCGCCGGCGCGCGGGGCGCGAACCATCAGGTCGACTTTATCTGGGTTGAAATGCGCTGCCGGCCGCTGGAACAGGCCGCGGAAGTGGCCGCTCTGCCCGAAGCCGAAGCCGAGGTCGTCGCCGTGATGCGCGACGTCACCGACCGCAAGATCCAGGAGCAGGCGCTCGACCTCGCGCGCATCGCCGCCGAGCAGGCCGATGCGTCGAAGACCCGTTTCCTCGCCACCATGAGCCACGAGCTGCGCACGCCGCTCAACGCCATCATCGGATTTTCCGAGATGATCGTTCAGGAAGACGTGCTGATGATCGATGCCATCAGGCGCAAGGAATATGCCCAGCTGATCAACGATTCCGGCCAGCATCTCTTGTCGGTCGTCAACGGCATTCTCGAGATGTCGAAGATGGAGTCGGGCAATTTCGAGATTTCGCCGGAACCGTTCGCGCCGCGCGCAGCCCTGATCAATTGCTGCAACCTGCTGGCGCTGAAGGCGCGGGAAAACGCCATCGATCTCGTCACCCGCGCGCCGGACGATCTGCCCGTCATGACCGGCGATCCCCGCGCGTTCAAGCAGATCGTGCTGAACCTGGTCGCCAACGCCATCAAGTTTACCGAGCGCGGCGGCTCCGTCACGGTGTCTGCAGGCGTCGAGGGATCGCGGCTGGTGCTGCGCGTCTCCGACACCGGCGTCGGCATTTCGGCCGACGATCTGAAGCGGATCGGCAATCCTTTCTTTCAGGCCGGCAAGACCTATCAACGGCGCCACGAAGGCACCGGCCTCGGGCTATCGATCGTGAAGAGCCTGGTCGCCCTGCATACCGGCGAAATGAATGTGCAGAGCAAGCTCGACGAAGGCACCACGGTAACCGTCGCATTGCCGCTCGCCTTCACACCGAGGGCCGAGCAGACATCCAGCAATATCGCAACGCTGACGCCGGCGGTGCGGTCCGCAACCCCAGAGCCATCCCATCAGGTGAAAAAAAGTGCCTAGACATAGCGATGACGAAGACATGCCGCGCCGCCGTCGCGGCGCACGGGTGGCTGTCGTGGAAGCGGAGGCCGAGCGCGGCCTTTTGATGCGCATCCTGCTGCACAGCCCGAAAGACCTGGTGGCCGGCTTGCTGGCGTTTGCCGCGGTCAGCGCCATCATCGCCAACGCGTTGCTTCTGCAGGCCGGACGTCATCCGTCGCCGATGTTCGGCACGGTGACGAAGATGCCGGCGGCGGCCTCGGCGCCCAGCCCGTTGCCGCGTCCACGCCCGGTGGAAGCCGCGGCGCGACCGGCCGATCCCTTGCCGTCGGAACCACGGGTCGTCGAGATGAGAAGCGCCGATCCCAGGATCGATGCGAGGATCGACTCCAAGAGCGACCCCAAGAGCGATCCCATGACCAATCTGGTCAAGGCGACGGCCGCGCCGCAGCCCATGCCGTCCACTATCGTGCGCCCGCCGGCGCCGATTCCAGCTTCCCGCAACGAGACCATCGCCAATCAAACGCCGGCCGCGCGCCGCGTGGCGTCGGTACAGCGCACGCTGACCGAATATGGCTATGGCCAGTTGAAGCCGACCGGCACGGTCGGCTCCGACACCCAGGCCGCGATCCAGAAGTTCGAGCGCGAGCGCAAGCTGCCGGTGACCGGACAGATGTCCGATCGACTGGTGAAGGAACTCACCGCGATGATCGGCCGGCCGGTCGAGTAGCTTTGCTTCCAGCGCTGGCCTATATCGTCGCCCCATGCGATTGAAATCAGCCATATGGGTGGCGGCCTATCTGCGCCGTTGCCAGACCGCGGGCGTGTTCGGCGCCGTGCGCCGGCGCGGTGCGGAGGAGGCCGGCGCGGTGTTCGTCAAGGTCGCCACGCTCGACGGCAACGCCATGCTGTACGTGCCGGCACCGCAGACGGTGTATGACGACAGCCGGCCGATCGAGCGCATCTTCACACCGATGGCGCCGCTACCGGTGCCGGAACCGTCAGTGGAAGAGCGCCTGGTCCGGGAAATCAACTTCGACCCGGACGCCTGGGTGGTCGAGACCGAGGACCGGGCAGGGCGGCATTTTCTCGATCTGGCGCGGGGTTAGCGCCCGGAGCTTTCGGTGCCCGTCCGCACGGCCGGTGCTGTGCCCGGTTGCACAACGGGGCGCGTCTGGCTCGGTGCCGAGCGCGCGCGCTGGCGTTCGTCGTCGTAAAGCGCCGGCCGGTATTTGGCGCGGGTCACCGCCATGGTCGAGCCGCGCCAGGCGGCCAGCATGATCAGCGCGGATCGTTCGCTGAGGCGGTCATACAGGCGCGACATCCGGTAGACGTAGTTCACCGAAGCGAATTCCGGATTGAGAAACAGGGTTACGCGCTCGAATATGGGCCGCGGCATGTCCAGCGCCCGGGCCGCGCAGGCCAGCGGCTCGCCGCCGGGATCGCCAACCACCTGGGCGGCAATGCGCGACGGCAGGATCAGGGTTTCGCCGAGCTCCAGCGTGAAGTTTTCGATATCGCCGACCCAGGCGGCCATCTCCAGCGTCTCGACGGCGCGCGCCGCGCGCGAAGAAGGAATCCGCGCTGACGCCCGCAACGGGGTTTCCGCCAGATTATGCAGGATCAGGGTGCGCTCGCTGGCGCTGGCCGCGAAGAACATGTCGTTGATCTCG
>JBKJUA010000249.1:0-5503 GCA_046590305.1 Bradyrhizobium sp.
GCCCTGGCTTCGTCGCACAGCCTGGAGGCTAAGTTGGTGACGCTGCCGATCGCGGCGTATTCGAGCCGCTGCTCGAAGCCGATCTGGCCCAGCGTCGCATAGCCCAGCGCGATGCCGACGCCGAAGCCGAGACTATGGCCTCGGTTGCGCCATTTCTGGGTCAGCACGCCGATGGCGTCGCGCATCTCGACCGCCATCTTTACCGCGCGCTGCACGTGGTCCGGAAACTGGATCGGCGCGTTGAACAGGATCATCACGCCGTCGCCGGCATAGCGGTCGAGCGTGCCCTCATACCGGAAGATCAGTTCGCCCAGCGCGGCGTGATATTCGCGCAGCACGTTCATCGCCTCTTCCGGCTCGGTGGCTTCGGTGAACGCCGTGAAGCCGCGCAGGTCGCAGAACACCACGGTCACCTCGCGGCGGTGGCTGTCGAGCAGCGAATCATGGCCGTCGGAAGAAGCGATCAGCTGCGCCACCTGCGGCGGCAGGAAACGTTCCAGCCGCCGGATGCGCTCGATCTCGCCCAGTTGTTTCTCGACCCGCTCCTCCAGCGACCTGTTCCAGTTCTTCAGCTCGTCGGTCTGTTCCTGCAGTTTTGCAGCCTGCTGCTGCACGGTGGAATGCGCAGAGGCGAGTTCGCGGCCCTTGGCGTCGACTTCCGAAAACAGACGCGCATTGCGCATCGCCAGCACCGATTGGTGCGCAAAGGTCTTCATCAGCCCGATCAGGTCGGGCGAGAACTCGCCGGCGAGTTTGCGCAGCACCACCAGCGATCCCAGAATGCCCTTCTGGTCGACCAGCGGCACCACCAGCACCGAATGAAAGCCGGCCTCCAGCACGACATCGCGCAGCCGGTTCCCGGTGGCATCCGCCAGATCGGGGATCGCGATCGGCTCGCCTTGCGCCGCGGCCTCGCCAAGCACGCTGTCGGCTTCGTCGATGACGAGATGTCTGCCGCCGGCCGCCTTGTCGATGCCGATCGCCTCGGTGAGTTTGAATTGATGTCTTGATGCGTCGTGGCCGTAGATCAGCACCGCGTCGGCATGGGTGATCTCAAGCGCGCGCGCCGCCACCGTTGGCAGTACGGCGTTGAGATCGAGCGAGGAGGCCACCGCGCGGCCGACTTCCTCCAGCACCTTCAGTTCGTTGATCGAGCGCGCCAGATCGCGGGTGCGCGCCTCGACCTTGGATTCGAGGCCGGCATAGGTTTCCTGCAACTGCCCGGCCATGCTGTTGAACTGGTCGGAGAGTTCCTCCAGTTCGTCTCTGGTGCGCACCTCGATGCGATGGCTGAAATCGCCGTCGCCGATCCGCCGCGCCCCGGTTCGAAGTGCCGTGATCGGGATCAGCATCCGCCGCGCCAGCACGGTGCCGGCGAGAATCGCGACCACGAGGCCGAGCCCGATCAACAGCGCGCTTCGCACCAGTTGATCCCGGATCGGCGCCAGCGCCTGCGCCGTCGGTTGCTCGAACAGCGCATGCCAGCCGAGTTTTGGTACGGCGCTCGCGGCCGTCAGCACCCGCTCGCCGTCGAAGCCGGTGCCCGAGGTCAGCGGCACGCCATCCGGCTTCAGCAGGGAGGCGACCTGCGGCAGCCTCGTCAATTCCTTGCCGACCTCCGGGCCCTTCGAGCCCGCCAGCACCTGGCCGCGCGCATCGACCACATAGGCGTAGCCGACCTTGCCGATCTGGGCTTCGCCGAGGAAATCGTTGAGAAAGCGCAGATCGATTTCCGCCAGCGTGACGCCGGCATTGACGCCGGAATGCGACACCGCGATCGACATGAAGGGGCGGGAGCCGACGAAATAGGCCGGCGCGAAAGTGACACCCTTGGCGTTGGTCTCGATGAAGCGGACGTCGCGGGCGAAATCGGCGTCGCTGTCGGTCACCACCTGGGTGCGCGACATCCGCAGCAATTCGCGGCCGCTGCCGCTGATGAAGGTGAGCTGGCTCACCGCCGCCAGCTGGTTCAAGAGCTGCGCATAATCGGCGCGGCGCTGTTGCAGGGTGCGGTCGAGGTTGGCCGCCGTCGCACTGGCGCGCGTCACCCAGCTGATCTGCCGCTCCAGCTCGAAGATCGACTGCTCGATCCGCCGCGCGGTGGCATCCGCCTTCTCGCCCATGGCCTCGACCAGCGCGACCCGGGTGCCGCGATAGCTGATCCAGGTCTCCATCGCGCCGTTGACCGCCAGCACGAACACCACCAGCCCGACCAGCGACACCACATATTTGGCGAACAGCCCTTCGCGCAGAAACCAGGTTTTGTCCTTGACCGCGCTCATTCAGACCCTCGTGCGCCGCCCCCCTCGCGAGGTTTGCGCTCAGCCATCCCTGTCTAGCACAATTCAGCGGTCCCGGCCGGAGACGCCGCCAGCATGGTTAGCCGCGATTTCGGGCATGACGAGCACGAACTACCGGTTGAACAACTGCCGCAGAACGTCGTTCATCGCCGGGCTGTCCTGCACGCCTTCCGGAATCGTCTCGTTAGGCTGCGCGGGCGCCGACGGGATCGACGGCACCGGAGAAGCCGGCGCGGCGAGGCTGCGGCCCTGGCTGGGCCGTTGCACCGGCGGTTGTTGAGCAACTCCGCCCTGTCCAACTCCGCCCTGTCCAACTCCGCCCTGTCCAGGTCCACCTTGTCCAGGTCCACCTTGTCCAAGTCCTTGGCCCAATCCGCCTTGCCCCAGCCCCTGCTGGATCAGATTCCCCAGGGTTTCGCCGAGCTTGCCGCCAAGCATGTCGTTCAATCCGCCGCCCGGCGCGGCTTGCGCACCCGCCGTGCCGCCGCCGGCTTGCCCGCCACCGCCCAGCCCGCCCAGTCCGCCCAGGAGGCTGCCGAGTCCGCCGCCGTCCTTGCCGAACAGGCCCTTGCCCATCTCCTTCAGCTTGGCATAGGCCGCATCGGGATTATCCAGCATGCCGGCCATATCGGGATAGATGCGCGGCTCGCTCCAGGGACCGTCGATCATCACGGGAATGCCGAGCCCGACCGGATCGGCGGCGCGGCCCTGGCCCTGGGTGGTCAGGACGAGTTGGGGCTCGACCCGGAACGCGATCTGCTTGGTGCCGAGGTCGATGGTGCCGATGCCGGTCATCTTCACCAACGGGCCGACCAGATTGAGGTCGGTGGTGGCGGCCTGGCCCTTGTCGATCTTGAAAGATGCGGAGAGTTGGCTGAGGTCGGTGACCTGGTCCGGCCCTTCCTGCCATCCCGACAACGTGCCCGAGGTCAGCGAGCGGACCATCTTGGCGACGTTGAGCCCGCGGATGGCGCCGTCCTGGAAGACCGTGAACACCGTGCCGTTGAGGTTGGACATGATGGCGCGCGGGCTCGCGCCGGTGGATCGCACGGCGATTTTCGCCTGCATCTTGCCGTCGAGCTTGTCGAAATCGGCGACGCTGCTCAGCAACGGCAGCGCGCGGACGCCGGTGAGATCGCTGCGCAGCGCGAAGCTCGGCTCGGCCGCGGACGCATCCGCGGTGAGGTCGCCGCTGGCCTGGCCGCCATAGGCGCCGAGATTGGAAAACCGCGCCTTGAGCACGCCGCTGGCGAGCGTGGCGTCGATCGCGGCCGGTGCGAATTGCGCGCCGCCGACGGTGAGTTCGGCGGCGGACACCCGAATTTGCGCATCGACATAGTTCAATCCGCTGACGTCGAAGGTCGCGTTGCTCCAGGGCTGCGCGCCCGCCGTGCCGCGCGGCGTGGCGCCGCCGAGGTCGAGCCGCTGGAAGTCGAGATCGAGTTTGACCAGCGGCTTGCTGGCGAGATCGACCGAGGCCCAGCCGTTGAACGCGCCGTCGCCGAGCGTGCCCGACAGGCCATTGATCATCACGGTCGAACCGTTGAGCCGGACCTCGGCCTTGGCCGACACCGGCGCCTTCAACACACCGGGCGCGTCGAGCACGATCTCGACCGGAATATTCTGGCGCTCCAGCGGCGGCACCGGTGCGGTCGCGTTGATGTCGAATTTGAGCGGACGATCGTTGGCCTTCGCGCTGCCGGTGAGCCTGACCTTGCGGTCGGCGCCGATGGTGGCTTCGGCGTTGATGCCCTCGATGCGATTTTCCACGCGGTCGCGCAGGCTGGAAAATATCACCGTGCCGTCGGTCACCGTGATGCGCTCGATCGTGGGCTTGTCGGCAGCACTGGAGGATGCCGCCGGCCTCGCCGATGAGATCAGCTGTCCCGAGCGTTCGCGCAGCAGCGGCACGTACAGCACCGGCTTCCTGATGACGAGTTCGGTGACCTGCGGGCGGCCCGACCACAGGCTCGACAGTGTGATGTCGGCCTGGATACTGCCGACAGTGACGCGGCTGGCGCCGTCGCGGTCTTTCGGTTCCTGCAGCGTGACGTCGTTCAGCGTCACGTTGAGCGACGGCCAGATCCCGATCTTGCTGGAGCCCGCGATGGTCAGCCGGTAGCCGGTTTCGCGCTCGACCCGCGTCTGGATTTCCGAGGTCAGGAAGCCCGAAGGCACGCCGACGATCAGCAGCAGGGCGGCCACCACGAGCATGGCGGCGATGGCGGCCCCGGTGATTTTCAGTACTCTCATGTCGTCATTCCAGACCGGCCAGCCGCACTCGAATTCAGCCCGGCCGTCGCGGCGCGGACCGTTGCCTTGGCGAGCTTATCCCGGAACAGGAAACCGCTCAAAGCCAGCAAAAATAATCCGCAGGTGCTGCAAAGATATGTGACTTATGACACACTTCGCACCGGGCAAGGTTTGCTAACGCCCGTCTGGACGATTTCGAATCCTCTCTGGAAGGCATTGCCATGAGTAAAGCGGCCGAATTTGCCGTCATTCTGAAGATGAATCCGATGTTCTCGGACCTCGGCGCCGACGAATTGCAGCGGATCTCCAGCCTCTGCCACACCCAGCACCTCGGGTTGGGCGAGATGCTGTTCCAGAAGGGCGATCCCGGCGACGCCCTGTACGGGGTCCGCCGCGGTCAGATCCGGATCGAAACCGGATCGTCGGACGGCAGCCGCCTGACCCTGAATTTCATGGGGCCGGGGGATCTGTTCGGCGAGGTCGCGGTGCTCGACGGCGAGAGCCGTACCGCGGATGCCACCGCCGGCGAGCCGACTGAATTATTCGTGCTGCGACGCGAGGATTTTCTTGGCCACCTCGAACGTGAGCCCAAGGTGGCGATCAAGATCATCCAGCTGTTGTGCCAGCGGATCCGCTGGCAGAGCGAGCGGATGGAAGAATCCATGCTGCAGCCGCTGCCGGTGCGGCTGGCGCGCCGGCTCTGCGCGCTGTCGTCCGATTTCGGCTCCGAGGTGCACATCTCGCAGGAGCAACTCGGCGTGTTCGTCGGTGCCGCCCGCGAAAGCGTCAACCGCCAGCTGCAGCTCTGGCGCAAGGACGGCATTCTCGACCTGCAGCGCGGTCGAATCCTGCTCCAGAACATGACCAAGCTGACGGCAGTGGCGCGGAACGACTGAAGCCCGTTCGGAGCCCGAGGAAATGGAACGATCCGGCCACAGCCGGGTTTCATA
>JBKJUA010000286.1:0-4670 GCA_046590305.1 Bradyrhizobium sp.
GAATCCATGGAATTCGACGTCGTGATCGTCGGCGCCGGGCCGTCCGGCCTCGCGGCCGCGATCCGGTTGAAGCAGCTCAATGCCGATCTCACCATCGTCGTGGTGGAGAAGGGTTCCGAGGTCGGCGCGCACATTCTGTCCGGCGCGGTGATCGACCCGGTGTCGCTCGACAAGCTGGTGCCGGATTGGCGCGAGGACGCTGATTGTCCGCTGAAGACCCAGGCCAAGACCGACAAGTTCTACTGGATGACCGCGGGGTCGGCGATCCCGCTGCCGGCGATCGCGATGCCGCCACTGATGAGCAATCACCATTGCTATATCGGCTCGCTCGGCATGGTCTGCCGCTGGCTCGCGCAGAAGGCCGAGGCGCTCGGCGTCGAGATCTATCCGGGCTTTGCCGCGGCCGAAGTTCTGTACGACGAAAAAGGCGCGGTGCGCGGCATTGCCACCGGCGACATGGGCGTCGGCCGGGACGGCAAGCCGAAGGATTCGTTTACCCGCGGCATGGAGCTGCTCGGCAAATACACGCTGTTCGCTGAGGGCGCCCGCGGCAGTCTCACCAAACAGCTGATCGCGAAATTCTCGCTCGATGCCAAAAGCGAGCCGCCGAAATTCGGCATCGGCCTCAAGGAGGTCTGGCAGATCGATCCAGCCAAGCACCGGAAGGGCCTGATCCAGCATTCGTTCGGGTGGCCGCTGAACAATTCCACCGGCGGCGGCTCGTTCCTCTATCACTATGACGATAATCTGGTGGCGGTCGGCTTCGTCGTGCATCTCAATTACGACGATCCGTATCTGTCGCCGTTCGACGAATTCCAGCGCTTCAAGACTCATCCCGCCATCAGCACGCTGTTCGAAGGCGGCAAGCGGCTCGCCTATGGCGCGCGCGCCATCACAGAGGGCGGCTACCAGTCGGTGCCGCGCCTGACCTTTGCCGGCGGCGCGCTGGTCGGCTGCGCCGCGGGGTTCGTCAACGTGCCGCGCATCAAGGGCGCGCACAATGCGATGGGCACCGGCATGCAAGCGGCCGAACACGTTGTCGCCGCTCTCGGCGCCGGTCGCAGCAACGACGAACTGGTCGACTACGAGAACGGCTGGCGCGAGTCGGCCGTCGGCAAGGACCTGCACCGGGTCCGCAACGTCAAGCCGCTGTGGTCGAAGTTCGGCACCATCATCGGCGTCGGCCTCGGCGGCATCGACATGTGGTGCAACACGCTGGGTTTCTCGCTGTTCGGAACCCAGTCGCATGCCAAGCCCGACCGCAAGACGCTCGATCCGGCCAAAACGCATGCGCCGATCCCGGCGCCGAAGCCGGATGGCAAGCTCACCTTCGACAAGCTTTCGTCCGTGTTCATGTCCAATACCAACCATGAGGAGGACCAGCCGGTTCACCTCAAGGTCGCCGACATGAACCTGCAGAAGACCTCCGAGCATGACGTCTATGCCGGCCCGTCCAACCGCTATTGCCCGGCCGGGGTCTATGAATGGGTTGAGGAGCCTTCAGGTCCCCGCTTTCAGATCAACGCCCAGAACTGCGTCCATTGCAAAACCTGCGACGTCAAGGATCCGAACGGCAACATCACCTGGGTTCCGCCGGAGGGCGGCGGCGGCCCGAATTACGAGGCGATGTGACCACGATCGCGTGAGCGGCGGCAAAGGTTTGGGCCCAGGCAGCCTAGGGTCGCCGCTTCCGGCCACGATACCGCCACACTGAAAGCGTTTTCCAGACCGGGCTGGTCCGGAGGCCGGCCAGTCGGCGATATCAGGGCCTTTCTGCCAATCGATTCGCCACCCGTATCCTTGCGGTTCAACGTCAAACGCGGCATTGTTGCTTGCCTTGATGCCGCCGGCCGGGTTCGCATCCGAGACGATCCTCGAAATCCCTGGAGCTAGGCAAACCCTGATGTTTTCCAATCGTTTCAATCGCCTCAATGGCCGGATCCTTGGCCTCGCCGCCTTTGCCGTGCTGGCCGTGCCGGGTTCGCCGTCGGCGCAGACGCCCGATCATCCCGCGGGCACGTCCGCCCAGTTCCCGACCAAGAGCGACCTCAAGTCGCTGACCAAGTCCGGCAGCTATCTGGCCGCCCGTCACGCCAGCGTGGAGCGCGACGCCTCCTCGGCCGCGGCGTTCTACCGCTCGGCGCTGCGTGGCGATCCCAAGAACAACGAACTGCTCGATCGCGCCTTCATCTCCTCGCTCGCCGACGGCGATATCGACGAGGCCGTCAAGCTCGCCGACCGGATTTTGACGATCGACAAGTCCAATCGCGTCGCCCGCCTCGTGGTCGGCGTGCGCGATCTGAAGCAGAAGAAATACGCCACCGCGCAGCTCAACATCAATCAGTCGATCCGCGGACCGATCACCGATCTGGTGGCGACGCTGCTGGCGGGCTGGGCCAGCTATGGCGCCGGCGACGCCAAGACGGCGGTCGCCAATATCGACAAGCTGACCGGTCCGGAGTGGTATCCGATCTTCAAGGACCTGCATTCCGGCATGATCCTGGAACTCGCGGGCAAGGAAAAAGACGCCGGCGTCCGTCTGGAGCGCGCCTACAAGCTCGACGATTCCATGCTGCGGGTGGCGGACGCCTATGCGCGCTGGCTGTCGCGCAGCAAGGACCCGGCGGCGGCCACCGCGGTCTATGCGGCGTTCGACAAGAAGCTGGCGCGGCATCCTTTGGTGCAGGAAGGGCTGCGCGACAGCAAAGCCGGCAAGAAGCTGACACCGCTGGTGGATACGCCGCAGGCCGGCGCCGCCGAGGCGCTGTACGGTATCGGCGCCACGCTGACCCGCCGCGGCGGCGAGGATCTCGCGCTGGTCTATCTGCAGCTCTCGCTCTACCTCGCGCCCAATCATCCGCTGGCGCTGCTGTCGCTGGCCGATCTCTATGAGTCGGTGAAGAAGCCGCCGATGGCCATCAAGGTCTATGAGCGCATGCCGGCGAATTCGCCGCTGAAGCGCAACGCGCAGATCCAGCTCGCCACCAACCTCGACGCCGCCGAGCGCAGCGAAGAGGCGATGAAGATCCTGAAGGGCGTCACCGCGGAAGACCCCAGGGACATCGAAGCCATCATGGCGCTCGGCAATATCGAGCGCGGCCGCAAGCGGTTCGCCGACTGCGCCCAGACCTACAGCAATGCCATCGACGTGATGCCGGCGGGCAGCGATAAGGGCGCCTGGGTGACCTATTACTACCGCGGCATCTGCTTCGAGCGCTCCAAGCAATGGAGCAAGGCGGAAGTCGATATGCGCAAGGCGCTGGAACTGCAACCCGAGCAGCCCCACGTGCTGAACTATCTCGGCTACTCGTGGATCGATCAGGGCATCAATCTCGACGAGGGCATGAAGATGATCAAGCGCGCCGTCGAGCAGCGCCCGGACGACGGCTACATCGTGGACTCCCTGGGCTGGGCGTTCTACCGCATCGGCAATTTCGAGGACGCGGTGAAGAACCTCGAGCGCGCGATCGACCTCAAGCCGGAAGATCCGACCATCAACGATCATCTCGGCGACGCCTATTGGCGTGTCGGCCGTACCCTGGAGGCCAAATTCCAGTGGGCCCACGCCCGCGACCTCAAGCCCGAGCCGGACGAATTGCCGAAGATCGAAGCCAAGCTCGAAAACGGGCTGCCGGAAGACACCTCGTCGGCGGCCTCCGCGGACAAGAAAAAAGAAGACGGCAAGGGCGGCTGAGTGCGCTTGAGAGCGGCTGATCGAAGGGCTGGTCGGCCATGCCGGCGTTGATGCAAGAGCTGGTGCAAGAGGGACGTGCCAAGGTCAACCTGACCCTGCGGGTGGTCGGGCGCAGAGTCGACGGCTATCACGACCTCGAAAGCGTGGTGGCGTTCGCCGATTGCGCCGACAGCCTCAGCCTGACGCCGGGCGCCGGCCTCAATCTGGCGACCACCGGCCCGCTTGCGCAGGCTTGCGGCGAGCCCGAAGACAATCTGGTGTTCAAGGCGGCGCAGTTGCTCTCCGAGCGCGTGCCCGACCTCAAGCTCGGCGATTTCACCCTCGACAAGATGCTGCCGGTCGCTGCCGGCATCGGCGGCGGTTCGGCGGACGCCGCCGCCGCGCTGCGGCTCCTGGCGCAGGCCAACGGCCTCGAACTCGACGACCCCCGCCTGATCGAGGTGGCGCGGCTGACAGGCGCCGACGTGCCGGTATGCCTTAACTCCAACGCCTGTGTCATGACCGGGGTCGGCGAAACCCTGCTGCCGCTCAGCCTGCCGAAGATGCCCTGCGTGATGGTCAATCCGCGCATTCCCGTCGCCACCAAGGATGTGTTCAAGGCGCTCGGCCTGCGTAACGGCCAGCTGCTGGTCGGCTTCACCGACGTGCTGCGGGCGCGCGCCTGGCCCGAAGCGGGCGCCTCGCTGGAGGACTGGGTCGAGGCGCCCGCCGCCGGCTCCAACGACCTCGAAGCCCCGGCCACGCGCATTCAACCCGTGATCGGCGAGGTGATAGCCGCGCTCAACGCCACCAACGGCGCCTGGCTGGCGCGGATGTCCGGTTCGGGCGCGACCTGCTTTGCGATCTATGAAAATACCGCCGACGCCCAGCGCGCCGCGCAGAAGATCCAGCTCGATCACCCGCTCTGGTGGGTGCATGCGGGAATCTTGAGCTAGCTCATCGTCGGCCGCCCGCCACATACGCCATCGTCATCCTG
>JBKJUA010000311.1:0-4071 GCA_046590305.1 Bradyrhizobium sp.
GTTCGCAGGGACGACATTGAAAAATTATCGACTTATTCCGCCGGAACAATGCTCGGGGCCAGCACCGCTTCGAGGTGCTCGGGGCGGTCGCGATTGGCATGGGTTAGAAAAACGTCCGCGATGCCGCGCAGCTGCTTGCTCAGTTCGCCGGCGGTGGCGGCGGTGTCGAGCTTGGTGCGCTCGCGCACGATGGCCTGGATGGCGTTGATGTGATGCGCGATCAGGTTGGACGGCACCTCGTCGAGATCGGGCGCATGCTCGATGATCCGGCACAGGCTTTCGGCGGCGGCGCCGGCGGAGGGAAATCCGAACGTCGCAGCGTCGCCCTTGATATCGTGGGCGGCGCGAAACAGTTCTTCGCGCGTGACGTCGGTAAAGCCGTCGCGAAGGATGGCGGCGTGGGCGTCCGACAGCCGGTCGGCTTCGACCGCCATCCAGTTCTTGAATTCGCCCGACAGGCCGGCGAGCGCCTTTTCGGCGCGCGCCACCGGGTCGTCGAGGTCCCGTTCGGCGACGCGCCGCAGCACGTTTCGCAGCGGATTGGGCTGGGTGATGATGTGGTGGTCGGCGAAGGTCGAGATCTGCACCGTCGCGGACTTGCTTTTCGCCATGATGAATTCCTCGGGCTCTCGCGCTAGACGGTGGACCGCGCCTTGTCGAGCAGCGACGGCTGCTGCATCACTTCGACCTCGCCGCCGACCCGGCGCTCCGGGCCGATATAGGCGTTGGTGGTATTGCGGCGGCGGTCCGGGCCGAAATAGGTCTTGGTCTTGATGAACGGGCGCGGATTGGCGACGACGTTCAGGATGCGCTGGTAGAGCCCCTTGGCCGAGATCGGTTTGGCCAGGAATTCGGTGACGCCGGCATCGCGCGCCACGGTGACGCGCCGCTTCTCGGAGTGCCCGGTCAGCATGATGATGGGGGCGTAGGGATTGCCTTTGGATTCCGGCTGCCGGATCATCTGCGCCAGTTCGAGGCCGTCGAAAATCGGCATCGACCAGTCGGTGATGACGATGTCGGGGACGTAATGGCTGTACATTTCCAGCGCGGTCGCGCCGTCCTCGGACTCATAGACCTCGCGGGCGCCGAACGAATGCAGCAGCGTCCGCAGGATGCGGCGCATGTGCGGATTGTCGTCACAGACGAGAAAGCGCAGCTTGTTGAAATCGATGCGGAACATGGCGCGGCCCTGAGGGCAGACCAGCAACGGTATACCCGGCGTTAACCATATCGCCGTGGCGGTTAACGAATGGTTGCGATCCCAGCCCGCAACTGCCTAGCTAGAGCTCAATAGTTGAACTGCTCGCTCAGGATGCGCTCTTCCAGGCTGTGGCCGGGGTCGAACAGCATCCGCATCGAGATGGTCCTGTCGGACAGTACCTCGACCCGGCGGACGTCGCGCGCCTCGTCGTGGTCGGCCACAGCGGCGACCGGGCGCTTGTCGCCTTCCAGCACCTCGATGACGACATAGGCGGTGTTGGGGAGCAGGGCGCCGCGCCAGCGCCGCGGCCGGAACGCGCTGATCGGAGTCAGCGCCAGCAATGCTGCGTTGATCGGCAGGATCGGTCCCTGCGCCGACAGATTGTAGGCGGTGGATCCGGCCGGCGTCGCCACCATGATGCCATCGGCGATCAGCTCGGCCATGCGCGGGTGCTCGTCGATCAGGATCCTCAGGCGCGCCGCCTGATGGGTCTGGCGAAACAGCGAGACCTCGTTGATGGCGTGATGCAGGTGCACCACGCCGTGCACATCGGTGGCACGCATCAGCAGCGGATGGATCACGGTTTCCTTTGCCGCGGCGAGGCGCGCGTGCAGGTCGACCGTGCTGAACTCGTTCATCAGAAAACCGACGGTGCCGCGATGCATGCCGTAGATCGGCTTGTCCGAGCGCATGTGCCGGTGCAGCGTCTGCAGCATCAAGCCGTCGCCGCCGAGCGCCACCACGATTTCGGCGTCATCGGGGTCGTGACTGCCGTACAGCGCCGTCAACTGGGCCAGGGCCGCCTGCGCCTCTGCGCCTGGGCTCGCGACGAAGGCGATCCGGTCATATCGCTTGGGGCTGGTCATGGGATTTGTCTGGCTCATCTCAAGCGCGGGTGCGCGCAAGGTCGTCTATACGACCTTGACCGGACTTGTCGAGACGAGCGGCTGCACCTTTTCGGCACAAAGAGGCTCGTTGCGGCCGGCCGGTCCCGCTCACTTTTCATGCAAGGTCCGGACCGGGTCCCATTCGCCTGATGGCGCTTGCTGCGCATAAATCCTCGTCCGCTCGAGAAACATCCGGGATGGCCGGTCGGTTTCGGCAGCCTGCTCGAAGCATTTTTCGGCGAGGACAAACTCGCCGGCGCGCCAATGCGCGAGGCCTTTGGCGTAATCTGCCGCGACCGCGGCCTGTGCAGGCGTCAGGTCCGCCGCCAGCGCCAGCAATTGGTAGATCTTCAGTTGATTGGTGCGCCCCTTGACGCGGATGGTGTCGAGCTCGCGCCATGCGAATGTTTCGCCTGCCAGGGCGACCGTCGTCTCGGAAGCGATCACGGTGGTGCCGTAGAACTTGTTGGCGCCCTCCAGCCGCGAGGCGAGGTTTACCGCATCGCTCATGACCGAATAGTTGAAGCGCCGCCGCGACCCGAAATTGCCGACCAGCGCGTCCCCGGAATTGATCCCGATGCGCTGCGCCACCTTGTTGCCCCCGAACGCAACCGCGCTGCGATTGAGTTCATCGAGGCGCGTGCAGCAGTCCAGCGCGGCGCGCAAGGCATTGCCGGCATGGTCGTGATCGTCGGCCGGCGCACCGAACACCGCGACGATGGAATCTCCGATGTATTTGTCGACATAGCCGCCATGGCCCTCGATGATGTCGGTCATTTCGGACAGATACTCGTTCATCAGCGCCATCAGCGCTTCCGGCGACATCGTTTCCGCGATCAGCGAAAAACCTTCGAGGTCGGAAAAAAATACCGTCACATGCCGGGTTTCGCCGCCCAGCACCGGCGGCTTGTTCGACGCCAGCATGCGGTCGATCACGTCGGGGGCGAGGTATAGCGCGAAGCTCTTCTGCAGCAGCCGGCGGTCCTTGTCGGTGATCATGAAGCGATAGCCGACCATGGTCGCCAGCGCGGCAAAACCGGCAATGAGCGGTTCGCTGAGCGGCAGCACCAGCGCGTGGTTGAACGCCACCGTGGCGCTGACCACGTAGATCGTCATCGCCCCGAGAAACGCCAGCACCGCGGCGGCCGGCTTCAGGGTTCGTGCCAGGATCGCCGCAAAAGCCGCGACCAGTGCGGCAATCAGGGCGATCGGCAAGCGGCGCAGTTCGACGGCCACATTGCGGGCGATCAGGTTGTTGACGGCGGTGGCGTGAATATAGACGCCGGCAATGTCCCGGCGCTGGAAGCGGCCGCTGACCGGCTGCTCGGGCAACGCGCAGCGCGGCGCCCGCGCGCCCTCGATCCCGGTGGTGAATCGCTTCGACGTCCGCTGGCGATCCTCCGATCCCAGCACCGTGCCGACGAGGACCACCTTGCCTTCGAACTGGCGCCGAAAGAAATCCTTGTCGCCTTTCGCGGCGCAGGCGGCCAGGTCGGCCAGCGAATAGGTCGGGATGTCGTCCGCGCCGCCCTCGAAATTGAGGGTCATGGTGTTGCGCACCGCGCCCGGAATCCGATAGCCGGCGAGCGCGACCGTTCCGTCGGGCTTCGCTTCCGGCTTGGTGTTGAGCGCGCGCGACGCCAGCTCGAGCGCCATCGAGGGCACCGGATTGCCGTCCACCGTAAACGTCAGGGGCACCCGGCGCACGATATCGTCGCCGTCTGTAAAGACGTTGAGCGGGCGCAGGTTCTGCTGCTGGCGAACCGCGATGCGCTGCCCCGGCGAAGGCCGGATCGGCTGCTCGCCACGCAGAACTTCCCCCAGCACCACCTTGCCGCCGGAAGAAGCTGCCGCGAGCGCGCGAAGAAAATCGCGGTCGAAACCGCGGACCTTTTCACCGAACGGGCCGCCGCCGAACGGGATCTCGGACTGCTCGATCGACTTCTCGAACACGATGTCGAAGCCGACGACCTTGGCGCCGCC
>JBKJUA010000347.1:0-11818 GCA_046590305.1 Bradyrhizobium sp.
CAGTGCCAGCGGGCCGCCGACAGCGGATTCCGGCGTGATGTGCAGCACGATGGTGCCGAACGCGGTGCCGCTCATCCGCGCGTCCGATATCCGCACCATGTCCTTGACGCCGCCGCGCGCGAGCTTTTTCGGGATCGGCAGATAGCCAGCTTCCGGCATGCCCGGCGCGCCCTTGGGGCCGGCATTGCGCAGCACCAGCACATCGTCGGCGTTGACGTCGAGATCGGGATCGTCGACCCGCAGCGTCATGTCCTCGACGGATTCGAACACCACGGCGCGGCCGGTATGCTGCAGCAATTTTGGACTGGCCGCCGAATGTTTGATCACGGCGCCGCGCGGCGCGAGATTGCCGTGCAGCACCGCCATGGCGCCTTCCGGCTTGATCGGACTCTTGCGTTCACGGATGACGTCCTGACCCGGCACATCCTCGGCGGCAGCGACGACGTCGCGCAAGGTCGCGCCGGTGATGGTTTTGGCATCGAGGTCGATGAGGTCGCCGAGTTGCGCCATCAGTTTCGGCAGGCCGCCGGCATGATGGAAATGCTCCATGTAATGATCGCCCGACGGTTTCAAGTCGATCAGCACCGGGACCTTGCGGCCGAGTTCGTCAAAGCCTTCCAGATCGATCCGGTGTTCGGTGCGGTTGGCGATCGCAGTGAGATGGATCAGCCCGTTGGTCGACCCGCCAATGGCCTGCAGCACGACCTGCGCGTTGCGGAACGAAGCCTTGGTCAGGAATTCGCTCGGCTTCGGTCCCTTGGCCTTCGCCATCTCGGCGGCGACCTTGCCGCTGGCCTCGGCGGAACGAAAGCGCTCGGCATGCGGTGCCGGGATCGTCGCGCTCATCGGCAGCGACAGGCCCAGCGCTTCGGTGATGCAGGCCATGGTCGAGGCCGTGCCCATCACCATGCAGGTGCCGACCGAAGGCGCGAGCCGGCTGTTGACCGCCTCGATCTCGACATCGTCGATTTCGCCGGCGCGGTATTTCCCCCACAGCCGCCGGCAATCGGTGCAGGCGCCCAGCACCTCGCCCTTGTGATGCCCGACCACCATCGGCCCCACCGGAATAACGACGGTCGGAAGATCGGCGCTGAGCGCGGCCATGATCTGCGCCGGCAAGGTCTTGTCGCAACCGCCGATCACGACAACGGAATCCATCGGCTGGGCGCGGATCATCTCCTCGGTATCCATCGCCATCAAATTGCGCAGATACATCGAGGTCGGATGCGCGAAACTCTCGGCGATCGAAATGGTCGGAAACACCATCGGCATCGCGCCCGCCAGCATCACGCCGCGCTTCACCGCCTCAATGATCTGGGGCACGTTGCCATGACAGGGATTGTAGTCGCTGTGGGTATTGGTGATGCCGACAATGGGACGGTTCAGCGCATCGTCGGAATAGCCCATCGCCTTGATGAAGGCCTTGCGAAGGAACAGCGAAAAGCCGACGTCGCCGTAACTGGTCAAACCCTTGCGTAGCCCGTCGGCCATCGTGATCAATCCTTGCTGTTTCCCCACTTATGAAGTCCGTGGAATTATTGTCAATCTTTGATAATCATGACGAGCAGATCGCTGCGAACCAAAGCAAAAAGCCATTATTATTGACAATGAATGGCGTACCGTGCTGACTTCTGCGATGATCCGAAGCGAGCGCCCTATGATAATTCAGGTTGCGTCACCGGAAACATCCGCGTTGTCGCGCGAGGAAGAACAGGCGGATGTGATCCGCCGGCTGGAGGAGGACATCATCTTCGGTCGCTTCGCGCCGGGCTCGCGGCTCGTCGAGGACAGCTTGATGGCGCGATACCGCGCCAGCCGGCATTTCGTCCGCCAGGGCCTGTTCCAGCTGGAGCGCCAGGGCATCGTGCTGCGCGAAAAGAATATCGGCGCCACCGTGCGGTGCTATTCCAGCGAAGAAGTCCGGCAGATCTACGAAGTGCGGGAAATGCTGACGCGACAGGCGGCGCTGATGATCGCCCTGCCCGCGCCGGCAAGCCTGATCGAACGGCTCACCGGGTTGCAGCGGCGATACTGCGCCAAGGCCGATGCGCAGGACCTGCGCGGCATCCATGAAGCCAACGACGCCTTTCACGTCGCGCTGTTCTCCGCCTGCGGCAACCCCTATCTGGTGCGCTCGCTGCAGGATTACATGAACCTGACCCTGCCTATGCGGGCGAAAAATCTCGCCGACAGCGAAGGCCTGGCGCTGTCGCGCCGCCAGCACGAATTCATGATCGACCTCTTGCGTGGCCGCGACAACTGGGCGCTGGCACAGCTCTGCGTCGACCACATGCAGCTCAGCAAGTCGGATTATCTCGGGCGGATCGCGACCGACGAGGCCGGGCGATAGCTCCGATAATAACTTTTGCGGCTGATTTGCCCGACGTGTCAAATCGCCTTGGAGACTGTACGGTGATACCGTCAATCACGGGCATCCCTGCATTGCATGGGGTTGTTTTCGATATTTTTGTTTGGCGTCCTGGAAGCCCGTTATAAGGACGCTCCCCGGGGCTTGGTCCAGTCCACGATCCGGCTCTTGTCGCCGTCGAACTCCATGCCGCAGAACGCGCCGCCCTGGTAGAAATCGCTGACGGGATCGGGCGGCAGTTTGGCCTGTTCGGCCATCGCATGCTCGCGAAAGTCCTCACCTCGGCCGGTCGGGCGGTAACCGAGATCGTAGGCGCGGTGATTGTCCCACCAGGCACGCTCGTTATAGGACGCTCCGTAGAAGATTTCAAAATGGATGTCGGGATGATCGAGCCCGATCCGGCAGAGCTGCACCAGATCTTCCGGCTTCAGCCAGATCGACAACCGGCGGTGATCGAGCGGCACCTCGCCGAAATTTCCGATGCGCAGACAGGTGACGCCGAGCCCGTGCTTGTCGGCGTAGAGTGCGCCGACCGCCTCGCCAAACACCTTGCTGACGCCGTAGCGGCTGTCCGGCCGCGCCGTCACGTCGGTGCCGATGCGATGATGGCGCGGATAGAAGCCGACCGCATGGTTCGACGAGGCGAACACCACGCGCTTGACGCCCTTCCTGCGCGCCGCCTCGAACAGATTGTAGCAACCGAGGATGTTGGACTGCAGGATGTCGTCCCAGGGGCCTTCGACCGAATAGCCGCCAAAATGCAAAATGCCATCGACGCCCTCGCAGATCGCCTCGACCTGTGCGAGATCGGCAAGATCGGCCGCCCTGAATTTTTCGTCCCTGCCGAGATCGGCCGGCGTGTTCAAATCGCTCAGCAGCAGATCCGGATAGATCGGCGGCAGCAATTTGCGCAGGCTGGTGCCGATTCCCCCTGCGGCGCCGGTCATCAATATGCGTGGCATTTCATTCCCTTGGTTTTGAAGCATTGCGAGAAGTATGGCGCGGTCGCCGCAGTGCGGCAAGGATACGTGTCCCGGACGCGATGCGGCGCGAAGTGCCGCTTCGCTTCGTGCTGCTCAGCGTCCGGGGCACGTCGGCTGCGTGATCGCTTGCCGCATCGTGACGGCAATGATAGCAGACGAAGACCCGCGAGGAAACGCAACAGCGACGAGAACAGCAAATGTCAGAGGCAACACCCCGCGCCGGCTGGCAGCTGGCGACCTGTTATCCCGATCCCGCGATTCACGCGCTCGATCCGCGCTTCGAAAAATACTGGTGGAAACTGTCGGCGGTGGAACGGCTGACCACCGGGCTGCGCTGGGCCGAAGGCCCGGTGTGGTTCGGCGACGGGCGCTATCTGTTGTGCAGCGACATTCCCAACCAGCGCATCATCAAGTGGGAAGAGGAAACCGGCGCGGTCAGCATCTTTCGCAAACCGTCGGGTTTCGCCAACGGCAACACCCGCGACCGCCAGGGCCGGCTGGTGACCTGCGAGCATGGTGGCCGCCGCGTCATCAGGACCGAATATGACGGCGCCATTACCGTGCTGATGGATTCGTTCGACGGCAAGCGGCTGAATTCGCCAAACGATGTCGTGGTGAAATCCGACGGCTCGATCTGGTTCACCGATCCCTTGTTCGGCATCCTCGGCAATTACGAGGGTTACAAGGCCGAGTCCGAGATCGACATGAATGTCTACCGGATCGATGGCGCCACCGGAAAGGCCAGCATCGTCGCCGAGGGAATTCTGGGGCCGAACGGGCTGTGCTTCTCGCCCGACGAGAAGATTCTCTACATCATCGAATCGCGCGGCGAACCGACCCGCAAGATTCTGGCGTACGACGTCTCAGCCGGCGGCGACAAACTCACCAGCAAGCGCACCTTCGTCGATGCCGGTCCCGGCACGCCCGATGGCATGCGCGCCGATATCGACGGCAATCTGTGGTGCGGCTGGGGCATGGGCGATCCCGAACTCGACGGCGTCGTGGTGTTCGCGCCCGACGGCGTCATGATCGGCCGCATCGCGCTGCCCGAGCGCTGCGCGAATTTGTGCTTTGGGGGACTGCAGCGCAACCGGCTGTTCATGGCCGCGAGCCAGTCGATCTACGCGTTGTATGTCAACACACAAGGCGCGCTGGGGGGATAGAGCGAGGTTCGTAGGGTGGGCAAGCGTCCGCCGTAGCTCGAAGAGCGAAGGCGGAAGTGTGCCCACCAGCGGCAAAGAATGCCGGGCACGGCGCAAGGGGCGCCTTCTGCCCACTACAAAAAAACGCCGGAGCGGATGATCCGCCCCGGCGCTGCATTCTTCTCTCGTACCAAACTTACGCGGCGTTGTAGCCGGCGACTGCCTTGACCTCGAGATATTCTTCCAGGCCGTACTGGCCCCACTCGCGGCCGTTGCCGGACTGCTTGTAGCCGCCGAACGGCGCGGTGCGGTCGTTGGGCATGCCCTGCAGGTTGACGTTGCCGGCGCGGATGCGACGGCCGACCCGGCGGGCGCTCTCCACGGTATCGGCGGAGACGTAGCCGGCCAGACCATAGGGGGTGTCGTTGGCGATCTTGACGGCTTCTTCCTCGTCCTTGGCGCCGAGAATGGTGAGCACGGGTCCGAAAATTTCCTCGCGGGCGATCGTCATGTCGTTGGTGACGTCAGCGAAGATGGTCGGGCGCACGTAAAAGCCCTTGTTGACACCTTCCGGCAGGCCGGGGCCGCCGGCAACCAGAGTGGCGCCTTCGTCGATGCCCTTCTGGATCAGGGTCTGGATCTTGTCCCACTGGATGCGGGACACGACCGGGCCGATGGTGGTGCCTTCGGCGCGGGGATCGCCGGCCTTGGTCTTGTCGGCCACGCTTTTCGCGATCGCGGCGACTTCCTTCATCTTCGACAGCGGCACGATCATGCGGGACGGCGCGTTGCAGGACTGTCCGGAATTGTTGAACATGTGCATGACGCCGCCGGTGACGGCCTTGACGAAATCGGCGCCTTCCAGGATGACGTTCGGCGATTTGCCGCCGAGTTCCTGGCTGACGCGCTTGACCGTGGGAGCGGCGCGCTTGGCGACATCGACACCGGCGCGGGTCGAGCCGGTGAACGAGATCATGTCGATATCCGGATGCTCGCTCATGGCGGCGCCGACCTCGGGGCCGAGGCCGTTGATCAGGTTGAACACGCCCTTCGGCACGCCGGCTTCATGGAGGATTTCCGCGAAGATCAGCGCCGAGGTCGGGGTGAATTCCGACGGTTTCAGGATCATGGTGCAGCCGGCGGCGAGCGCGGGCGCGACCTTGCAGGCGATCTGGTTGAGCGGCCAGTTCCACGGCGTGATCATGCCGATGACGCCGACGGGCTCGCGCACCACCATGGCAGAGCCGATCGGCTCCTCGAAATGATAGTTCTTGAGCACTTCCAGGGTGGAGGCGATATGGCCGAGGCCGGCGCCGGCCTGCAGCTTTTCCGCCATCGGTAGCGGTGCGCCCATCTCGTCGGACACGGCGGCGCCGATGTCCTTCATGCGGGTCTTGTAGACCTCCATGACCTTGGTCAGCAGCGCGACGCGCTCCTCACGGGTGGTCTGCGAATAGGTCTCGAAGGCACGCTTGGCGGCGGCGACCGCCTTGTCGACGTCGGCCTTGGATCCCAGCGCAATCTCATACATCGCCTCTTCGGTCGCCGGATTGACGACCGGGGTGGACTTCTTGACGGCGGGATCGACCCAGGCGCCATCGATGTAGAATTGCATGCGGTTGACCATCGGAAACCTCTTTATTTCGAAGCAAATGGAAGGAGAGCGAAGCGTTCGGCCGGCATCCTTGCACGAAAGCCGGGGGAATTGAACCCGCCATATTCGGGACGCCGCATTGCGGCAGGCGTGGAATATAGGGTGAGGTTTGTGATGGAAGCAAGACGGGGTGTCGGAAGATCTGGGTCCCGGCTCTGCGTCGCGTCAAGCGCGTCAAGACGTGCGTAACCGCGCTTATGGTGCCGTGCCCAGGACGCTGCGCAGCGCGAAGCGGTGCGCTGCAGATCCGGGGCCCAACATAGATCCTATACCGCCATCTTCCGATGCCGCACCGGCCCGCCCGCCGTCAGGCTTTCGGCCGCGTCGATGATGGCATTGGCGTCCATGCCGTGGTGGCGGTAGAGGTCGCCAATCGAGCCGGTCTGGCCGAAATGCTCGACGCCGAGCGCCTCGACGCGGTGGCCGCGCACGCTGCCAAGCCAGCCCAGTGTCGCCGGGTGGCCGTCGATCACGGTGACGATGCCGCAATCACGCGGCAGCGGCGCCAGCAGTTTCTCGATATGGCTGAGATGCGCCACCCCGCGGCGGTCGCGGCGCGATTTTCGCGCCGAAGTCCAGCCCGCATGCAGCCGGTCGGCCGAAGTTATCGCCAGCAGGCCGACATCCCTGCGGCTTTCGCCGATCAGGCCGATCGCCTCGATCGCCTCCGGCGCTACCGCGCCGGTATAGGCGACCACCGCCTCGCAGTTCTCACCGGGCTTGCGCAGCCAATAGGCGCCGTCGGTGATGCCCCGTTGCAGCTCCGCCGTCATGATCCGCTGCGGCTGGTCGATGGTACGGGTCGACAGCCGCAAATACACCGAGCCGCCCTCGCCCGCCTCCTCGCGTTGCATGTGCTGGAAACCCCAGCCCATAATCACGGAGAGTTCATCGACGAAGGCCGGCTCAAACGAGGCGAGGCCATCCTGCGCCATGCCGATCAGCGGCGTCGCGATCGACTGGTGCGCGCCGCCTTCCGGCGCCAGCGTAATGCCCGACGGCGTCGCCGCCACCATGAAGCGCGCGTCCTGATAGCAGGCGTAATTCAACGCATCGAGCCCGCGCTGGATGAAGGGATCGTACAGGGTCGCGACCGGCAGCAGCCGCTCGCCATTGATGGCATGCGACAGCCCCAGCGCCGACATCAGGATGAACAGGTTCATCTCGGCGATGCCGAGCTCGATGTGCTGTCCCTTGGGCGAAAAGTCCCAGTTGAAGGTCGATGGAATCTTCTCACTGCGGAACAGGTCGGCCTTCTCGGCGCGCGCGAACAGCCCACGCCGGTTGACCCAGGCGCCGAGATTGGTCGACACCGTGACGTCGGGTGACGCGGTGACGATGCGCGCGGCCAGCGCGCTGTCGCCGCGGGCGAGTTCGTTGAGCACCAGTCCAAATCCCTGCTGCGTCGACATCTGCGGCGACGGTTTGAACGCCAGCCGCTCGGGCACCTCGATCACGGGAGCGGTCAAGCGACGGCGGCCGTCGCGGTTGAACGGCGCATCGGCAAGGAAAGCTTCCAGCGTTGCCTGATCCTGCGCAAGGCCCTCGAACTTCTCCCACTCATGGCCGGTGCGGATGTTCTGCGCGCCGCGCCACTTCTCCATCTGCGTAACCGTCATCAAGCCCGCATGGTTGTCCTTGTGGCCCTGAAACGGCAGGCCGACGCCCTTGATGGTGTAGGCGATGAAACAGACCGGGCGGTCATGGCCGATCGATTCGAATGCCTCGATCATGCTGGCCATGTCGTGTCCGCCGAGATTGGACATCAGCGCCAGCAACTCGTCGTCGCTGCGCCGCGCGATCAGTTGCGACACCGCACCCTGGTCGCCGATCTCGTCGTCGAGATGTTTTCGAAAGGCCGCGCCGCCCTGAAAACACAGCGCCGCATACATGGCGTTCGGACAGGCATCGATCCAGCCTTTCAGGGCCGCGCCGCCGGGCTCGGCGAACGCCGCCTGCATCAGGCGGCCGTATTTCACGATCACCACGTCCCAGCCGAAATTGCGGAACATGGATTCGAATTTTTCCCACAGCCCCTCGCGCACCACGGCATCGAGGCTCTGCCGGTTGTAGTCGACCACCCACCAGGTGTTGCGCAGGCCGTGTTTCCAGCCTTCCAGCAGCGCCTCGAAGATATTGCCCTCGTCCATCTCGGCGTCGCCGACCAGCGCGATCATTCGCCCCTCCGGGCGGTCCTTCATCCAGCCATGCGCCTTGACGTAATCCTGCACCAATGACGAGAACAGCGTCTGCGCTACACCGAGACCGACCGAGCCGGTGGAGAAATCGACGTCATCGACGTCCTTGGTGCGCGATGGATAGGATTGCGCGCCCTTGAACCCGCGAAAGTTTTCCAGCTTCTCGCGGGTCTGATGCCCGAACAGATACTGGATGGCGTGGAACACGGGGCTGGCGTGCGGCTTCACCGCGACGCGGTCCTCCGGCTTCAACACCGAGAAATACAGCGCCGACATGATGTTGGCGAGCGAGGCCGACGAGGCCTGATGGCCGCCGACCTTCAGCCCGTCGGCATTGGGCCTGATGTGGTTGGCGTGATGGATGGTCCAGGACGACAGCCACAGCACCTTGCGGGCCAGTGCGGACAGGGTTTCGAGGCGTGCGGGGTCGATCGGCATGGCAATACTCCCGGCAGGGCGACATATCCGGGAATGTTAACGCTTCGGCCGCCGTCAAAAATCTCAAATTACCGCGACATGTCAGACATTATTGGGATAAAATCCCAATCCGAGACCCACGACGCAGAGTTTATCCCAATGCACACCCTTGATGCCATCGACCGCAAGATCCTGGCCCAACTGCAATCCGACGGCCGCACCACCATGCAGGAGCTCGCCGACAAGGTCGGCCTGTCGGTGTCGCCGTGCCACCGCCGGGTCAAGCTGCTGGAACAGCGTGGCGTCATCACCCGCTACATCGCCACCGTCGATCAGAAATCCCTGGGGCTCCATGTCAGCGTTTTCATCTCCATCAAACTGGCGCGGCAGAAGGAAGAAGACCTCAACCGTTTTGCGAAAGCGATCTCGAAATGGGACGAGGTGCTGGAATGCTACCTGATGACCGGCAACCGCGATTATTTGTTACGCGTGGTCGCCGCCGACCTGTCATCCTACGAAGCATTTTTGAAAAACAAGCTCACGCGCCTCGACGGCATCGCCTCGATCGAGTCGAGCTTTGCGCTGAGCCAGGTAAAATATTCCATCGCGCTGCCGGTGTGACGTCAGCCCTCAGCCCAAGCCCTACAGAATCTTCCGCTTCGCCAGGTTTCGCATCAGTTCGCCGATGCCGAAGGTCCAGGGTTCGCACTCATCGCTGGTGCGCATGCGGTTGACCAGTTTGCCGAGCTGGGGCGCGGACACCGTGACGATATCGTCGCGCTTGTGCGTAAACCCCTCGCCCGGCGCATCGCGGTCCTTTACCGGCGCGAACATCGTGCCGAGAAACAGCGCGAAACCATCGGGATATTGATGCACCGGTCCGATGGTCTGGGCGACCAGGTCGGTGGGATCGCGGCTGATCTTGCTGATCGACGAATGACCGTTGAGCACGAATCCATCCTGGCCCTTCACCGTCAATCCGACGTCCATCTTGCGTACGTCGTCGAGCGAAAAGCCGCTGTCGAACAGCCGCAGCAGCGGACCGACGGCGCAGGAGGCGTTGTTGTCCTTGGCCTTCGACAACAGCAGCGCCGAGCGACCCTCGAAATCGCGCAGATTGACATCGTTGCCGAGCATCGCGCCGACAATCGCGCCGCGGCTCGATACCACGACCACCACCTCCGGCTCCGGATTATTCCAGGTCGATTTCGGATGCAGGCCGGCATCCATGCCCGATCCGACCGCGGACAATGTCGGCGCCTTGGTGAACACCTCTGCGTCCGGACCGATGCCGACTTCGAGATACTGGCTCCAGGCGTTTTGATCGATCAGCACCGCCTTCAGCTTCATCGCTTCCGGCGATCCCGGCTTGAGCTTTGTGAGATCGTCGCCGACCAGCCGCACCACTTCCTTGCGGATCGCATCCGCCGAGGCCGGGTTGCCGCGCGCCCGCTCTTCGATCACGCGCTCCAGCATCGAGATCGCGAAGGTGACGCCCGCGGCTTTCAGGACCTGCAGGTCAAGCGGCGCCAGCAGCCATGGTTTTGTGCTGTCGCGGCGATCGGGCGGCGTATTGGCGACGATACTTTCGAGATCGCCGATCCGCTCCCCTGCAGCTCCACGCAGCGCGTCCGCCGGGTTGGCTTCCTCGCAGAGTGCGCTCACGGTGGAGAACCGCGCGCTGACATCGAACACGCCGTCCTTGCGAACCGCTACCACGGCCGGGCCTGCCAGATCAGGTAGCCAGACCCGCCCCACCAGCGTGCCGCTGGCGCCGTCTTCCGGCAGGACGTCCTTTGAGGTCAGCTCGATCATTTTTCGTCTCCCGTTACGACTGAATTTATCACTCTACCGTCAGGGCTCTATAATTGGCCAGACCGGCAAACGCGGGTCCCGACTCATTGCGGGAGTGCAGAAAGCCGCCACACGCCCAGACTCTTGTCACGCCAGCCGCCGCCCGCCTCCAGGCAATTCTCGTTGAGCAATTCAACCGGCGCCCCCCAATTGAATGGCGCGCGTTCGAAATTCAGCGCGCGCCAGTCGCCGTCCTCGCAATCGGCATTGGTCTGCCACTCCGGAAAGGTGGTCGCGATCAGCCAGGTCGCACCGGACGCATGGAAATTCGCGACCGCTCGTTCGATATTGGCGAACGACAGGTGCACGAGGCAATCGCGACACAACACAGCATCGCACCGTGGCAGCACGTCCGCGGTGATATCAGCGAGATGATACTCACCCTTGATATCGCCAGCGGCGGCGCGAGCCCGCAGGCCGTCAATCAGTGAAGGCACGATATCGATGCCGACATAGCGGGTCTCGAGATCGGTCGTGCTGATCCAGCCCGCATCGCCGCAGGGCGCGTCGAGCAGCGAAGTCACGCCGAGCTTTTGGAGAAGCCGCGGCAGTTCGGCGCGCAGCACCGCGGTGGCGTCCAGTTCGGAGCCGAGGCCGGAAGTAGATGCCGCGGCACCCCACAGATTGGTGTCGTGAATGCGCCGAAAACGCTGCCGCAGATCGAGCCCCGCGAAGGATTCCCGGTCATCGACAAAGCGCTGATGCGCGAGCACGGGCGGGCGACCGGAATCACCAGGGGTCATGCCTACCGCCATGGCTCGACAATGATCTTGGTGTGTCGCTCCGGACTGGCGAGATCGGCGAACGCCTGTGCAACCCCGTCGATCCCGACGCTGGCGGTGACCAGCGCGGCGGCATCGACCTCGCCTTCCGCGATCAGCCGCAACGAATGGGCGAACTCGTCCGGCGTATAGCCCAGCACATATTGAACGTTGAGCTCCTTCATGATGCCAAGCATCGGTTCGGAGCGGTCGGTTTCCATGCAGACGCCGACCACGACGATGCGGGCGTCGCGCGGAGCGCCCTCGAACACCTGCTGGATCAGGCCGGGAATCCCGACGCATTCGAAGATCAGCGCGGGCTTGAGCGCCGGCAGCAAGGCCTGCAGCGGCGGCCGCGCGGCCTTCTGCTCCGGCGACATCGCGGCGTGCTCGGCCCAGGTCGCATAAGGTTGCGACCGCGCGGGATCGACGACGATGTCG
>JBKJUA010000349.1:0-11214 GCA_046590305.1 Bradyrhizobium sp.
CCTCAATTCGGCGCTGCCGACGCGCATCTTCACCGCCGACTCCAATGCCTCGAGCGAAGGCAAAGGCTCGGTCGACCGCTCCGAAGCTCTGTCGACCAATGTCGCCGGCGTGGTCACGCAAGTGTTGCCGAACGGCAATCTGGTGATCGAAGGCCGTCAGGAAATCCGCGTCAATTTCGAAATCCGCGAACTCATCGTCGCCGGTGTGGTGCGGCCGGAGGATATCGAAAGCGACAACACCATCGACTCGTCGAAGATCGCGCAGGCCCGCATCGCCTATGGCGGCCGCGGCCAGATCACCGACGTCCAGCAGCCGCGCTACGGCCAGCAGGTCACGGACATCCTGCTGCCGTTCTAGCTTTCAAGAGCTCCCACACTTCATTGCGAACCTAGGCGCGATGATGTGTTCCAACGCGGCCCCTGCCAGCTCCCCTGGCAGGGGCCGTGGTTGTTTTGGGGAGAAGCGTTTGCGCTGGGAAGTGCAAGCCACGAAGCCATCCAGGCTTGATGCGACGAGCTACCTCGGTATCGATACCGCATTGTAGATCTGCGTCCCCGTGGTCTCCACGATCCGTCCCTTCAGCGACCTGACGAACTCGCACGATCCCTCGACCGCGAAGTGGGCGCGCAAGACGGGTTCATCGGCCCATTGCTCGAAGAAAAACAGGCGAAGCGGATTCTGGCAGTCGACATGCACCGCATGCGAGATGCAGCCCGGCTCGGTCCGGGAGCGTTCGACGTGTTCGAGACAGAGGCGGCGGACGTCATGGAACGTGTCCTCCCGCGCCAGAATGCTGCCGGTTACCAGAATCATTTCGATGCCCCAATCGTTCGCGCAAGCTGCGCCGTAATTTGCCGGGCGTGGCGCCATCGTCAAGGCAAGGGCGCCGTTCGCAGCGCTATTGCGCCACACTGGACGAATTGACCGACGCCCCTGTCGCATGATATATACCATTGGTATCTACCAAAAGGACGCGGATCATGAGCTCAACCGCCAAGCTTTTCATGCATGGCCGCAGCCAGGCTGTGCGCCTGCCCAAGGAGTTTCGCTTCGAGGGCACCGAGGTTCGGGTCAGCAAGGTCGGTGACAAGGTCATTCTCGAGCCGGCTGAGAAGAAGCCTTTCGATGCTGCGACTTGGTGCGCGAAGCTCGAAGAATACCGGGATATTCCGTTCATGGAGGACGGTCGCGATCAGGGCACAATCCTCGACGATGATAACTCTGCAGGTCTGGCGTGATCTGCATCGACACCAATGTCGCTATCGCAGCGCTCAATGGCCGCCCCCCGCAAGTGGTCGACCGCCTCGCCGAGGCGCTAACACGTGGCCCCGTTGCCCTGCCTGCCCCGGCGCTGCATGAATTGTGGTACGGCGCGGCTAAAAGCACCCGCATCGCCGAAAACGTTGACCGCATTGAGCGATTTCTGAGCGCTGAGATCGTCGTCCTGCCGTTCGACGCTGAAGATGCTCGCGAGGCCGGGTTCATCCGCGCGCATCTGAAACCGCTGGGCATCCCGATCGGCAACTACGATGTGCTGATCGCCGCACAGGCATTGCGCAGGGGACTGACGCTTGTCACCGCAAATGTCGGTGAGTTCGAGCGCGTGCCGGGGTTGATCGTGGTGAACTGGACGGCATGATGGGTCGTGTCGGAGCGCAACGCGCTGACACGTCGGCTCAATACGATCTGCGCCCCGCCGCAACGGGCTTCGCCTTGCGCGGACCGGCGGCTTCCATGTCCCGCAACACCTTGCGCAGGCCGCGGGCGGAAGCCAGCGCGCGCTTGATGTTCTTGTCGGGGGAGGTTTCCTCGAAGAACAGCACCACCTCGCAACAGGGGCACTGCCTGGAATAGCCGGACTGGACCCGGCGCGCCCGGTCCCTGAACACATTCCTGCATCGGCTGCAGCAGACCTGAACTGAATCGTCCATTGCCTCAAATCATCCGGGAAATCGATATCGTCAAATGCGGTCGCAGCGACCGCCGCGCCGCAGTTAACACCGATAACCCTGAAATTTATCGAAACAATGCGCGCCCAACGCCGGTGCGACGGGTTCCCGGTTAAGAAACCCTTTCAGGCGGGCGCTGCCGCGCTACCGTCGCCGGGCCACGGCAACACCCAGCAAAAACGCCACCAGCAACGAGCCGAGCGGCGCTTCGCGGGCGATGTTTGCGAGGATGCTGAGCGGCATTCCGGGCTTGCGGCCGGACTCGATGGCCTCGGTGACCCGGTTGGCCGCGCCCTTTACCGCGTCCGTAACTTCCGAGATGGCGGATTTCGGTTCCGGCGCAGGGTCCAGGCCTTCATAGACGTAGGGCGGCTGCGAGGTCTGGTCATTCATGGCTTCAATCTCCGTCTTGCTCGCAGGCAATCGATCAGACGGAGATTGGTTCCGCGCCGCGGCGCGCGCCGCGACCGGTTCAGCTCGGCTTGATGCCGGCCGCCTGCATGATCGGCAGCAGCCGCGCCTCCTCGGCTGCGCGAAAAGCCTTCATCTCGGCGGGCGTGGTCGGCATCGGCGACGCCCCGAGATCGGCATAGCGCGCCTTCAATCCTGGATCGGCCAACGCCTTGTTGGTGAGCGCGTTGATCTGCGCCACCAGGTCGGGCTTCATGTCGGGAGGGCCGACCATCGCGGTCCAAGAGGTCATCTCATATCCCGGCAGCACCTCGGCCATCGCCGGCACATCCGGCAGGTCGGATATGCGCTTCCGCGATGTGACCGCGACCGGCCTGATCTGGCCGCCGCGCACGCTCGGCAGCGAGCCCGGCAGGTTGTCGAACAGCAGATCGACCCGGCCGCCCAGCAGATCGGTCAACGCCGGCCCGGCGCCCTTGTAGGGAATGTGGTTCACCTGCACGCCGGCCATGCTGTTCATCATCTCGCCGGAGAGATGCAGTGTGGTGCCGAATCCCGCGGAAGCGTAGGTGAATTTGCCTGGCTCCTTCTTGAACGCGGCCAGCAAATCCTTCAGATCGGTGAACGCGAGATCCTTCCTGGCGCAGAGGATATTGGGCAGCTGCCACATGCCGCCGATGAAGCTGAAGCCGTCGCGCGGGTCATAGGGCAGCTTGGCGTAGGTCCCGATCGCCAGCACGTTGGTGGCGATGCCGCCAAGGCCGAGCGTGTAGCCGTCCGGCGCCGATTTCGCCACCGCATCGCCGCCGAGCACGCCGCCCGCCCCTGCCCGGTTCTCGACCACGAAGGACTGTCCGGACAATTCGCTCATCTTCTGGCAGAGGATGCGCGACAGCGTGTCGGTGGCGCCGCCGGCCGGAAAGCCGTTGACGTAGCGCACCGTCCTCGTCGGCCACGCCTCCTGCGCGAATGCCATGCCGGGCAATAGCGGCGTGGCGATCGATCCGCCGAGCAGGCTCAGCATCTGGCGGCGGTTCACGGACGTGGACATCACCTTCCTCCATCTGTTGTATTTTTGCTTGATTGGCCGGCAAGTCAGATCATTGCGGCATGCCCAGCCTAGTTCGCGGCGCGACGGTGGGAAAGAGCTAATTCCGCATGATGCGGAGGCAGGGGCCCCCGGAGAGGCAGGCATAGCCCGGCCCTCGTGACCTCGCGCCATCACGACCAGGCGATATCAGCTGCCCTCAACGAGTTTCCAATAGGAGTCTTTCCGAACCACTTCGCCGGCGCGGAATGTGTAGAAGTCGCAACCCTGCACTTCCAGTTTCCTGCCATCCAGACCGGTGCCGGTCAGGCACCATTTCGAAATCCCGGTTTGAGATTCATCATCCACGAAATGTTCAGCATTGCCGTAATGGACATCGGGCAGGCCCGCAAAGCGGGCGGCAAGTCCTTCCCGTACATTCTGCTTGCCCTGAAAGCGGGAGCCATACGGCTTGCTTCCCCTCGGCATCTCCAGAACACAATCATCCGCAAAGAATCTCATGATCCGATCCAGATCATGCGCGTTAAACGAATCGCATATTTCCATAAGCCTGGTTCGAATATCCATTTGTTTCCTATCCGACCTGAACAGGCAGACTAACGTCCAGGCCGGCGCAAAGCGAAGGATTTGATCGCCCGACGGCGCCAGAAAGCAGAAGACCCGCCGGCGAGACCGGCGGGCCCTTCGTTCAATTCGTTCAGCGCATTCCGCCGCCGTAGAGCTGGCGCTCCTTGCGGACCTCATCGGCGCCGTAAGGCTTGCTCGATGGATCGAACGTGCTCCATCCGGACTTCTGCCAGGCCGCGCTCCTGTCCCGAAGGTTGACGGCCGACTGATCCAGCACCGTGTCGAACCGCGCGCGGTCCGTCTCCGCAACACGCGCTGTAACCAGCGTGCCGCCGCGGCGTACGCCTTCGGCATACAAAGGGGCATCGTCCTTCGACACACCGGCCTCGGTCAAGGCACCGACAACGCCGCCGGTTGCAGCACCGGCAGCAGCGCCTAGTGCAGTCGCAGCCAGCCACCCGGCGGCTACAACGGGACCAAGTCCCGGGATCGCAAGCAGACCCAAGCCGGCGAGCAGACCGGCCGCACCGCCGACACCGGCGCCGATGCCGGCGCCCTTTCCGGCGCCTTCAGCGCGATCGTCAACACCGTCGCGATCGCGGTCGATCTTCTTGTCGGAGTTCCACCAGCTGTCAGAATTGTTCGCAACGATGCTGATGTCGGAGTGCGGAACCCCTGCGGCTTCCAGGCCGCGAACGGCCTTTTCCGCGTCGGAATAGGTATCGTAGAGTCGGGAGATGGTAACGGTCATTGCATAGTCCTTACTTGGGGTTCACGTTGCCCTGGAAATCGACGCTCACGTCGGATGACGAACTGCCCTTGCTGGCCTTGCCGCGCCAAACGCCGTTGTCGTCCTTCTTCAACGCGGTGACGTTGGTGTAGCCAGCCTCTTCGATCTTCGATTTGGCCTGGCCTTCGGTGAAGCTATTGCGGCCGGCCACGGGTGCGTTCGAATTGTTTTGTCCGGCACTGTTGACGGCGTTGTTGTTCGGTCCGTCCTTGGCCGGCTGCTGCGCGCTTGCCGATCCGGTAAAAAGCAGCGCGGTTGCTGCAATCAAAAACAATTGGCGTTTCATTTCGTCCTCCAGTTGGTTGGTGCGCTTCAACGAAGCCACAGCCACTCTGTTCCCTCGGTGTCGCGCTTGATGTCGCGCGACTGAAGCCGTGGATTTCTACGTCGGAGGCCGGGCTTGTTTGAACGATTCAAAACAAGGCGAACAGACTTTTCCGAAGCGTAATGGTCTTCTTCAAACGTCTTTGAGAAGAATGGGAATTGCCGCCGTGGCTCACAGGAACGAACGGGTTCAACTCGAAATGAAAATCATGAAGTACCGGCAGGTGGCGCGGCGGGCTTCATCCGACGATTTGAACCGGCAGCGCATCGAGGAACTGATTTCGGAACTGGAGAGGAAGCTGCGGGAGATTGACGAGTGAACACCGTCGTCGCTTTGACGCTGGCGTTCTGCTCCGGATGCGTTCAAAAAAGGCCCCGGCAAAACCGGGGCCTTTTCCTCAAAGGGGGTACATCCGCCCCTTTTACGCGGCTTGCGCCGTTTCCGCATGCCGGTTGACTTCCGATTCAGCGATCTGGCTGAGCGTGCTGTCGGTGGTCTTCTCTTCCTTCAGCGTCGCATCCAGCAACTTCACGGCATCCTTGTAACCGAGTTCGCTCGCCCAGGTCTTCAGCGTGCCGTAGCGGGAAATCTCGTAATGCTCGACCGCCTGCGCGGCGGCAAGCAGGCCGGCATCGAGGGCCGCGGTGCCCTTGTACTCGTCCATGATTTCCTTGCCCTCGTCGAGGATGCCCATAATGGCGTCGCAAGTCTTGCCCTTCGGCGACTCATCGATCGAGGCGAACACCTGTTCGAGCCGGTCGACCTGACCCTCGGTTTCGCCCATGTGCTTTTCGAAGGCTGCCTTGAGCTTGGGAGACTGCGCCGCCTTCGCCATCTTCGGCAGCGCGGACAGGATCTTCTTCTCCGCGAAATAGATATCCTTCAGGGTGTCGAGAAACAGGTCGTGCAGCAGTTTTTCTTTGGCCATTTTGCCCTCCGGTTTGAAATTGCCCCTGTAGAACCGGCCTGGTTGTATCTTGTTCCCCATGGGTTGGCCTGCTGGGAAAAAATGCACCGGTGATCGTCCGAAATCTTCCTGCCGCGATTGGGGCGTCTTCCTGACCAGGAGGCGTTTTCGCTGCCCGATTGGATGAGCGAAAAAGATACAGGAGGCTGTCGGTGACCAAGCCAGGTGGGATTGAAATCGTATGATGTGCCTAGAAAAATCCTATCATCAGGCGGAGCGCGAGCTGAGCGAGGCCGCGCGGCGCGATACCGAAGTTCAATGCCTGGAGAAAAATTGTGACTCGCCACTTCGTGGCTCAAAAGATCAGGGCGTTTGTCCTACCTTATCGCCGACGAACGCAGCTCGGAAATGTCGCACCGGTTTGGAACACATGTGTGCTCCCGACGTTTCGTCCCAGCCCGGCCGGTAGCGAATCGACTTCTCCGTGTTCCGTTAGTTGGAACCACCGGCAACCACTCAAAACAACACTGTAACCCGGAAATATGTGGACCATGAGCATGGGCGAAATACCCGGGATAGACCCTCTTAGATCCATCGACCTCGTTTGGACGCTCAGAGACATCAAGGCGAAGCGGACACGGCTCCTGCCCGTCGACCCCGACCATCTGGGGGAGTTGATCGATTTGGGTTTCGTGGAGTTGCGGGACGATGTACCTGTTGTAACGAGCGCCGGCCATCAAATTCTTGATTGAGCGAATATGTGGATGAACTGAACCGAAACGCGTGGACGGCGTTGTTACCTGCATTCGTCGGGTGACAACCGGACACAACGGGGAACGATGGACGCGGTGCAATTTTTCCGGTTTCTGCCCGCGACATCAACGCATCGGTACGCGCTTACATCTAACCCGTTCCCGGCGGGTGCAGCTTCTAGTCATCCAGGCAGCGCTGAGGGCGGGCGTACAACGCCAATAGGTAACCCCGAGCTGCTCCAGTGACTCAAAGCTGGGACCGCTGATTACGGGCCAGGAACGTCGTGCTTTTTCGCAGGCTGAAGGCTGGCCGCTCCCTTCCATCCAGGGCCGCCAAATCCATTCGAAAAAAATTTTCACGCCCCTCTTGAAACCAAATCTCGCTTTGCTAATTTTTCCGTCGCCACCATGCGGTGGCGTCCGGGCGCCCCTGGGGCCCGGGTTGAGACGGGCACCGGATCGTGTCCGGTGCCGCTCGTAACCAACTTGCTCATTGGAGGATTTGGCTATGCGCACCTACGACTTTTCGCCCTTGTGGCGTTCGACCATCGGCTTCGACCGCCTGTTCGACCTTGCCGAGGCGGCCCAGCGGGCGGGCGAAGACAATTATCCGCCCTACAACATCGAACGGCTTGCCGACGACCGCTACCAGATTTCGCTGGCGGTCGCGGGCTTCCACCCTGAGGAGATCTCGGTGACCGCGGAGCAGAACGTGGTCACCATCGAGGGCCAGAAGCCCGAGAAGGCCGAACGCGAGTTCCTGTACCGGGGTATTTCGACCCGGAGCTTCAAGCGCCAGTACAGTCTTGCCGACCACGTCCAGGTCAAGGGCGCGACATTCGACAATGGCCTGCTGAGAATCGAACTGGTGCGGGAGATTCCCGAAGCCATGAAGCCGCGGCGGATCGCTATCAGCGGCACGCCCGCCGGCAACGTCCAGCAGATTGAAGCCAGAGCGGCCTGACAGGTGCCTTGACGATGCCGCGCGCGACCGCGCGCGGCATTCCACCCTCGTCTATGAATGGAGGAGACCATGCGGCCGACAACCGCTTTCGATGAAAATGTGTTCGACATCAACGCGCTGCTGCACCCCGGCACGCGGTTCGATCATCCTGGGGACGTTGTATCGCATCCCTCGCTGAGCCTGTCCGAGAAGCGAGCCATTCTCGCATCCTGGGCATCCGATGCCAGCACGATCACCTCATGCCCCGCGCTGCGCGCGCCGGCGGGTCTTAAGAAGCCTGTGACAATCGATGAAATTCTGGAGGCGCTGTGCGAACTCGATGGCGGGCCGCGTCCGCCCGGCGGCAAACCGTTTCGCCTGCATTCCGCCGATAGGTGTCTCGCCGCCTAGACCACTGCGGCGGCGGTCGAGCGCAACTCGACCGCCCGACGCTGGCGCATTCCTTCAACGCTCGCAGACAAGCCGGTTTAGCAATTGCGGCACACATTCAGCCGCGATCACCCCGCACCTTCAGTGCGTGTTGGTTTCCTGCCATTTTTCCAGATCGATCGTGGTACCGTCGTTGCGCTGTTCCTTTTCAGGATTGCCCTTCCACGGTTCATCGGTCTGCTTCGTGGTGGGCCAATCGGTTTTCTGGCGCGGATCGTCCAACGGCGTCTCGCGCGGGTCTTCTTCGTGGGGCGGTGTTTTTTCTTTGCTCATGCGGATTTAATGCGATCGGCTCCGGATCGTTCCCGGTCGACGTTCCCAACGTTCCACTGGGCGTTCTGAATTCCGATCGTCAGAGCGGCGGCTTCTTCTGATGCAAGTAGCCGGGATTGAATCCGGCTAGTTCGATCAGTCCCTCCCAATCGCCAACCTGGAGCCGGCCTCTTTGAAAATCGACCGTTCGCGACGCGCGGAGCTCCTGGAGCGTCCGGTTCACGCTGGCGATCGACATGCCAAGGGCTTCTCCCAACTGAACAAGGCTGATCGGGACGGCGCACGTATTGTCGTTAGTCAAACCAGAGGCGCGGGCCCGATAGAACAGCTCGCAGAACAGATGCCCCATCCGTGCCGGCATTGTTCTGGCGCTGTTATTGGTGATCGCTTCGCGAAAAATGGCGGCATCGATCAATGTTTCCCGCCAGATGGCAAAACCGACCGAAGGCCGGCGATTGAACGCGGCGATCAGTTCCATATGTGGGATCAGCGCTATCAGGGCAGGCCCGATCGCGCAGACGGCATGATCCATCCTGTCGATGAAAAGCGCTTGCGAGTCCGGCATATCGCCGGCCATGTGAAACGAGTGGAACTGGCGAACACCGTCCTGAAGCAGGTGATAGCGGGCGACCATCCCGGAGACGACGACGGCGGATACGTCGGGGTCGTCCCCCTGCCGGATCAAATCCTCGTTAGTTCCAAATTCCCGAACCGTATGGCTGAGCGCGTTGATGGTGGCAAGATCCTCGGCCGTGAGGCGCGAATGCTCCCTGAGCTTGCGGATGAGAGTTTGCAGCGCTTTCGACAAGTGTCCTCCGATAGTTCACGGACCGTATCAGATGATACGTTTGCAGCATTGGTAACGGCTACGATCCGCAAGCGTTGCCTGTTCGGCCCAACTTATTTCCCGGTGAGCCAGGGCATCGCTCGGATATCGACCGACGTGCACATTGAACTGGAGCTGCCAATGGATACGAGCCGCTGTCCCGCTTGCAAGAAGCGATTGCTGGCCATGACCGACCGAACCGGCAGGACGCGACTGGTCTGCCTGAAATGCGACAACGTCGATCCGATGAAAACGGATGCAGCCAAATGGGCCAACAGCAGCCTGGCCAATTCCGCGCGATGACACGCGCACGGGCTGTGTCGCCGACCGATTAGCTCATGTCCGCATGATTTCCGAACGGCAAGTTCAGTACACCAGGACGAAACCGCCCGTGTTTGCAAAACGAAAAACATCATGGAGCGCCGAAGATAACGAACGCCTCCAGGCGGTGGTCGCAAGCGGTGTTTCCGTGCTGCGGGCGGCTGCCGCCTTCGAATGTTCAATGGACGCGGCCCGCAAGCTGGGAACGCCGTTCCCGTCGGTTCGGGACGCCAGGAAAAGCGCCTGGCACTCGAGACCCGGATGGCTTGAGATCTGAACACATCATGGCGTGATGGTTTTGCGCTGCGGAAATGACTGTTGAATGCGGCCTCCGTTTGCGGTGAATCCCATTTGCGCCGGTGACGCCCTTGCCGCAGCCGCAGCGTCGCTGTCATGGCAAAGGCGCGATGAAATCTGCTAAACAGCCTTATGGCGAGAAAACTCAAGACCTATCAAACATCGCTGGGCTTCTTCGACATGGCCATCGCGGCGCCGTCGATGAAGGCGGCTCTGGAAGCATGGGGTTCGAAGAGCAATCTTTTTCATCAGGGTTTTGCGAGCGAGGTTGACGATCCCGATGTGATCGCCGCCACCCTCGCAAGGCCCGGGGTCATTCTCAGACGTCCCGTCGGATCGGATGGTCCTTTCAAGGAAGATGCCGAGCTGCCCTCTGACCTCTCCCGTGAAAAGGTCAAAGCCAGGCCAAAGAAGCTTCCTGCAAAGCCCGGCAAAAGCTCTCCCCGCAAGATTGACGATCAATCAGCCCGCAAGGCCGCATTGGCCTATGAGAGAGAGCAGAGGCAGCGCGACAGCCAACAGCGCAAGGAAGAAGCCGCCGAGGCGAAACAGCGCGAGCGCCGCGAGCAGGCTGCCGCGAAAGCCCAGGCAACTCTTGAAGAAGCCCAGCGGTCGCATGAACATCGGGCGGGCGAGATCGAGTCCGAGCGCGCCGCTCTGGAGCAACGCGCGCAGGCAGAAGAAGATCGCTGGAGCAGGCAGAAGGAAAAACTGGCGGCCGCCCTGCGCCGCGCGCGCGGCTGATTGCGGCGCTCGTCGGCTCGAAAGAGCCGATGTGCGCTTGTGTGACTACCCGACGGGCAAATCACTTCGGCTTATCGGAAATCGTGTCAAGCCCCTCGCTAAAAAATATTTCTGTTTTACGGAAATGAAAATCAGGCTATATGGTTGGCCATCCCGTCCCATCAAAGGGGCGTTGCGCAACGTACCGGCGCGGGACGGGGATGCGGTAGACGTGGAGGGTGCTTCTGACGAGGGCGCCTGAAGCGGACGGCGAAATCGTGTGGTCCCGACACCCCAAGGGCTGGTGTCAAGTTCTTGAGAGCCATGTTCTCGGGAGCGACGGTGGCAAAAGCGCATGGCTCACCGAGGAGAGCGCGTATAAGTCGTAAACTGCCGCGCAGGGAAAGTCGGATTGCCTCCGCTGAACCTGTATGCTCGTGTGCGTTTTTCTACCGCTTCCATTGCACGCGAGACCGCGGGTGCAGCGTGCATCCGGCTTTCCCTCCCCCCTCTGACTGGAGGGTGAAGGAAAATGATCGCAAAGCTCGGGCGGATGGCGCCGCGAGATTGCGAAAGTGTGGTTGTGGACATGCGGTGTGTGAAAATCGAATTCGGGACCCGTAGCCCGGAT
>JBKJUA010000012.1:0-3205 GCA_046590305.1 Bradyrhizobium sp.
GTGCCGCGGTAGCGCACCTGCGGATCGCCCAGCACCGAGGTGAGGTGCACGATGGCCGGGATCGCCTTCTTCGCATCCGCGCTTTGCAGGATGTCGAAATAGGTGGTCGCGGCCTTGATGGTCAGCGCATCGCCGGACAGTTCGATGCCGACCAGCTCCTTGATCTTGCCGAGATCGATCACGTCGGAGGGCGAAGCCAGCCGCTGCTTCATGACCGGAAGCAAAGTGTGGCCGCCGGCGAGATATTTTGAGTCCGACCCCTTGGCGAACAATGCCACGGCTTCGTCGACCGAAGAGGGGCGATGATAAGTGGTCTCGTACATGGTGTTGCTCCCTCTTAACCGTGAATCGCGTGCCACACCCGATCGGGTGAGGCCGGCATCTCAAGCTTGTTGTTGCCGATGGCGTCGGTGATGGCGTTGATGACGGCGGCGGATGCGCCAATCGCGCCGGCCTCGCCGCAGCCCTTGACGCCCAATGGGTTACCCGGACATTCCGTCGTGGTGTGCGACAGCTTGAACGACGGCAGATCGTCGGCGCGCGGCATGGTGTAGTCCATGAACGACGCGGTCATCAGCTGGCCGGAGCCGTCATAGACGGCGCCTTCCAGCAGCGCCTGGCCGATGCCCTGGGCGAGGCCGCCATGGACCTGGCCTTCGACGATCATTGGGTTGATCAGCGTGCCGAAATCGTCGGCCGCGACGAAGTTGACGAAAGAGGTCTTGCCGGTGCCGGAATCGACTTCGATCTCGCAGATATAGGCGCCGGCCGGGAAGGTGAAGTTGGTGGGATCGTAGAACGCGCCCTCCTTCAGGCCGGGCTCCATGCCGTCGGGCAGATTGTGTGCGGTATAGGCGGCGAGCGCCACCATCGGCAGCGCGATCGACTTGTCGGTGCCGGTGACCTTGAACTCGCCGTTCTCGATGACGATGTCGGCCTCGGAAGCCTCCAGCTGATGCGCCGCGATCTTCTTGGCCTTGGCTTCGACCTTCTCCATCGCCTTGAAGATGGCGGACATGCCGACCGCCGCCGAGCGCGAGCCATAGGTGCCCATGCCGAACTGCACCTTGTCGGTGTCGCCGTGCACGATCGAAACCTGGCTGATCGGAATACCGAGCCGGCCTGCGACCAATTGAGCAAACGTGGTCTCGTGGCCCTGGCCGTGGCTGTGCGAACCCGTCAGAATTTCGATGGTGCCGACCGGATTGACCCGCACTTCAGCTGATTCCCACAGGCCGACGCCGGCACCGAGACTGCCGACTGCCTTCGATGGCGCGATGCCGCAGGCCTCAATGTAGCAGGAGATGCCGATGCCGCGCAGCTTGCCTTCGGCTTTGGCCTTGGCCTTGCGAGCGGGGAAGCCGACATAGTCGATCGCCTTCATCGCCGAATCCAGAGAGGCGCCGAAATCGCCGACGTCGTAGGCCATGATCACAGGCGTCTGGTGCGGGAAGGTCGTGATGAAATTCTTGCGGCGCAATTCCGCCGGATCGACCTTCAATTGCCGCGCCGCGGTTTCCATCAGCCGCTCCACCACGAAACTGGCTTCCGGCCGGCCGGCGCCGCGATAGGCGTCGACCGGGGTGGTGTTGGTGTAGACGCTGATCACCTCGGCGAAGATATTGGGGATGTTGTACTGGCCCGACAGCAGTGTCGCGTAGAGATAAGTCGGCACCGAGGACGAGAACAGCGACATATAGGCGCCGAGATTGGCGTAGGTTTTCACCCGCAGGGCGGTGACCTTGTTGTCCTTGTCGAACGCCATCTCGGCCTTGGTGAGGTGATCGCGGCCATGGGCGTCGGTAAGGAAGGCCTCGGAGCGATCGCCGGTCCACTTCACCGGACGGTTCACCTTCTTGGAGGCCCACAACGCAACCATTTCCTCGGGGTAGATGAAGATCTTGGAGCCGAAGCCGCCGCCGACGTCCGGCGCCACCACGCGCAGCTTGTGCTCCTGCGCGATGTTGTAGAACGCCGACAGCACCAGGCGCGCGACATGCGGGTTCTGCGATGTCGTGTAGAGGGTAAAATGCTCTTCGGCGTCGTTGTATTCCGCGATCGCCGCGCGCGGCTCCATCGCATTCGGCACCAGCCGGTTGTTGGTGATGTCGAGCGAAACCACATTGGCCGCCGCCTTGAAGGCCGCGTCGGTGGCCGCTTCCTCGCCGATGGTCCAGTCGTAGATGATGTTGCCCGCGGCTTCCGGATGCAGCTGCGGCGCGCCCGGCTTGATTGCGGCGCGGATATCGGACGCAACCGGCAGTTCCTCATAGTCGACGACGACGGCTTCCGCCGCGTCCCGGGCCTGGTTCTTGGTCTCGGCAATCACCACCGCGACCGCCTGTCCGGCAAAGCGCACGATTTCCGGCGCCATCGCCGGCCACGCGCCCATCTTCATGCCGGTGCCGTCCTTCGACGTGATCGCCCAGCCGCAGATCAGATTGCCGACCTTGTCATCGACGATCTCCTGTCCGGTCAGCACCCCGACCACGCCGGGCATGCCCTTCGCAGCCGCGATGTCGATGCTCTTGATTCTGGCATGCGCGTGCGGGCTGCGGACGAAATGCGCGTGGGTCAGGCCCACGATCTTGATGTCGTCGACGTAGCGGCCGCGGCCCGTGATGAAACGCCGGTCTTCCTTGCGCACTACGCTGGCGCCAATGCCCTCAACACCCATCGGATATCTCCCTGTCGGACCGCGTCGTCAGCGCCGGATTTTCGAAGGCGCGTCGGCAGTCAATTTTCTGAATTTCGAAGCTCGGATCGTGCAGGACGCGGGACTATTCCGCCGCCTGCGCAACTTTCATGCGGCCGGCGGCGTCGAGCACCGATTTGACGATGTTGTGGTAGCCGGTGCAGCGGCAGATGTTGCCTTCCAGCTCCTGCCGGACGATTTCCTCATCGAGCTTGCCGCCATAACGGTGCACGATATCGATCGCCGACATGATCATGCCCGGGGTGCAATAGCCGCACTGCAGGCCGTGATTGTCGCGGAACGCCGATTGCATCGGATGCAGTTCGTCGCCCTTCGAAATACCCTCGATGGTGGTGACGTTGCAGCCGGCGGCTTGTCCGACCATCACGGTGCAGGACTTTACGGCCTTGCCGTCGATATGGACGACGCAGGCGCCGCATTGGCTGGTGTCGCAGCCGACATGGGTTCCGGTCAGGTTCAGGTTTTCGCGCAGCAGATGGACGAGGAGGG
>JBKJUA010000353.1:0-8184 GCA_046590305.1 Bradyrhizobium sp.
ATAGGCGATGGAAGAGCCGGTCGGGCTCAGCCCCGCCACCGACGCGATGTTGACGATGCGGCCTTGCCCCTGCGCCTTCATGAAAGGGGCCACCGCCTTGATCAAGCGCATCGGCCCGGTCAGGTTGATGGCCATGATCCTGTCCCATACCTCCGGCGTCAGACTGTCGAGATCGCCAAACGGGATCGCGATGTTGTAGGCGGCGTCATTGACCAGCACATCGAGGCGGCCGAACGCCTGCGTGACCTCGCCGACCAGCCGCTCCACATCGGCGCCTTCGGCGATGTCGCAGCCGAACGCCCTGGCGTTGATTTGATAGCGCGACGCGAGGTCACCGGCGACGCCTTCCGCCTGCTCGCGGCTGCGCGCGTACACGACCGCCACATGCGCGCCCTCCTTAGCGAGCGCGTGGCAGATCCGCTGCCCCAACCCGCCATTGCCGCCGGTCACGAGTGCGACCGCGCCCTTCAGGTCCATCGCTGATCTCCCTTGATGCGAATGCGAAGAGTCATTAAGCGACATCGCGTTTCGCTTGCGATATGTCTGCTCATCTTCCAGGAGCAGTCAAGGGAGCATCGGGTTTGCTAAATTCATTCTGTCGAACGATGGCCGTGCACGGCTGCACCGCCATCGCGGGCCGTAGAGGCGGATTCCCTTTAATCCGCCCTCTCGTATGAATCGGCGGGTTAAAGTGAACCCGCCCTACGGGCTGAGAGCCGGTATGGCCGAAGTCATCATAGGCCGGTGGGGGTGACCACGATATCTCCCTGGAGCGGTCCGGTGCCGTAGGCGACCCTGTCGCCATTGCGGTCATAAATCACAAAACCGACAACGTCAGCGGTTCCCTGTTCGGTCCGCGTCTTGTTATTGGCAATCAACAGCCAGAACCGGCAACCCAGCGGGGCTGTGCCAGGCTCCTCTAAAGTAACCTTGCATCGGCCGGTGATGACTGACGTCGGTGTATGCTTGCCGAAGGAATTGACCTGCTCGATGGATGTCGAGTCGGCTCTTCCCTTGAATGAGTCGGACAGGTCGACGTCAATTCTCACAGCGCCCACTGGATAGTCATTGACCGCAGGATCGAAAGCGACGTCGACTTTGACGCCAAATATCCCGGTATGAAGGGTATCGTGCCGGTTCGGCAACAGCGCGACTTTTCCTGAACCGGCGATTTTGCTCTTGTCGCAAATATGGAAATTCGAGATTTGAATTGTCATTGCGAACCTCCCGGCAAAGCTTGGCCGCAGCACCTTACGCTCGCCAAAGTTGAAGATCGTTATCCTATCGCGGTCAGCGTGAGGATACAAGGTTGGTATGATGTTGGTAGCCCGCGCTGGGGAAGCGAGCGATTTCGCGAAATCATGCCAGACGCCGATATGGTGCTGCCGGACGATGTCCCCGCGCATCCGCTGGTGGCTTCGGTCGATGTCGCCTCGCTCTGCGCGAATGCCGAGATCACCGTGTTCCCCTGGAAGGAGCCGCCGGAGCTGAAGGCACGCACCATCAACCGCGCGCGCACCTTCCTGAAGCGGCATCAGACGGCGTAGGGAAGTCGGGCGGATTTCCCTTTAATCCGCCCTCTCGTATAGATCGGCGGGTTAAGGTGAACCGCCTTACGCGAGCTGAAGTCTCCCGCAATCGGAATCTGATCGCGGTACCAGCGCCACTTCGGAATTTCGTTATGCCGGAGCACCGTGTGACCGAGCGTCACGGAGTTTAGCGAAAATTCAGTCGCGGACGGCTTTGGCCTGATCGAAGTAAGTGAAGCTCGTCGCACCGCGGGTAAGGATCTTCGTCTTCAGCTCGACCGAACAGCTGCTTAGCTTGGGATCGACAGCCAGGCCATCCAGGTCAGTCGCCAGCTTCACGGTCAATCCGCCCCGGATCGAGGACCGGTGCGTTTTGTTCACCACGGCGTATTCGGTGATCGGCGGGCCGCCGCGCAGCGCTTCCTCGAGCACGCGTCCCTGAGCATCCGGCATGCTGAACTTAAGGATACGCGCGACCGTTGGCGCGACGTCCACGTTCGCCGTCGGCAGCGGATCGTGAAGGCCGGATTTGAAATCCGGACCACTGGCCATCAATGAAATATGCGTGTCAGTCGGCGAGAAGCTGCCGTGATCGCCTCTGCGGTTGATCGAACTGGCGTAGGTCACGCCGGACTTACCCGCCACGGCAACGTGTTCATCGTAGCTGAAGCTGACGATGATGTCCGGCGCCCGACCGTTTCCGCTGTTCTCGGTCTTGATGTGGCTCATGGGCAGCGTCCCTGCGATCTCGCCATATCGGTCGCTCACGAAGATCGCGCCGAATTGTACACGGCTCTGCATGCTCACCACGGCTGCCTTCACCGTCTCGATGTTGCCGTCCGGCACGAAAAGATAGTCACTGCCCGCGTTCGCGGCGACCACGATGGCCCCCGCGGGAATCGGCTTCGGCACGGCATAGCCTGGCGAGGTGTATTTTTGCGCCCGGCCGCAAACGCTTCCCTGCTGGTCATCTTTGCCGGGGTAAAGGTGTGTGCCGTCGGCCGTGATGCCGGACAATGTCGGTATGTCGCGGCAGCCCGCTCCGTCAAAGGCTTTCAATCCGTCCCGGGTCAGCAGCTCGGCCGTGCGCACGAAGCCCGATACCGAGTAGCCGTGGGGATCATGCGGTCCGACCTCGCGATCGACGATGGCTCGCAACGGATAATGTGCGACGTCGCCGGACACGGTGCTGTGGTTGTGATCCTGGGTTATGATGATGTCGGTCGAGTCTTCCCAGCCGAGCTGGCGAAGCTTTTCGACGATCCGGCCCAAAATCTCGTCGTTCATCCGGGTCGCGTCGATCGAGTTGAACGTGCCGGGCCCGTAAGCGTGACTCGTCGCATCCGGTTCCTTCGACCAGAAGATCGTCAGGTCCGGCTTCTTGTTGGGCAGGACGTAGTTCACGAAGAGGTCGGTCAGGTACGCGAAGCCGCGCCGGGATAGCGCGCCGCTGCGGTCGAGCGGATCGCCGGTTTGTCCATCCTTGAGGCGCGCAACGGGTATAGGCGCCGTCGGATCGCCATTGTCTTTCGCCAGCGTCAAAGCGCCCGCCTGGTAGGCATTGACGCTGTTGCGCGGCAGCGGATAACCGGCCTGCTGCAGTTCTTTGGCGAAACCGAGCGGCATCGCCGCGTCTTCATCGAGGATGATCCCGCCGCGTTTGTAGTCCTGGATGAAGGCCGCGCCGAACTTGCCGATCGCCGCCGTCGTCAGCCCTTTGGCCTGCGCGGCCTGCAGCATCGTCGAAACGAGCGTGAGCCTGCCTTGGTAGGCGTCCCGCACGGCTTCAACCACGCCGAAATCCTCGATGAACGCCGGCGCAGAAAATTCAATATCGGCTCCCTTCGCGTTCTTCCCCTTCGCGGACGGTGCATACACGACGTTGCCGTAGAACCCGTGCACGCCCGGATAGGCGCCGGTGGCGATGGAGGCGGAATTCATCATCGTGAAAGTCGGATAGACGGCGTGGTGGTCCGCAAAGACGACGCCGGATCGGGCCAGCGCGAAGTAGTTAGGCGTGATTTCCGGAGTGAGGTCGTCGGCGCGAAGCCCATCCCACACGAAGATGATCACGCGCCGCGCGGCCGCGACCGTCTCCTGCGGCTGCGCCCGCAGGCCTGTCGTAATTCCGGGCAGCATGAAGGAGAGAGCACTCAGGAAAATGAGCGGACGTGCTTTCATGGTTCGCCTCCTTGGCAAAATTCTCGAGCCAGGCGCAGACTGTCCGCCAGTGGGTTCCGCTGGAGAGACCATCGCGATTTCACGCGTGTTCGGGCAGGCTATGGGCGCGCTTGCCGTGGCGTCAAATACATAATTGTGCTATTCCTTATGCGTTTTGGAGATAAGCAGGATGGACCTGAAGCGTCTGCGGACCTTCGTCGCGGTGGCTGACCTCGGCACCGTTTCCAAGGCGGCGCTGCGTCTACGTATCAGCCAGTCTGCTTTATCGCGGCAGATCAGTGATCTCGAATACGAATGCGGGTTCCAGCTTTTTGACCGTATCGGTCGCCGCCTTTTCCTCACCACCAGAGGCGAACAGCTGCTGGGAGATTGCCGCGGAGTACTGGCGCAGCTGGTATCGCTTGGCGAACGCATAGAACTGCTCAAACGTGGAGATTCCGGCGTGCTCAAGGTGGCCGCACCGCCGCAAACAATCGAGAGCATCTTGTCGGGCTTCCTGCCGCGATATGCCGAACGCTTCCCCAACGTGCGCGTGAAGTTGACAGAGGCTCTTGGTATGGACCAGGTGCCTTTGCTGGAACGCGGCGAAGTTCATATCGGCATCAGGCATGATCAAGGCGTGAACCCCTGGTTCGAGAGCGTCGCATTGCCGTCGGACGATATTTTGGCCGCGCACTGCCCGTCGCTCCAACTTGGCCGCGACGGCAAGGTCGATATCGTTCCGCTTGCAACCCATCCATTGCTGCTGCTGGACTCCGGTTACTCGGTTCGGCGGCTGTTCGATGCGGCCTGTCGTGTCGCCGACGTCGAGCCCGATATTCTGCTCGAGAGCCGCGCGCCGCACACATTGCTCGCGCTCGCCGAAGCCGGCCAGGGAGTAGCCATTATTCCGTCCGTGCTGCGGATCGATCGCTACAGGCTGAAGATCGCCCGGGTCAGCCACCGGCGGAAACCGCTGCGAGACCGCTATGTCATCCAATGGGACAAGCGCCGTCCCATGCCAGGCTATGCCCAGAGTTTCTGCGCCGAGCTCGCCGCCTATATGCGCGAGGTCCTGCCGATTACGCGACCGTCGTCAAGGTAGCGGGCAGGGCGCTGTCTGCTTCTGGCCGGTACACCTTCCCCTGCGACAAATTAACCCGTCGGGCAAAGTTTCGCTTTTCCCGAAGGGCAAATCACCCGTATGACTCACCCATCCTGTCCCCGAGGAAGGGGCGTTGGCCATCGTTACCGAACGCTGGGATGGGATGCGGTGGACGCTATGGCATCGTGCGCGCAATGGGATTGCAGGGCGGGATAAACTCCGTGAGCGGTCTCTGGAACGTGTGAACGAGCGGTGCTGAAGCGTACGGCAAAAGCGTGTGGACCCGACGCCTCACTGGTAGGCGTCAAGTCTTGCGGAGGTGCTGCAGGTCCGACCGGGCCGGGGCGCCGGTTTCCGCGGGGCGACGGAGGCGACAAAGGCCATAATTCTCCGGGGTGATCACGTGATAAGCCGTAGAGCCATTGCGCAGGGAATGTCGGATGTTCTCCGCTGCCCTGTATGCTCGTGTGCGGTTTTTTCTACCCATTTGCACACGGGACCGCGGGTGCAGCGCGCATCCGGCATTCCCTGCTCCCTCATTGAGGGAGAACGATCTGCAAACCTCGGGCAAATCATGCCGCGAGAACGCGGACGTGTATCCGACGCATATCCGGTGTCGAAAATGGATCGCATTTCTCGCAAAGACAGCCGGCCGATCGGTGGAGTGGCGCAACGGCAGCAACGAAGCCATCGTATGCGGAGCGAGCAGCCCGGGGCGGAAATTTGACGCGAAATGTCGGCAGGATCACGCCTGCGGTGACGATTCCAGCGAGGACGGTAGTTTTGTGAAGGGAGTAGCTGGCGAAGCGGCTGTACCGGAGTCGCGGTATCGTTTCATACCGCTTCGAAAAGCGGATTTGATCGACGGCCTGATGGCCGAGGGCCGCCTCGATGACGCCGGTCAGGTCGGATTCCGGCAAGTTGCGCGCCAACTCGGCGCCATCTTCCACTACCAGTATTTCGAACAGCTCGGCCTGCTGCGCGAGGCCTATTTTCCCTTCGACCCGGAGGTTGGTCCGCAGACCTCCTCGCCAGTGCCGGACCTCGAAGCAGCCTATCGACGCCTGAATGAGGAATTCGTCCGTATCCTGACGGAGGCCAATTTCATCGAGATTGCCCATGAGGAGATCACCCGCGCGTTTGGCGAGCACGCTCTGGTACGGGTGAAGATCAAGGCGCCGGTCGGGGACTATCGCGACGTCCGCATGTTCCGTCGCGGCAGCCATCGCAAGACGATCGAGGTCCCCTTGTGGTGGGGCTTGCGGCGACGCCGAATCGAAGTCGATATCTATGACGACGTGGTGATGATGATCGCGACCAGGGCCGGCGGCGACACGCCGATCGACGTCCGCAAGCTGCGCTGGGGCAGAAAAAAAGGGAGCGGCCAGAATATCCGCGGCGGCGCGGTGCTGTTCAAGTACTTCCGGCACATCGCCCGGGCCGATCTCGAGGCCCTGTTTCCCAATGTGCAGGTGGTGATGAGCCTGTGGGACCAGTTGACCCTGGGCGTGCCGGCGGTGGTCGGCGGCATACCGATCCTGATCAAGCTGGCCTCGACCCTGACGATCCTGTTTTTTGTCGCCGGCTTCTATCTCGGTGTCAGCGGGACGCCCGGCGATAACGACATGGAGCAGGCGCTGGTCGCGCTCGGCGGCCTGTTCGCGCTGGGCGCCTTCATGTTGCGGCAGCGCGGAAATTTCCATCGTCAGTCGCTGCTTCATCAAAAGCAGGTCACCGACAATATCTATTACCGCAACGTCAACAACAATTCCGGCATCTTCAACTACCTGATCGGCGAGGCCGAGGAACAGGAATGCAAGGAAGCGCTGCTCGCCTGTTACTGCCTGATGGTGGCGCCGGAACCCGTCACGCGCGCGGCGCTCGATGCGAGCATTGACGAACTCCTGCTGCGCCGTTTCGGCTTCCCTGCCGATTTCGAGATCGGCGAGGTCCTGACGCGGCTGAAGCGCCTCGGATTACTTGGCGAGAGCGGCGGCATGCTGTCGGTTTTGCCGCTCCCCGCGGCGATCGAGCGGCTGGAGGCAGAGTGGGCGCAGTTGCTGCAGCCTAACGCAGGCTCGCGTTGATCTTGTCGAGCGCGGCGGTGCCCGGGCAAAGGTCGCTGGCGTCCAGCGTATTGAGTGGCGCTTCGATGGTGTCGAGATGGCTGTGCAGGTCGTCCGATTCCGGATCGACATACAACAGCCCGGTGACGATCTGGCCCCTGGCGGCGTGTCTCTGCAGGAACGACATCGCCCCGACGCGATCATGCGGGTCATAGTCGGCATCGAGCTTGCGCAGCGCGATTCGGGTGCCGTCATGCTGCTCGACCAGTTGCACGGTGCCCGGGGCGTAATCTACCGTGATCGGATTGTGGTCGGTGATGACGTCGAGCCGGTTCACCGCGTCGTTATGCTCGCGCACATAGTCGAAACTCTTGGTCGAGCCGGCGTGGTTGTTGAACGCGACGCAGGGGCTGATGACGTCGATGAACGCAGCACCCTTGTGCTGGATCGCGGCTGCGATCAGCGGCACCAATTGGGTCTTGTCGCCGGAGAAGCTGCGCGCCACGAAGCTGGCGCCGAGCTGCAGCGCGATCGCCACCAGGTCGATCGGGCTGTCGCTGTTGATCAGGCCTTTCTTCGACTTCGAGCCGCGGTCGGCGGTGGCCGAGAACTGGCCCTTGGTCAGGCCGTAGACGCCGTTGTTCTCGACGATGTAAGTCATGTTGACGCCGCGCCGGATCGAATGCGCGAACTGGCCGAAGCCGATCGAGGCCGAATCGCCGTCGCCGGAAACACCGAGATAGATCAGCTCGCGGTTGGCGAGGTTGGCGCCGGTCAGCACCGAGGGCATCCGGCCGTGCACCGAATTGAAGCCGTGCGAATTGCCGAGGAAATAGTCCGGGGTCTTCGAAGAGCAGCCGATGCCGGAAATCTTGGCGACCCGGTGCGGCTCGATCGACAGTTCGAAGCAGGCCTCGATGATCGATGCGGTGATCGAGTCATGGCCGCAGCCGGCGCACAGCGTCGAAACCTTGCCCTCGTAATCCCGGTGGGTGAAGCCAAGATCGTTCTTCGGAAGTCCCGGATGCTGGAATTTAGGCTTGGCAATATAGGTCATGACTTCACCTTGCGCAGCGGGGTCACCTTGAGTTGGTCCTGGTGGTCGCCGATGGCGCCGGCGATGAAGCGCGCGGTAATCGGCGTGCCGTCATAGTGCAGGATCGGAATCAGGCGGACCGGATCGATGCCGTTCTCGTTGACGATCAACGAGCGAAGCTGCGCATCGCGGTTCTGCTCGACCACATAGACGAAGTCGTGGTCGGCGATGAAGCTGGCGACGCTGGAATGGAACGGGAAAGCGCGGATGCGCAGGCGGTCGAGTTGA
>JBKJUA010000257.1:0-3536 GCA_046590305.1 Bradyrhizobium sp.
CCTTGCGACTTTTGCGAGCAGTCCGGGCGCCACACCATAAACAGGGGGTATTTCGAGCGGCCTGAACGCAATATTGCCTTTTTTTTGGTAATGTTAACATGGCATTACTTGTGCTAGCAGGCTTCATTGCTGCGATACTCGTCACATGTTCTTATTAACCTTTGCGGTGGCCATTTGAATTACGTCAACAAATTCGATTCGGGATTGTTCGGCACCCAAGGCACGCTCTCCGGGGCGGTCGAATCATTTTCCGTTGATGTTCATGCGCGAAGCAATGTCCTCGGGCACGGCGGGCCGGACACGATCGTCGTTCCGGACGCTCATCTGCTGTTTTCCGGCGACTACAAGCGGTCCGGCCTCGATCTGGTGCTGTCGAAGGACGGCCATGAATTCGTGGCGCGCGACTACTTCCGCGGCGACAACAGGGCCGCGCTGGCCTCCCCTGATGGCGCAAATCTGTCCGGCCAGACCGTCGAGGCACTCACCGGCCAGGTCGACTATGCGCAGGCCGGCGGCGCTATCGTGCCCGCAAAAGTCATCGGCCAGGTCACCAAGCTCACCGGCAGCGCGACCGCGGTTCGCAACGGCGTCTCGATCAGCCTGAACATCGGCGACAACGTCCACAAGGGCGACGTGGTCCAGTCCGGATCCGATTCTTCACTTGGCATCACCTTCATCGACGGCACCGTGTTCGGTCTCTCCTCGAATGCGAGGATGGTGCTGAACGAGATGATCTATAACCCGACCGGTTCGAATAACGCCTCGTTGCTGACGCTGGTGCAGGGAACCATCTCGTTCGTCGCCGGTGCGACCGCGAAAAACGGCGACATGAAGGTCGAGACGCCGACCGCCACCATGGGCATTCGCGGCACGGCGGTTCTGGTAGAGATCGACTTCGATATTCTCCAGCCGGGCGTCGCGCCACCGGTGTCGTTCCGGATTCTGGTCGAGCCGAATGGAACCTCGGGCGAATACGTCCTGCTCGACAAATTGACGCTGCTGCCGATCGCAACGGTGAACCAGCCGGGCTCGCAAACCATCGTCAACGGCCAGGGCGTCGTCACGTTTATCGCGTCGGCCCAGATTCCGCCCAATGCGCAGAGGCTGATCAACGAGATATTCTCGCTCAAGTTCACGGACGCCAATCCGAAATTCATCGGCATTCCTCCGCTCGATTCGATCACCCCGCAGTCGTTCGTGGTCAAGCTGCCCGACGGCACGCCGATCGATCAACTTCCGATCATTCGCATCGCGCTGGTGTTTGAACCGCTGACCGCACCGCCTCCCAGCGGCGGCAACAATCGATTCCATCTCAACATTCCGCCGGACCTCATCGCCTCCAGCAACCATTTTTCCGAACGGCTTCTGACCACCGGCAACACCGCGCTGGACACGGTGTCCGGCATTATTCATTTCGCCGACATCAACCCCGAAGACCGCCCGACGGTATCGGCCGAGTTCAATTCATTCGTATACCGCAACGCGCAGCAGGACATCATCATCACGTCGTCGCTGACGTTGGAGCAACTGGCGGCGATTCAGGCCGTGCAGGTACCGCTCCAGGTGGTTCAGCACTCCGGCAACACCAATATTGGCGACGGCACCTGGACCTACAGCGTCCCGGACCGGGCCCTCGACTTCCTCGCCGAAGGCGAGACGCTCACCCTGATCTACATGGCGCGGGTCGATACTAATTACAGCGAATACAACACGGTCGTGTTCAGACCGTTCACGATCAAGGTCACCGGCACCAATGACTTGCCGACGGCGGCCGCGACGGGTTCGGCCATTATCGAACTGGTCGGAACCGGCAACCCTACGATCGGTCATGCCGAGGGCGTCATTACGTTCAAAGATGTAGACCTGACGGACCGGCCGACCGTAACCGCGCCATTCGCGAATTACGTTTACACCGCGGCCAATGGCTCGCCGCTGACGCTGACGACGGCGCAGCAGAACACGCTCGCAGCGGTGCTGACGCTGACGCCGGCGGTAAGCAACACCAACAACGGTTCGGTGGCGTGGTCGTATGACGTCGCCGACGCCAATTTCGACTTCATCGCCGCCGGCGAAACGCTGGTCCTGACCTATCACGCCACCGTCGATGACGGCCATGGCGGCATCGTCATCGTACCGCTGACGCTGACGGTGACCGTCCAGGGGACCAACGATATCCCGACCATCACCGCAACCAGCGATGGCTTCATCGAACTCGTCGGCACCGGCATCACCGCTCCAGACCATGCCGGCGGGACCATCACCTTTACCGATGTGGACTTGACGGACCGTCCGGCGATCTCGGCGCCGTTCTCGGGCTATACCTACACGGCGGCGAACGGCATCACCCCGCTGACGCTGACGCCGACACAGCAAAACGCGCTGGCCATCGCGTTGACGCTGACGCCGTCCCTGACCAATGCCAACAACGGGTCGGTGACCTGGTCATATGATCTCGCCGACAATAAGTTCGATTTCCTCGCCGTCGGCGAGACGCTGGTGCTGACCTATACCGCCACCGTCAATGACGGCCATGGCGGCGTCGTCTCCACGCCAATCACCGTGACAATCCATGGCACCAACGACGTGCCGACGATCACGCTGGCGTCGACCAATGCGGCAGGCGCGGTGACCGAAGATGCTTCCGCCCCGACATTGTCCGACACCGGCTTGATTGCGTTCGACGACGTCGACCTGACCGACGCGCACAGCACGAGCGTGCTCGCCGCCGCCGGCAATACGCTGGGCGGCACGCTGACGATGGGTGCGGTGAGCGAGAGCGCCACCACCGGGCCGGGCACGGTGGGCTGGACCTACCAGGTCGCCAACAGCGCCACGCAATATCTGGCGCTGGGCCAGACCGCGACCGAATGGTTCACCGTCACGATCGACGACAACAACGGCGGCACGGTCGATCGCATCATCGAAGTGACCATCACCGGCACCAATGACGCGGTTGCCATCAATGCGGTTGCGCCGACGAATCTTGCCGAGCAATCCGACATGAATCCTCTGATCGCGACGGTGCCGGTCACGTTTACCGATGTGGATTTGCAGGATAGCCACACCGCTCAAATCACCCACGTTGTCGCGAGCGGGGTCATCGGCGGATTCTCCGCGGTGGACGATGCAGCGTTGCTCGCATTGATGACGAAGGGAACCGTAACCGAACCGGCGGGATTGTCACCCGGCTCGCTCGATCTCAACTTTAGCGCGGCTTCGACCGTGTTCGATTACCTCGAAGACTTTGAAGTCGTGACCCTGGCTTATACGTTCGAGATCGACGACCAGCTTGGCGGCCTGACCACGCAGACGTCGTACATCCATATTACCGGCGTGAGCGGCGACCTGGTGATCTGATGCCCCCGGCACGGCCGGCAGGCCCCGGGCCATTCGCACCCAGGAAAATCCCGCGAAATTTCAGGTCGATTTGTGGTGCGCTCGGAGGGACTCGAACCCCCACGATTTTACTCACTGCCACCTCAAGGCAGCGCGTCTACCAATTCCGCCACGAGCGCTGGTTTCAGTTCGGCACAGGA
>JBKJUA010000373.1:0-4575 GCA_046590305.1 Bradyrhizobium sp.
GGCTGCGACCTGCGCCTTGGTCAGTTTGCCGGCGAGTTGACGCACCACGAGGCGCTCGAGTTCGATCCGGATATCGAAAGCGTCGCGGGCTTCCTGCCAGCTCGGCGTCGCCACCACCGCGATACGGTTGCGGCGCAGTTCTACCAGGCCTTCGGCGGCGAGTTGTCCCAGCGCATGGCGGGCGATGGTGCGGCTGACGCCGAACCTTTCACCCAGCGAATCCTCCGGCAATTTGGCGCCGGGCTCCAGCGCCTGCTCGATGATGGCGCGGCGCAGTGCGCGGCAGATGACGCCGACCTTGTCGGACGATTCGGCGATTTTGGCGGCAGCGCGCGGCGCCATGGGCGAATCCTTCGGGGACAATGCGTCCTTATCTATCGGCAGTTCCCTATCACAGTCACCGGCGATCTCTCCGCCTCAATTGCATGCACTTTGCTGCGTCAATTGCCTAATTTGAATCCGCCTGCAGGAGCCGTGTCCGCGAAATCGACCCGCAAACCCGCCGGATACCGCTGGCATCCCGCTTGCATGCACTTCGCTTCATGATGCGCATGCAGCCAACGCCCGCCTTCGCCGGCAGCCCTGTTTCATCCGCCTCCGGCGGCGCGACCGCGCCGGTCGCGATCGAACTGTCCGACGTGTCGGTCACCTTCGGCCGCGGCGAACGCGCCGTGCCGGCGCTGGCCACCACCACGCTGAAGGTCGGCGACGGCGAGTTCGTCGCTTTGGTCGGCCCGTCCGGCTGCGGCAAGTCGACCATCCTGCGGCTGGTGGCGGGGCTGGTGCAGCCGTCGACCGGCGTCGTCATTCTGGGCGGCCGAGAGGTCGCCGCGAAAGCACTGCGGATCGGCATGGCGTTCCAGAATCCGACCATGCTGCCGTGGCTGACGATCGAGCAGAACATCATGCTGCCGCTCAAGATCGTCGAGCCGTACCGCTCGCAATTCGGAAAACTCAAACGATCCGTGTTCCGCGACAAGGCCAACGCCTTGCTGGAACAGGTCGGCCTGAAAGGTTTCGGCCGCCGGTTTCCGTGGCAGCTTTCCGGCGGCATGCTGCAGCGGGCCAATCTGTGTCGCGCACTGATCCACGAGCCGCGCATGCTGCTTCTCGACGAGCCCTTCGGCGCGCTCGACCAGTTCACGCGTGAAGAATTGTGGTCGATCCTGCAGGAGCTCTGGATCCTGCACCGGCCGACCGTGCTCTTGGTCACCCACGATCTGCGCGAGGCCGGCTTCCTCGCCAGCCGCATCTGCGTGATGAGCGCGCGGCCGGGCCGCATCCTCGACGATCGCGCGGTGACGTTCGCGCGCCCGCGCACGGTGGCGATGACCTTCGAGCCTGATTTCGTCGCGCTGAACCAGCGCCTGCGCGAATTCATCGTCGGCGAGCACGGCGCGGCCAAACCCGAGCACGCCACGTCAGCAGGAGCCGACCATGCCTGAACTCGATTACCGCCAGAAGGCCTGGTCGATCGGACTGATCGTGCTGTTCTTCGCCGGCTGGGAACTGTTCTGCCTGATCACGGGCATGTCCGACCTGGTGCTGCCGCGCCCCTCGCAGATCATTGCCACCCTGATCGACAAATTCCCGCTGCTGTGGCCGCACATCTTGCAGACGCTGGCCACCACCATGATCGGTTTTGTGCTGGGCGTGGTGCTCGGCGTCGTGCTCGGCGCCATCATCGGGGTGTCGAAGACCGCGTATGACACGGCTTACCCGCTGCTGGTCGGCTTCTCCTCGATTCCCAAGGTCGCGCTGGTGCCGATCTTCGTGCTGTGGTTCGGCTCCGGCTCGGTGCCGGCGGTGCTGACCGCGCTGTCGATCTGCTTCTTCCCGATCGTGGTCAATATCGCCACCGGGCTCGCCACCACCGAACCCGAACTGGAAGACGTGCTGAAGGCGCTCGGCGCCACCAAGTTCGACATCCTGTGGAATGTCGGCCTGCCCCGCACCATGCCGTTCTTCTTCGCCTCGCTGAAGGTCGCGATCTCCTACGCCTTTGTCGGCGCGGTGCTGTCGGAGACCGTCGCCTCCAACCGCGGCATCGGCAACGTCATGATGACCGCGTCGTCGAACTTCAACGTGCCCTTGGTGTTCGCCGGGCTGTTCGTGCTCGCCGCACTGGGCGTCGCGCTCTACGCCATCTTCGCCGTCATCGAGGGCCGCGTCACCGGCTGGGCCACCCGCAAGAACGACCTGATCACCACCTGATCGCTCAATGAGGAGATCGACATGCTGAAGAGAACAAGCGCCGCACTGCTTGGAATCGTCCTGTTCGCGGGCACCGCCGCCGCGCAGGAAACCACGATAAAATTCACGCTGGGCTGGAAGACGCAAGGCAGCGACGCCGCGTTCTTCTATGCGAAGGACAACGGCTTCTTCAAGGAAGAGGGCCTCAACGTCGTGATCGACCAGGGCGAAGGCTCGGGTGCGACGGTGACGCGGGTGATGTCCGGCGCCTATGACGCAGGCTTCGGCGACATGAATGCCATCATCCAGAACGCCTCGAGCCGGCCGGCCGATGCGCCCGTCATGGTCTACATGATCTGGAACCAGCCGCCATTTGCGATCGTCTCCAAGAAGACCAGCGGCATCAAGACCATCAAGGATTTCGAAACCCATACGCTGGGCGGCGCGCAGGGCACGCCGACCACGCGGCTGTTGCCGGTATTCGCCCGCAAGAACGGCCTCGAAGGCGAAAAGATAAAAATCTCCAACATGGCGCCGAACCTGCAGGAGCCGATGCTGATCAAGGGCGACATCGACGGCGCGCTGGTGTTCAACATCACCAGCTACTTTAACTTGGTGCTGAACCGGCAGGATCCCGACAAGGACTACAACTGGTTCATGTTCGGCGACTACGGCCTCGATCTCTATTCCAACGGCATGATGGTGTCGAAGAAGCTTTTGGCCTCGAACCCGAAGGCGGTGGCGGGCCTGGTGCGCGCCGTCAACAAGGCGGTGATCGCGGTGGCGAAAGACCAGAACGCCGGCATGAAGGCGACGGTCGCCTACGACAATCTGATCAACGAGGCCGTCGAAAAGCGCCGCCTGCAGTTCTCCTACGACAGACTGATCGTCTCGCCCGAGATGAAGGAAATCGGCGTCGGTGACGTCAAGGACGACCGCATGGCCCGCGCCATCAGCATCGTGGTCGAAGGCTATCAACTCGCCCGCGCGCCGACACCGGCGGAAGTATTCTCGCGCGAATTCCTGCCGCCCCGCGCCGAACGTCAGTTGGTCTATACGGCGAACTGATCTTTCTTCCCCCCTCCTCCCGCTGTGTCCGCCGTAGCCACTTGGCGAAGGCGGGCGCAGCGGTGGGGAGGGGAGTGAAGCCGATGCGTCTCGTTTCACAAAGAGCTCTTGCGCATGGCCACCGAAATTCACACCACCGCCCTCTTCGCCAGCCCTGACCGCGGCACAATCAACAACGTCGTGCTCCGGCACGACGCCGGCCTCATTACCGCCATCGACGAATCCGCCGCACCCCCGCCGGCTCGGCGCACTTTCGTCATCCCCGCCTTCGTCAACGCCCACGACCACGCCCGTCCGACCGCGTCCTCGTTCGGCGCCGTCGACATGCCCTTGGAAAGCTGGATCCTGCGCTCCGCCATCGGCACGCCACCCGACGCTTACCTCGCCGCCGCCTCCGCGATGGCGCGCTCGGCGCGGGCGGGCTGCGGCGCCATGATGATCCATTACACACGGCCGAGCGGCAGGCTGCCTGTCGTCGAGGAGACCAAAGAGATCGCCCGCGCGGCAAAAGATGTCGGCATCCGCATCGCCTTCGCGCTCGCGGTCCGCGACCAGAACCCGGTGGTCTACGGCGACAGCGAACCGGTCCTGTCCGCCCTCTCCGCCGAGGACCGCTCAACCGTCGAGCAACTGTTCGTCAAGCCCGCGATGTCGCCGCGCGAGTATATCGAGCTAACCGAGACCATCGCGTCGGAAATATCAGGCCCGAAACTCGACGTACAATTCGGCCCCGCCGGCGTGCAATGGTGTTCGCGTCAGCTGCTGGAGACCATCGCCGAAAACTCCGCGCGTACCGGCCGCCGCGTCCACATGCATCTGCTGGAGACCATCTATCAGCGGACGTATGCCGACCGGCATTTCCCCGATGGCGTGGTGCGCTATCTCCGCGACATCGGTCTGCTGTCACCCCGGCTGACGCTGGCCCATGGCATCCACGCCCGGCCGGACGAACTGGAGATGATCGCCGCCTCAGGCGCGCGCCTCGTCACCAATTTCTCGTCGAACCTGCATCTGCATTCCGGCCTCGCCCCCATCGCCGCCGCGCACCGATGCGGCTGCGCCATCGCGGTCGGCGTCGACGGCCTCGCGCTCGACGAGGACGACGACGTGATCCGCGAGATGCGGCTGGTGCAACTCGCGCATGGCGGCCTCGGCTTCAAACGCACCTGGAGCCGCCCCGAATTCCTCTCCCTCGCCATCCGCAACGGCCGCGCCGCCACCGGCGCCCCCGGCCCCGGCGAACTTGCGGTCGGCGCCCCGGCCGATTTTGTCATCCTCGACCTCGACCGCCTCGACCGCGACGCCATCATGGAC
>JBKJUA010000378.1:0-10028 GCA_046590305.1 Bradyrhizobium sp.
CGGCGCGATCGCCGCCGCCGCCGACGGCGCCAACCGCGAAATGTCCAAAGCCCGCGATTTCGCCTCCGCCATGCGCTACGTGACGCTGATGGCCAAGAACGGCCAGCTCAGCGAAGCCGCCGTGATGAGTTTTGCCAAACAGCGGAAATACGAGGAGACGGTGGCGGCCCTGGCCGAACTGTCGCGCTCCGGCATCGACGTCATTCGCCCCCTGATGCAGAGCCTGCGCGACGACGGCATCCTGATCCCCTGCCGCGTCGCCAATCTCAGCTGGGAAACCGTCAGCGCCGTGCTCGACAGCCGCTTTACCTCCGGCCATATGGGCCCGCACGAACTGGCGCAGGCCAAGGCGCAATACGCCAAACTGACGCTGGACAACGCCCAGCGCATGCTGCGGTTCTGGCAGGTCAAGGCGACGGATGCCCCGGCCGTGAATTGACGGATGCGCTAAAGCGCATCCGTCATCCCGGAGCGGTGCGAAGCACCGAATACGGGATCTCGAGATTCTCAGGTGCGCAACTGCGCACCATAGTTCGCTACGCGCCCCGGAATGACGGTCAGAAGAGTTGCTACCGCAGAGTCGCCTACCGCGTTCCGAACGTGGTCGCGCCGAACAGCGCTTTTTGCGTCGAGGGTTGCGAGCGCCAATATTGCGGCGGGGCACTGACTTCGGCGCCGAGTTCGGCGGCGGCGTGCCAGCCCCAGCGCGGGTCGTAGAGCATGCCGCGCGCCAGTGCCACCATGTCGGCCTTCCCTGAGGCGACGATCTCCTCGGCCTGCTTCGCTTCGGTGATCAGGCCGACCGCGATGGTGGTGACGCCGGTGGCTTCCTTCACCGCCTGCGCCAGCGACACCTGGTAGCCCGGCCCGAGCGGAATTTTCTGCAAGGGAGAAACGCCGCCGGAGGACACATCGATCCAGTCGACGCCGCGCTTTTTCAGCTCATGCGCGAATTCGATGGTCTGGGAAATATCCCAGCCGCCCTCGACCCAGTCGGTGGCCGACACGCGCAGGCCGACCGGCTTGTCGCTCGGAAATGCCGCGCGCACCGCGTCGAACACTTCGAGCGGAAACCGCATGCGGTTCTGCAAGCTGCCGCCATATTGATCGGTGCGCCTGTTGGCGATCGGCGAAAGAAACTGATGCAGCAGATAACCGTGCGCGCAATGCACCTCGATGGCGTCGATGCCGAGCCGCCGGGTGCGCTGCGCCGCCGCCACGAAGGCGTCACGGACACGCTTCAGCCCGGCGTCATCGAGCGCGCGCGGCGTCGCCTCGCCTTCCTTGTGCGGCACATCGGAGGGACCTTCGGGCTGCCAGCCGCCCTCGGCCGGCGGGATCAGCTGGCCGCCATCCCACGGCGTGTGGCTCGAGGCCTTGCGGCCGGCATGGGCGAGCTGCATCACGATGGCGGCCTTCGAGTGCTTGCGCACCGAAGCCATCACCGGCTTCAGCGCGGCCTCGGTGGCGTCGTTCCACAGTCCGAGGCAGCCCGGCGTGATGCGGCCGATCGCCTCCACCGCGGTCGCCTCGATGCAGAACGCCGCCGCGCCCGACAGCGCCAGCGAGTTGATATGCGTGAAGTGCCAGTCATTGGCCTCGCCGTTCTCGGCGGAATACTGGCACATCGGCGCTACCATGATGCGATTGGAAAGCGTCAGGCCGCGCAGCGTGATCGGGGAAAACAGGGCGCTCATATGGGATTTCCGGATGGGGGAGAAGATTGTGTACTGTAGGGGCTGCTGTGGCGATGTCCAACCACCGGAATCGCTGCCGCGCTATGCGCTTCATCCACACCGCGTCGTCCCTGCGAACGCAGGGACCGGTACGCTGCGGCTTATCGCCTCAAGAACCGCTGTAGGACGATTTCCACCAACCGCGCACAGCTGTGGTTATGGGTTCCTGCGTTCGCAGGAACGACGGCTACTCCATCAGCGTGAACTGCAGGATCAGATTGCGCTGGACCATCGAGAAATTGTCGTCGGAGACCAGCGTCAGCACGGTGTCGCCCTCCGGCGTGACGTGGGCGTCGATGGCTTCCATGTTGTCGACCTCGTGGCCGAGATCCGCCTCGAAGATCGCGGGGCCGTCGACCAGGGCGCCCGGCGCCAGCGATTTGAGCTGGATGCGCCGAATCCGGATGCCGATGCCGGAGAGCCAGGAGAACTTCCGCTCCAGCACCAGCAGGTCGCCGGAAGGCAACAGCACCCCGTCGCTGACCTCGAATTTATCGGTGCGGCGCAGGCTGAACTGGCCCGGCGTCTTGCCGCCGATCAGGAACGCGATGATGTTGCCGTCGGCATCGAGGCCGCGTTCGGAAAGCGCGATCAGCGTGCCCGCCAGCGCAGAACCCTTGGGCACCATCATCAGCGCTTCCAGCCCCTTGTTGCTGGGCAGTTTGCGCGCCGCCGGCGGCAGTGGAACTTCCTCGCCGCGCGCCCGGGTAAATCCCAAGGAAAAATCATAGCGCAGGATCCGGTGCACCCGCTCGATGCCGACATAGACCAGCGTGCCGTCGAGCGCGAGCGATTCGGAATCGTACCAGCCGCGCGCGGTGATCGGGCGGCCATCGGGCCCAAGCAGGGGCGCCGCCTCGACCTCATCGAGCCCGGTCATCTCGCGGCCCCGATAGACGATGCGGCCAGTGAACCAGCTGCCGCGGTCGCTGACGGCGATGAAGCGCTCGCCCTTCGGATCGAGCCGGAATCCCGACAGCCCGCCGAAGCCGCGAAACCGCGAGGTCAGGATCAGCCCGCTGCGATATTCCAGCGCGCCGAACCGGACGCGCGAGCGGTCGCTGGTATCGAACGAAGGTATCGGCCGGGCGTTGACCTCGATCGCAACAGGGGCCGAAACGGTGAACTCGTCCGGCACGACCGGCTTCTGCGCATGGGCGGTCGCGGGAAGCGCCGCGCCCGAAATCCCCGCCGCCGTCAACTTCAGAAAGCGGCGGCGGCTGAAATGTTTGCGCATGCTGTTACGAATGCAATCGGCGCCGGCGGCCGGACTTGGGCGCCGCCCCGTTGGTCTCGCTGAACAGTTCGGCGAGCTTCTCGGTGATGGCGCCGCCGAGTTCCTCGGCGTCGACGATGGTGACGGCGCGGCGATAATAGCGCGTGACGTCGTGGCCGATGCCGATCGCGATCAGCTCCACCGGGGAGCGGGTCTCGATTTCCTCGATGATGTGGCGCAGATGGCGCTCCAGGTAGTTGCCGGGATTGACCGACAGTGTGGAGTCGTCGACCGGCGCGCCGTCGGAAATCATCATCAGGATCTTGCGCTGCTCGGAGCGGCCGAGCAGCCGCTTGTGCGCCCAATCCAGCGCCTCGCCGTCGATGTTTTCCTTCAGCAGCCCCTCGCGCATCATCAGGCCCAAATTCTTGCGCGCGCGCCGCCACGGCGCATCGGCGGATTTGTAGATGATGTGCCTGAGATCGTTGAGCCGTCCGGGATTGGCCGGCTTGCCGGCGGCCAGCCACGCCTCGCGCGACTGCCCGCCCTTCCACGCCCGCGTGGTGAAGCCCAGAATTTCCACCTTGACGCCGCAGCGCTCCAGCGTGCGCGCGAGAATATCGGCGCAGGTCGCTGCCACCGTGATGGGACGGCCGCGCATCGAGCCGGAATTGTCCAGCAGCAGCGTCACCACGGTGTCGCGGAAGGTCGCTTCCTTCTCGCTCATGAACGACAGCGGGTGATAGGGATCGGTCACCACGCGCGACAGCCGCGCCGGATCGAGCACGCCCTCCTCGAGGTCGAAGTCCCAGGCGCGGTTCTGCTGCGCCATCAGGCGGCGCTGCAACCGGTTGGCCAGCCGCGCCACGATGCCCTGCAGATGCGCGAGCTGCTTGTCGAGATAGCTGCGCAAGCGCTCCAACTCGTCATGGTCGCAGAGATCTTCGGCGGCGATCACTTCATCGAATTTCGGCGCGAAGGCGTGATATTCCGGACCGCGCGGTTCGTTGGCACTGCGCGAATTAGGCCGCGTCGCCTCGCCCGGCGTCTCGTCGTCGCCGAGTTCGCCGTCGTCGAACGTGTCGGAGGTGGAGGCCTGCGCGCTTTCCATCGCGCTTTCCGACATCTCGTCGGTCGAGGCCTGGGCCTGGTCGGCGCTCATTTCCTGCGCCGCGTCGCTATCGGGCGAGCCTTCGGCGCCGGACCGGTCGTTCTCGCCGTCGCGGTTCTCGTCCTGGTTTTCGTCGTCGTCGGAATCGGCATTGCGGTCGTCGCCGAGTTCGAGCGCCGACAACAGATCATGCACGACGTCGCCGAACTTGGCCTGGTCCTCGGTGACGCGGCTGAGCTGGTCGAGCCGCGCGCCGATCTTGTCTTCCAGCACCGGACGCCAGAGGTCGACCATCTTGCGGGCGGCGGCGGGCGGCGCCAACCCGGTGAGGCGTTCGCGCACCAGCATCGCCAGCGCATCCGACAGCGGCGCGTCGGCGCGGTCGGTGATTTCGTCGAACTTGCCGCGATGGAAATGATCGTCGAGCATCGCGGAGAGATTTTTGGCGACGCCGGCCATCCGCCGCGCGCCGATCGCCTCGACCCGCGCCTGCTCGACCGCCTCGAACACGCCGCGCGCCTGCGGATTGCCCGGCATCAGCTTGCGATGCACTTTCGGATCGTGGCAGGCGAGCTTCAGCGCGATCGAATCGGCGTGGCCGCGCACGATCGCGGCATCGCGTTTTGTCATTTTACGCGCCGGCTCGGGCAGCCGGGCCTTGCCGGGCGCGAGGCCCGGGCGTTCGGCGGCGAACGTCACTTCCAGCTCCGGCGCCTTCGCGATCGCACGCAAACACGACGTCACCGCCCGCTTGAACGGTTCGGTCGGCGCTTCCTTCGATCCGGTTCGGAATTTTGAGTTCGACGTCGTCATTGCCACCTCACCGCCGTCGTCCCTGCGAAAGCAGGGATCCATAACCACCGGCGGTCGTTATTTCGCGTTATCGAGCACCAACATTCTATTGAACTGCCGCGGCGTTTGGGTCCCCGCGTTCGCGGGGACGACGACCTAATACAACTATGAAAGCGCCACGTTCACCGCAGACTCTGCCAGCTCCGCATTGAAGCAGCGCTGATAGAATTCGGCGACCAGCGGCCGCTCCAGTTCGTCGCACTTGTTGAGGAAGGTGACGCGGAACGAGAAGCCGATGTCGCCGAAAATCTCGGCGTTTTCCGCCCAGGTGATCACCGTGCGCGGGCTCATTACCGTCGACAGGTCGCCATTGGCGAACGCGTTTCGGGTGAGGTCCGCCAGTCGCACCATCTTGTTGACGATGTCGCGGCCTTCCGGGTTGCGATAGTGATGCGCCTTGGCCAGCACGATCTCGACTTCCTCGTCATGCGCCAGATAGTTCAGCGAGGTGACGATCGACCAGCGGTCCATCTGGCCCTGATTGATCTGCTGGGTGCCGTGATAGAGGCCCGAAGTATCGCCGAGGCCGACCGTGTTGGCGGTTGAGAACAGCCTGAACGCCGGATGCGGCTTGATCACCTTGTTCTGGTCGAGCAGCGTCAGGCGGCCGGAAACTTCCAGCACGCGCTGGATCACGAACATTACGTCGGGACGGCCGGCGTCGTATTCGTCGAACACCAGTGCGATATTGTGCTGCAACGCCCAGGGCAGAATGCCGTCGCGGAATTCAGTGACCTGCTTGCCGTCGCGCACCACGATCGAATCCTTGCCGACCAGATCGATACGGCTGATGTGGCTGTCGAGATTAACGCGCACGCACGGCCAGTTCAGCCGGGCCGCGACCTGCTCGATATGAGTCGACTTGCCGGTGCCGTGATAACCAGTAACCATGACGCGGCGGTTCTTGGCGAAGCCGGCGAGAATGGCGAGCGTGGTGGCGCGGTCGAAGCGGTAATCCGAATCGACATCCGGCACATGCGGGTCGACTTCGGAATAAGCGGGAACCTCGAGGTCGCTGTCGATTCCAAAAACCTGACGGACCGACACCTTCATGTCGGGCATACCTGCGGGCGCTTGCACTTTGGTCATGGCGGCGGTCGTCATCAATCCTCCGAGGTCTCGGACGCTCCCGAAACCAGATTTGTTGAATGGCTGCGGATGGGTGCTTGAACAAACCTATCAGAGAGCAACGGCCGGCAGAAGCCCGCCACTCAATCAAAGTTCCGCTGCGTTATCATCAAGATAGGTGCTGGCCTCGGTTTTTGGAAGGCTGCTCTGCGAATCACGCCGTACTTTCAACCGCGAATGTGGGTGTGGGCCGGAAACGGCGGCTTTTGCCGCCTTCCCATCGGTTATACTGCGCCCGCATCCCAAGCCGGCCCACACCCCGCGCCGGTATTTGCAGGTATTTCATGGCCTCCTTCCTCGATCCATGGATTGCGTTGATCTCGGCGCACCCCCGGCTTGCTTATCTCGTGCTGTTCCTCGCCGCTTTGCTGGAGGCCATTCCCGTGCTGGGCGCCGTGATCCCGGGCTCCACCGTCATCCTGGCGCTGAGCGCGCTGGTGGCCGGCGGCGAGCTCAGGCTCGGGCCGGTGCTGGCGGCCGCGATATCAGGCGCGATGCTCGGCGATGGAATGGCGTTCTGGATCGGCCATCGCGCCCAGCGCAACATCCTGAGCGCCTGGCCGCTGTCGAATTACCCGCGCCTGATCGCGCAGAGCGAGGCGTTGTTTCATCGCTGGGGCACGCTGGCGGTGTTGTTCGCGCGCTTCGTGCCGCCGATCCGCGCCTTCGTGCCGGTCACGGCGGGCGCGCTCGGCATGCCGCCGCTGCGCTTTTTCGCCACCAACATCCCGGCGATCCTGCTGTGGGCGGCAGTCCATGTGCTGCCGGGGGTACTGGCGGTATCAGCGCTGCATGAATACGCCGGCATTTCGCATCACACCGGGTTCGGCAAGCATTACTGGATATTGACAGTGATCGGCGGCGCGTTGGTCACTTCAATGGCCGCCTGGATCATCCGCCGCAGACGCGGCCAGCCGTCATGACCTGCCGGCGGCCGGGCTGCGGCCCGGCGCTGGTCCGATATAGCGCGCGCGGGGGCGGATCAGCCTGCCATGCCGCAATTGTTCGCTGGCATGCGCGATCCAGCCGACGGTCCGCGCCATGGCAAACAGCACCAATTCGTTGCCGGGCGGCAGGCCCAGCGTGTGCACCAGCACCGCCAACGCATAGTCGATATTGACGAATTCGCCGGTGGCTTCCGCGATCCGCTCCGGAATTTCCCGGGTGAGTTTTGGCGCTGCGCCCGCGCGCGTCAGCGCATCGAGCAACGCGTGAGCACGCGGATCGCCGTGCTTGTAGACGCCGTGGCCGAAGCCGGCGAAACGCTCGCCCAACGCCACGCGTTCGCGGATCACAGGGGCCACATCGCCATCGACCAGTGTCTTCACCAGCTGCGCCGCCAGCACTCCGGCACCGCCATGCTTCGGCCCTTTCAGCGCCACCAGGCCGGCGATCATGGCATCGTAGAGATTCAACCCGGTCGATGCCGCGCAGCGCACGGTAAAGGCCGAGGCGTTCAATTCGTGATCCGCCAGCAGCACCAGCGCCCGCCGGATCAGATCGGCAGCGTGCTTGTTGTCCGGCGCCCATGCCTTGGCGATCTTGAGATGAAGCGGCGCCGCCGATGACGGGTGGTTCAGCATGGTCGCGATCACCAACCGAAGGATGCGGCCGCCCACCATCGCGCGGCCGTCCGCGGCGCGGGTATACGCCCGCGGATCGGCGCTGGCGGCCAGCGCCAGCACGGCAATGGTGCGATCGATCGGCGCGGCAAGACGCGCCGCGTCGGCGACGGCGCGCATTTCATCCGACACATGCGGGCAATTGTCCTGATCAAACGGATCGACGCCGGTGACGTCCCACAGCAGCGTCGCGGCATGTTCGAGCGTGTCGGTTTCGGCCAGGTCGATACAATTGACGCCGCGGTAAATCGGACCGTCCTCGGTGATCGTCGAAATCGACGAATCCATCACCGGCAGATCGGCGTCGAAACTTTTCAGGCCGCGCGGCTCCGGCGAGGGCGTGCGCCGTTCCTTCAACCCGCGGACATCCTCTGCCCGATAGCGGTGGCTGCGCGAATCCGGCGATGGCTCCGAGCGGATCAATCCGCGGCTGACATAGGCGTAGAGCGTGGCGGGCGAGATCGCGAGCTCGGCCGAGGCCTCGCGGGCAGACAGATAAAGCGCCGCGGATTTTTTCATATTGATTTACATAATCAAGATTGATCAATCTGTCGAGAGGGCCGACCTTTGAGACCTCAAAGGAGATCGACCCATGAACCTGCAGATATCCAAGAGCCCGATCGGGCTGGATGGCATTCCCGCCGCCGAAACCGTGCTCAGCCATGTCGATGGCGAGCGCGGCGAACTGATCATCGCCGGCGAACGCGTCGGCGACCTCGTGCGCCAAACCGGCTTCGAAGGGGTGACCGCACGGCTGTGGAGCGGCGGAACCGGCCAACCGGTGGCTGAGGCCGCCGTACGCGCCGCCCTGGGCGCGGCCCGGCAACGCGCCTTCGCCAGGCTACCGGACCTGCTCGGAATCACGCGCGGCCTGTCGATCGTCGATGGTGTTCGTGCTGCCATCGCCGGATTGCGCGCGGAAAACGGATTGCCGCACGAGGCCACCATCGTCGGCGCCTTGCCGGTGATCGCAGGCGCGCTGGTCCAGCGGGGCAAAGGCGGCGACCCCATCGCGCCCGATCCCGACATCAGCCATGCCGCCGATACGCTGTCGATGATGCTGGGCCGCAAACCGGATGCGCGCGAAGTGGCCGCGCTCGACGCCTATTTCGTCACGGTGTGCGATCACGGCATGAATGCATCGACCTTCACCACGCGCGTGGTGGCCTCGACCCAGGCCGATCTGTTCGCGGCCGTAACCGCGGGATATTGCGCGCTGACCGGACCGCTGCACGGCGGCGCCCCGGAACCGGTGCTGGAAATGCTGGATGCGATCGGCAGCAGCGAACGTATCAAGCCCTGGGTCGACGCCGCGCTGGCACGCGGCGAACGGCTGATGGGTTTTGGCCATCGCATCTACCGGGTGCGCGATCCGCGCGCCGATGTGCTGAAGGGCGCGATCGAGCGGCTGGCCGGCGGCGGCACCGACCTGCCATTCGCGGGCGAAGTCGAAGCCTATATCCGCGCGGCGCTGCGGCGGAAAAACCCCGACCGGCCGCTCGACACCAATGTGGAGTTCTTCACCGCGATCCTGCTCGACGCGCTGAAAATTCCGCGGCGGGCCTTTACGCCGATCTTCGCGGTGGCCCGTGCCGCCGGATGGACCGCGCACGCCCGCGAGCAGCAGCGCGGCGGCCGGCTGATCCGGCCGAGTTCGGCCTATATCGGCCCGATGCCGGCGTGAGACTCGAATCTCTCATCGAGTCGTCCCGGCGAACGCCAGGCGAACGCCGGGACCCGTAACCACAGGTGTTGGCTGTTGAGGAAGGTGTTGGATACCGTGCCCCAAGCGACTGCACGGCGTGTGGGCCCCTGCTTTCGCAGGGGCGACGAGTGGTCGGCTCAAACGCCGCGCACCACCGTCTTGAGATAATTATACGCCTTGATGATCTCGATCAGGCGATCCTCGGTGGAGCGGTCGCCGCCATTGGCGTCGGGATGGTGCTGCTTGACCAGCGCCTTGTATTTTGCCTTGACGGTTTCCAGCGTCGCTTCGGCGCCGAGCCCCATCACCTGCAGCGCCTTGCGCTCGGCGTTGAAGATCTTCCTGGTCTCGACCTTGGTCTCGCCGGCAGCGCCGCCCGGACCCGGCCGCCAGTGGCCGCGGCCGTTGAGCTCCGAGAACATGGCGAACGGATCGGAAGCGGCGTCGATATCGGCCTCGGCGCCGGCCTTGCCCTTCTTGCCGCCATTGGCGCCCATCTTCCAGGTCGGACGATGGCCGGTCAGCGCATCCTTCTGGGAGCGCGCGACCGCGTCGGCGGCCATGCCGGAAAAGAAATTATAGCCTTGGTTGTATTCGCGGACGTGGTTGAGGCAGAAGTGCCAGTACTCTTTCGAGTTCTCGCGGCCCTTGGGGGCGC
>JBKJUA010000140.1:0-10756 GCA_046590305.1 Bradyrhizobium sp.
GTGATGGCCCTCACAAAAAGCTCTGCGGATCAACGTCGACCTCGAGCTTGAGATTGCCTTTTGTTTTCGGCGCCGTCGCGAGCCATTCGCGCAGATATTCCGACATGTCGACATTGCGCAGCGACTTTATCAGCAGCCGGAAGCGATAGCGGCCCTTGATCACTGCCAGCGGCGCTTCGGCCGGGCCCAGCACCTGGATCCGCTCGTCGATCGGCGCGATCGCCGCCAGCTTGCGCGCAAAGCCTTCCGCGGTGGGCCGGTCGCCGGCCGAAATGATCAGGCTGGCGAGCCGGCCGAACGGCGGATAGCCGGAGCGTTCGCGTGCATCGATCTCGCTGGCGTAGAACGCCTCGCGATCGCACGCCACCAGCGCCTTCATGACGGGATGGTCGGGCTGATGGGTCTGCAGATAGCCGACGCCGCGGCCCTGGTCGCGACCGGCGCGGCCGATCACCTGGTTGAGCAATTGAAAGGTCCGTTCGGCGGCGCGCGGATCGCCGTTGCTGAGCCCCAGATCGGCGTCGATCACGCCAACCAGATTGAGCCGCGGGAAATTATGGCCTTTGGCTACCAGTTGCGTGCCGATGATGATATCGACCCGGCCGGCCGCGATCTCGTTCAATTCGCTGCGCATGGTCTCGATCGAGGTGATGAGGTCGCTCGACAGCACCATGATGCGCGCGTCCGGAAACAATTGCGCGGCTTCCTCCTGCAGACGCTCCACACCGGGGCCGACCGCGACCAGCGATTCCTCGGCCTGGCAATGCGGGCAGGCCTTTGGGCGCGGCATCGAGAAGCCGCAATGATGACAGACCAGGCGCTGGCGAAAGCGGTGATCGACCAGCCAGGCGTCGCAGATGGTGCAGGCGAAGCGATGGCCGCAGGCCCGGCACAGCGTCAGCGGCGCGTAGCCGCGGCGGTTGAGGAACAGCAGCGCCTGCTCCTTCCGTTCGATCGCGACCTGCACCTGCTCGGCCAGCACCGGCGAGATGAAACGGCCGCGTGGCGGCGCCGCGCGGCGCAGATCGATCGCCTCGATATGCGGCATGTGCTGGCCGCCGAACCGCGCCGGCAGCACCACGCGCTGATAGCGGCCTTTTCGGGCGTTGACCTCGGTTTCGACCGACGGCGTCGCCGACGCCAGCACGATCGGGATTTTCGCGATATGCGCGCGCACCACCGCCATATCGCGGGCATGGTAATGCGCGCCCTCGTCCTGCTTGTAGGCCTGGTCGTGCTCTTCATCGACGATGATCAGCCCGAGATTGCCGTAAGGCAGAAACAGCGCGGAGCGCGCGCCCACCACGACAGGCGCTTCGCCTGCCGCGATCGCCGCCCAGTTGCGTTGCCGCGTGCGCGGGGTCAGTTCGGAATGCCATTCCAGCGGCCGCACCCCGAAGCGCTCGGCAAAACGGTCGAGGAACTGGCCGGTCAGCGCGATCTCCGGCATCAGGATCAGCGTCTGTTTTTCGCGCCGGATCGTTTCGGCGATGGCCTCGAAATAGACTTCGGTCTTGCCGGAGCCGGTGACCCCGTCGAGCAGGGCGACATGAAAACTGCCATTGGCCGCCAACGCCCGCATCGCGTCCACGGCGGTGCGCTGCTGGCTGGTAAAGTCGGGCTGGCAGAAGGACGGATCGGGCGCCGGCGGCGGCAGTGCCCGCGGCATCGGCTCCACCGTCAGCGTGCCCTCGTCGACCAGGCCGTCGATTACACCGGCACTGACGCCGGCTTCCCGGGCGGCCTCGGATTTGCCGTGCAGCAAGCCATCCGACAACAGTTCGATCAGCCGCCGCCGCGCCGGCGTCAGGCGTTTCGGCGCAGCCCCGATCAGGCGCACGCCCATCCGCATACGCTCGGGCCCGAGATGCTCGCCCATCCGCAACGTCATCCGCAGCACCATGCCGCGCGCCGACAGTGTGTAGTTGGCGACCCAGTCGACCAGCGCGCGCAGTTCCGGCTTCAGCGGCGGCACGTCGAGCTTCTCGCCGACATCCTTGAGCCGGTTATGCAGCCGCGGATCGGGATTGGCGTTTTCCGCCCACACCACCGCGATCACCTCGCGCGGCCCCAGCGGCACGCACACCACATCGCCCGGCTTCAGATCCATGCCGCGCGGCACCCGATAGGAATAGTTTTGATTGAGCGCGACCGGTACTAGCACATCGACGACGCGCGTCGAGGAGGCGGATGAAGTGCTGGCGCGCGCGGAATGGTCCATCGGGAGAATCAGACTCGAAGCGGGAGAAGGCAGATCTAACTCAAGACGGCTAACTTGAGACGACTAACTTAGGACCGGGCGCCGCGCGGGGCCAGTGCGGGCGCTGGTGCTTTAACCGGTTAGCGAACGGTAAACGAAAGAAGTGCGATATAGTCCATCAGAATCAGCAAGGCAGCGCCGTGGCCAAGCCCATTAGCAAGCCCATTCCAGCCATCCAGCCGATCGAACTCGACTGCGCCGCCGACGACATTGCGCTGCAGATGACGCGCTGGCTGTCGCATCTGCGCGCCGAGCGGCGGCTGTCGCCGAAGACGCTGGAAGCGTATGCCCGCGATCTGCGCCAGTGCCTGGTGTTTCTCAGTCAGCACTGGGGCGCGCGGGTGGCGCTGGCGCAGTTTGCGGCGCTCGAGGCCAGCGACGTCAGGGCGTTCATGGCGATGCGCCGCGCCGGCGATATCGGCGGTCGCTCGCTGATGCGGGCGCTGGCGGGGTTGCGCTCGTTCGGGCGTTTCCTCGAACAGGAGGGCAAGGGCAAGGTCGGCGCGCTCTCGGCGATCCGGGCGCCCAAGGTCGGCAAGAGCCTGCCAAAGCCGATCCAGATGGCGGCGGCCAAGCGCTTCGCCGACGCCGACGAGCGCGCCGGCGATACCCGCGACCCCTGGATCTGGGCGCGCGACGCCGCCGTGATGGCCCTGTTATACGGCTCGGGCCTGCGCATCTCCGAAGCGCTGGGCCTGAAGCGCCGCGAGGTGCCGTTGCCCGGCGAAGGCGACGTGATCATCGTGACCGGCAAGGGCAACAAGACCCGCATGGTGCCGGTGCTGCAGAACGTGCTGGCACTGGTGCAGGACTATGTCGCGATCTGCCCGCATCCACTCAAGCCGGAAGGCGCAATTTTCGTCGGCGCGCGAGGCGGTCCGCTCAGCCCGCGCATCATTCAGCTGACCATGGAACGGCTGCGCGGCGCGCTTGGGTTGCCCGACAGCGCCACGCCGCATGCGCTGCGGCATTCCTTTGCCACCCACCTCCTGAACCGCGGCGGCGATTTGCGCGCGATCCAGGAGCTGCTCGGCCACGCCTCGCTCTCGACCACGCAGATCTATACCGGGATCGACAGCGAGCGGCTGCTGGAAGTCTACAAGTCGGCACATCCGCGCGCCTGAGCGTCCCCCTTCGAGCCTGACACACTGCCGTCACATCCGCTTGCCACTTGCGAAGGAGGCAATGTTCGGTCAATCGTGGCAGCATCCACCAGGGGGAGAGAATCATGGGCGCACATGAAAGCATGGAGCACGCGGAGCACGCCGAGCATGCATCCGGCTCCAACAAGAACATCGCACTGCTGATCGCTGTTATCGCGCTGTTTCTGGCGTTCTCGGAGACGCTCGGCAAGGGCGCCCAGACCGACTCCATCAGCAAGAACGTCGAGGCCTCCAACCTGTGGGCGTTCTTCCAGGCCAAGAGCATCCGCCGGACGGTGGTCGAAGCAACATCGGACCAGGCCCGCTTAAGCCTCGGCCTGATGGGCGACGATGCCGCCAAGGCGGCGCTGGCGAAGCAGATCGATAACTGGAAGAAGACCGCGGCGCGCTACCGCTCGGAGCCGGAAACCGGTGAAGGTTCGGAGCAACTGGCCGCGCGCGCCAAGGAGGCCGAGAAGGCGCGCGATCTATCGATGGCGCGATACCATCATTACGAGGTCGCCTCGGCGGCATTTCAGATCGGCATCGTGCTGGCGTCGGCCACCATCATCACCGGCATGATCGCGCTGGCCTGGGTCGCGGGCCTTCTGGCGGTCACCGGACTGGCCTTCACGGCAATCGGCCTGTTCGCGCCGCATGCGGTGCATTTGATGTAGCGCCCTTCACCTCTCCCGATGGCTGGGGTGGAAACCGGGTTCGGTTCGGCAGCTAGATCAGAGACGTCGGTGTACAATTGCTTCAATCGCTGGGCCAAGGCGGGCATCTGGGTTCGGATGCTCCCGCCCTCTATCGCCAGCGCCGTCTGATCGAGCGGTTCTTCACGAGGTGAAGCACTTCCGCCGCATTCACCCGCTACGACAAAGCCGCCCGACACTTCCTCGCAGCAGTCCTGCGCGCCGCAACCCGCCTCTGGATGCGATTTGAGTCCACGACCTGGCACACCAACGTCGCCGCCAAGCAGCATGTGCCTTTACCGAAGTAGAGACGGCTGGAGACTTCACCGACTATATTGTCGACATCCCTTAGCTTTCCCGCACCCTTCAGGCGAAAGCGGCGAGCTGCGGCGCGAAATGTGTGACGATCTCCATGGGCTCCGCTAGCATCGGCTCGATTTTCTCTTCGATCGTGTAGCGAAGAGTGGCCCAGAGGCCCGCCACCTGGGCGAAAATCATCATCTTCTTCCGCGAGAGCGCCGCACGGGCATGTTGCGCCAGCAGCACGAGATTGCAATGCTCAAACAGCACGCGCCCATCCCCGTCCTCAAGCACATAAAGGCTCTCAAGGCGGGACACGCTCAGGATACAGTCGTAATCCGGCGCCGGTCCCAGCACGTAAAGCTGCGGATCGCCAGCCTCAGTCTTGCCGAATTCCCAACCACTGGCGTCACCGCTAGAGAGCGAGCCAGTGCAGCCCGCCAGCAGTTTTTGCACCTCCGCGAAGTGCCAGTCGGAAGGCAGGTTTTCAGGCCGGGCGAATTTGAGGACTGTCATTGCTATTTACCAAAGAGGAGACGGTGAAGTTCAGGGTCGTAGTACGATATTAACTCGCGGGCGAACGTCGCGGGGTCGACGCCCAGTGCCGTAGCCCACGCTTCCATGGTTTCGGTCGGTACCCGACCAAACCCGTTCTCCACTTGCGAGACGAATGTGTAGTATTTCAGGCCCAGATGCTGGGCAAGATCGACCTGCGACAGCCCCGCCTGGGCCCGCAGTTCTTTCAGCCAGGTCCCGGCCTCTTTTCGAAGCTGCTTGGCTTCGACTCCCGCTTTGGCAAACTGCATACTCACCGGCCGTAAATCTCTATGTTTGCTAGTTTCAGAATTGCTAAACTATCCAATGCGGGATGCTCTCGCTATTGAGTGAGTGTAACATAACTCTTTGTGCAGAAAAAGAGAGCAAGGTATTCCGGAGAGGATCAGTCATGGCTTGGACGCACGATACGGCGGGCCATGCCGCCTGACTGGCGCGCATGTCCCTGAGATGCAAGTGCGGCGTATGATCCGATGACGACGGTACCGGGACCTTCTGCTTGTTGTCTAATGCTTCACCGAGTGGGGAAATTCTTCTGGCCCTGGCGGATCAACGATCAGCGGCTGCTCCAGCGCACCCTTGTGCTTGGACCTGCGAATAAGCCAGCCCAGGCCGAGCACGATTGCCACGCCGAAGACGGCAGACCACAGCTCCCAGCGATGGACGAGTTCCGGCCCAAGATAGCCCGCAACGGCAGCATCCTTGATGATGATCTCACCAGCTACCCAGCCGAGCAGACCGGCTCCGGCCCACACCAGGATCGGAAAGCGGTCCAGCATCGCCATTAGCAGTGCGCTGCCGGCAATGATCAGCGGAACGCTGGTCGCAAGACCGAACACGATCAGCGAGATCTTGGCGTAATACGCGAGGTCGAGCGCCTGCTGGGCGGTGTACGATGCTGCCATCTTTACCGCGGCGGAGTCTGCGGCGCCGGCAATCGCAATCACGTTGTCCAGGCTCATCACGATGTCGGCGATGGCGATAATGCGCACCGCGGGCCAAAGCCTGTCGGCAGCCTTCACCTTGCTTTCATCGTGGTCCTCTTCGGGCACCAGCAGCTTGATCGCGATCCAGAACAGCGCGATGCCACCGATAAGCTTAAGGAACGGGAAAGCCATGATTTGCGCGACCACAGCGGTAAAGATGATGCGCAGCAGAACCGCGACACCGGCGCCCAGGACCATGCCCCAGAACCGCTGACGCGGCTCAAGCATGCGGCAGGCCAGCGCGATCACAACTGCGTTGTCGCCTGAGAGAAGGACGTTTATCCAGATGATCTGAAGTGCGGCAAACCAATAAGCCGGATGCGCAATTTCTTCCAAAAGCAGTTCCACGGAATCCCTTGTCCTTCTGCTTTCAGGCGGACGTCCCGTCCACCTGAAATGTACCTGGCCTTGTTGCCACTCTAACGGAACAATCTCATCGCTTGTTGGCCGGCAAGCGAGAGGCGAGGGACCTTAGAGCTGGCCGCCAGTTGCCAGGATAGCTGCGCCAGTCACGAGCGCGGCAAACAGAAAAGCACCGAACACTGCCGCGGCGCCTTTTTCGACCATCGGCTTGCCGTAAACCTCCACCGAAAGCTGTTCGTGCGGATATTGAACGCGCAATCGGCCCAGCGACAGCAGCGGGATGGCAATCCTCGCCGCCCAGTAGCCGAAGTCCAGACCATGCATGACGAATACTCCCTTGCCGATCGGCTGCGCACAGCGCCGGTCTTGGCTTTCACACGATAGCGAAGGGGATAGCCGCGGCAATGACATCAGATTTGAAACTATCAGATGCTTGATCAGCGATTCTACCAACGTTTCCATTTGAAGAAAAACGGAAGCACGCCCACGGTAAGCATCGGGCGCCTCGCGCCTCAAGCCAGAGGCGATCAACGTTCACGAAAGACCGCAGCGACCACCGGGTTTTTGAACGGCAAAGACGATGTTCGCTCGAGCTACTATTTGGAAAACCCCGCAAACCGGGTTCGATATCCCAAGGCTAGAACTCAATTTGGTCGGGGGATGGGATGGAGATTTTGACCCATTGACGGACGTTGCGCTGTCGACGCGCAGGGTCCTCTACAGTAACTTCACAACAGGCGTCATCGCGCCTGGTGCGCGCGCTTGCGAAAGCGCTGGATCGTCCGCAGCATTCGCGACGACCAGCCGCCGCCGTTGCCCTGCAAGATTTCCCTGATCCGCAGCTTGATCGGATTGACGAGATCTGCGGCTCTTGCCCGCAGTGTCATCACGAAATCGTACAGGCTTGCGAACCAGCGCATTTGCAGCAGCTTCGGCCGCGTCAGATCGAAGATGAAGGCGGTGACGCCGAGGCCGAGAAATTTCGCGAGCACCATCGTCGTGACGGCACTGACCCAGTATTCTTGGGCCAGCAGCCAGAGCCCGGCCAGCTTCAGCGGAAACAGCAGGATGGCGGGCACGACGAACACGATCAGCGTCATCGCCGGCGACAGTGCAGCGATTTTCCCGGCGAGCCAATGCTTGAAGGCGCGCAGCGGAATCCGCGCGACCACCCGCTCCACGATGGGCTCGAGGTGATCCCACAGCCATGCTTCGATCAGGAAGATGACCGCGAGCAGAAGCCAGATCGGTCGAAACAGGCGGCGCATCAATGCAGTCTCCGCCCGGCCGGGCGCGGCTTACATATGGATGGCGCGCTTGCCGACCGCAAGCGCGGCTTCCTTGACGGCTTCCGAGCGGGTCGGATGGGCATGGCAAATGCGGGCCAGATCCTCGGCGGAACCGCCGAACTCCATCAGGACAACCGCCTCATGGATCAGTTCGCCTGCCTCGCGGCCGATGATGTGCACACCGAGCACCCGATCCGTCTTCGCATCCGCGACAATCTTCACGAACCCGTCCGTGGTCTGGTTGACCTTGGATCGGCCATTGGCGGTGAACGGGAATTTGCCAACGGTGTAGGCGATTCCGGCCTGCTTCAGCTCTTCCTCGGTCTTGCCGACGGCGGACACTTCCGGCGTGGTATACACGACGCCCGGGATAACATCGTAGTTCACATGCCCGGCCTGTCCTGCGAGAATCTCGGCGCAGGCGACGCCTTCGTCCTCGGCCTTGTGCGCGAGCATCGGACCCGCCACGACATCGCCGATCGCATACACGCCCTTCACGCTGGTGGCGAAATGCCCATCGATCTGGATGCGGCCGCGATTGTCGAGCGCGACGCCGGCCTCCTTGAGGCCGAGGCCCTCGGTGTAGGGAACGCGCCCGATACATACCAGCACCACGTCGGCTTCAAGCTTTTCGGCAGCCCCGCCTGCCGCCGGCTCGACACTGGCCGAGAGCGTCTTGCCCGAGGTATCGACGCCGGTGACCTTGGCGCCGAGCTTGAAGGCAAAGCCCTGCTTTTCGAGAATGCGCTGGAATTGCTTTGCGACTTCGCCGTCCATGCCGGGCAGGATGCGGTCGAGAAATTCCACCACGGTGACCTTGGCGCCGAGCCGGTGCCACACCGAGCCGAGTTCGAGCCCGATCACGCCGGCGCCGACGATCAGCAGGCTCGAAGGCACCTTGTCGAGCGCCAGCGCGCCGGTCGACGACACGATGCGCTTCTCGTCAATCTCGATGCCCTTCAGCCGCGCAATATCGGAGCCAGTGGCGATCACGATGTTTTTGGTCTCGACCAGCTGTGTCTTGCCGTCGCCGCCGGAGACTTCGACCTTGCCGGCGCCGAGCACCTTGCCCTTGCCGCTGATGACGTCGATCTTGTTCTTCTTCATCAGGAATTCGACGCCCTTGACGTTGCCGTCGATGCCCTGCTGCTTGAAATTCATCATCGCGGGCAGATCGAGCTTCGGCGCGGAGACGCTGATGCCCATTTTGGCAAAGGAGTGCCCGGCCTCCTCGAACATTTCGGAGGCGTACAGCAGCGCCTTCGACGGCATGCAGCCGACATTGAGGCAGGTGCCGCCGAGCGTGGCATTCTTTTCGACCACCGCGACCTTCATGCCGAGCTGCGCCGCGCGCACCGCGCAGACATATCCGCCGGGACCGGTGCCGATGATGACGAGATCGTAGGAAGCCATGATTGAAGTCCTGTAGCTGGAACGTGTGACAGGTGTTAGCGCCCGCCCGATACATCAAGAATGGCGCTGGTCACGTAGGAGGCATCGTCCGACATCAACCAGACGATGGCGCTGGCGATTTCGTCGGCGGTGCCGACGCGCTTCATCGGAACCATGTGGCTGAGCCGTTGAGCGCGGTCAGGCTCGCCGCCCGAGGCGTGGATTTCGGTGTCGATCAGGCCGGGCCGGATCGCGGCGACGCGAATGCCCTCGCCGGCGACTTCGTGTCCGAGGCCGACGGTGAAGGAATCGATCGCGCCCTTGGACGCGGCGTAATCGACATAGGTATTGGGCGAGCCGAGCTTGGCGGCCACCGACGACAGGTTGACGATGACGCCACCCTGGCCGCCGTGGCGGGTCGACATCCGCTTCACCGCCTCGCGCGCGCACAGAATGCTGCCGGTGACGTTGACCGCCATCATGCGCTGGATGCGCTCGGCGGACATCTCGTCGACCCGCGACGTCGTCCCGACGATGCCGGCATTGTTGACCAGCGCGCCGAGCGTCCCAAAACCGTCGGCCGCCTTGAACATCGCGAGAATGTCGTGCTCGTCGCCGACGTCGCATTTCACCGCGATCGCCTTGCCGTTCCGGCCCTCGATGGCGGCAACCACCTGGCGCGCCGCGGTTTCATTGCTGGCATAGCCGACGCAGACCCGGAAACCGCGCGCGGCAGCCGCAATCGCGGTAGCGCGGCCGATGCCGCGGCTTCCGCCGGTGATAATAACTACTTTGTCGGTCAAGACTCATCCCCATCGTCGGCCTGCGCGCGCTGCAGAAATCGCAGTACCAGCATTTCGACGCGGCTGCCGATCAGCTCATCCATCGGTCCGACAGCAACTGCCATCATCTACACCACCATGAGCTTATGGATTTCGGCTTGCCGCTCGCAGTCCCGACGCAGTCCGTCGGCACTCAGATCCACCTCATAGCCATCGTCATTGGTCCAGCTGACCGAATGACCGAATTCGTCAATCTTGACCTTCGCAAAATGCGCGGGGTCTTGCAGGGGACTGAACACTCCGCCTTTCGACAACAATGGCCGCAAGTCAACCACGCCCTCATATCCATCCTGAAATACCAGTTTCAGAACGCCGGGAATGATGGGTTCGGCTGTCTTGATTCGCTGCAAATCGCTCATTCGATCGGTCCGACCTTTTCGTGGGCCATAGCGGCGACAAACGTCTGCCGCAAGACAGCCTGCCTCGAGGCGGCCCAAGCGAGCACGGATCGCGTTTGCACGGGAGGCAGCCTGCCGGCCACAATCGCAACACTGTCGATGTCGATGACGGCTTGAAACTCCGCTATCTTCGCATGAAAATGCGCTGGCGGATGCTCGTTGGCGTAAAACATGATCTTTACCCCATCAACGATAGCGACGACTGGCACGTCACAGATCCAGCACCAGCCGCGCCGGATCTTCCAGGCTTTCCTTGACACGGACCAGGAACGTCACCGCTTCCTTGCCGTCGATGACGCGGTGATCGTAGGATAGCGCCAGATACATCATCGGGCGGATCTCGATCTTGCCGGCGATCGCGACCGGGCGTTCCTGGATCTTGTGCATGCCGAGAATGGCCGATTGCGGCGCGTTCAGGATCGGGGTCGACATCAGCGAACCGTAGATGCCGCCATTGGTGATGGTGAAGGTGCCGCCCTGCATCTCGTCGATCTTGAGCTGGCCGTCGCGGGCGCGGCGGCCGAAATCGGCGAT
>JBKJUA010000255.1:0-2638 GCA_046590305.1 Bradyrhizobium sp.
AAGGGCGAGGGCGGCAAGTTCGTCTCCGACGGCAATCTGATTTCCGGCGTCGGCAAGCTGCCGTTCAACACCGACGGCGGCGGGCTCTGCAGCAATCATCCCGTGAATCGCGGCGGAATGACAAAAATCATTGAAGCGGTGCGGCAGCTGCGCGGCGAAGCGCATCCGAAAGTTCAGGTGCCGAATTGCGATCTCGCCATCGCTCACGGCACCGGCGGTCTGCTCGGCGTGCGTCACGCCGCCTCAACCTGCATCCTGGAGCGTGCGTAATGGCTGAAGCAAAGAAATATCCGGCGCCGCAGGGCAATCCCGAAACCGCTCCGTTCTGGGAAGCCGCTAGCCAAGGCAAGTTCCTGATCAAGCGCTGCACCGCCTGCGGCGAGCCGCATTACTTTCCGCGCGCGATCTGTCCGTTCTGTTTCTCCGACCAGACGGTGTGGGAGGAAAGCTCGGGCGAGGGCGAGATCTACACCTTCAGCCTGATGCGCAAATCCCCGACCGGGCCATATGCGATCGGATACGTCACGCTGAAAGAAGGCCCGTCGGTGCAGACCAATTTCGTCGACTGCGAGCTGGAGAAACTGAGGATCGGCCAGAAGGTCAAGGTCGTCTTCAAGCCGACCGACGGCGCGCCGCTGCCGTTCTTTACACCGGTGTAGTTCTTCCCTTCTCCCCTTGTGGGAGAAGGTGGCGGCCGCAGGCCGCCGGATGAGGGGTTCTCTCCGCGGGCAGAGTGCTCGCTGAAGCAACCCCTCACCCAGGCGAATTTGTTGCCGGTGCCGGCGATGCCCTCTCCCACAAGCGGGGAGGGCGATGCGACTGGCGCCGGTCAAAAGAAAAAGAATTCGGGGAGATCAGACAAAATGCCGATCAACTACGACGAACTGATGGCGCTGAAGAATCTCGGCCAGAAATATTCCTACACCGACCGCGAGGTGATGCTGTACGCCTATGGCATCGGCATGGGCTCCGATCCCATGGACGAAAAGGAGCTGGCCTTCGTCAACGAAGCCACCGCCACGCCGCGCGCGCTGAAAGTGGTGCCGACCTTCGCTTCGGTCGCGGCCTGGGGCGCTGGGCCCGGCGAAATGAGTCTCAACCGCGTAATGGTGGTTGACGGTGAGCGCGACATCACCTTTCACAAGCCGCTTTCGACATCAGCCAGTATCACCGCCGACTCCAGCGTGCTCGACGTGTTCGACAAGGGCAAGGACAAGGGCGCGGTGATCCGGCACAAGACCGTGCTGCGCGACGACAAGGGCGAGCCGTTGGCCACTCTCTTGGCGTCGCGTTTCGCCCGCGGCGACGGCGGCTTTGGCGGACCTTCCGAAGGCCAACCCGAGCCGCACAAGATGCCGACCCGCAGTCCCGACAAGACGGTCGACATCACGACCCGTCCGGATCAGGCATTGGTCTACCGCCTCTGCGGCGACCGCAATCCGCTGCACAGCGATCCTGAGTTTGCAAAGCGCGCCGGCTTCCCGGCGCCGATCCTGCACGGCATGTGCACCTACGGCATCACCTGCCGCGGTGTGCTGCAGACCTATGCCGACTACGATTCCGGCGCCTTCAGGCAGCACGCGGTGCGGTTCTCCTCGCCGGTCTACCCCGGCGAGACCGTGACCATGGAAATGTGGAAGGACGGCAGCGTGATTTCATTCGAAGCCAGGGTCAAGTCGCGCAACGTCACCGTGATCAAGAGCGGCCGGACCGTGCTGGGGTAACAGCGCCTGGAATAAAAGAGGATGTTGCAACGAGGCAGTGCGCTCCCTCGCCCCGCTTGCGGGGAGAGGGTTGGGGTGAGGGGGACTCTCGGCAGGCGTGCTGGCTGAGAGTCCCCCTCACCCGGATCACATCTGCGATGTGATCCGGCCTCTCCCCGCAAGCGGGGAGAGGCGAAGGTCGAGCGCCGCCGCGATTCGAGAACAGAAGCGATCAGGGAGAGAGACATGGGATTACTTGACGGCAAGGTTGCCATCATCACCGGCGCTGGTGGCGGGCTCGGTGAGGCCTACGCAAAACTGTTCGCGCGCGAGGGTGCGGCGGTCGTGGTCAACGACCTCGGCGGGCCGCGCGACGGCTCGGGCGCCGATGTCTCGATGGCGCAGCAGGTGGTCAATGCGATCAAGTCCGAGGGCGGTCGGGCGGTCGCCAACGGCGCCGATATCTCCACCATGGCCGGCGGCCAGTCGGTGTTCGACGATGCCATCAAGCACTTTGGCCGTGCCGACATCCTGGTCAACAACGCCGGCATCCTGCTCGACCAGACCTTTGCCAAGGCGTCCGAGGCCGCATGGGACAAAGTGCTAAAAGTGCATCTGAAGGGGACCTTCTGCGTCACCCAGCCGGTGTTCCGCTGGATGCGCGAGAACGGCGGCGGCGTCATCGTCAATACCTCCTCGACCTCGGGCTTGATCGGCAATTTCGGCCAGAGCAACTACGGCTCCGCCAAGGGCGGTATCTGGGGACTGTCCAACGTGCTGGCGATCGAGGGCCGCAAATACAACATCCGGATCTGGACCCTGGCCCCGGGCGCGCTGACCCGCATGACCGCCGACCTGCCGCGCTACATCGAAAACCCCAAGGCGGCGCTGGGGCCTGATGGGATCGCGCCGGCCGTGCTATACATGGTCAGCGA
>JBKJUA010000305.1:0-22856 GCA_046590305.1 Bradyrhizobium sp.
TCGGAAATGGTGCGCAGGATGTCGGCGCGCGGATCAAGGTTGTTGGTGCGGGCATCGCCGAGCACGATCACGGTGGTCTTCGGCGTCACGCTGCGGAGAAAACTCTTTTCGAAATCCACGAACGAGCCGCCATAGTCGGACGAGCCGAAACCGACCTTCGACATGATCTCGCTCATGGCCTCCTCCGGCGATTTGGTGTCGAGGATGTCGGAGACCTCGATCAGGTTTCCGGAGAACGCAAACGAGCGCACGTCGTCGACCACCTCGTGCAGGCTGTGGATCAAGAGCAGGAAGAAATCGGATACCTGCGCCACCGATCCCGAGACATCGCAGATCGCCACGATCTTCGGCCTGTCGCGGTGGCGGCGTTTCCATGAGGTGAGAAACGGCACGCCGCCCCAGGCGGCGTTCCGCCGCAGCGTTTTTCTGGTGTCGAGATGGCCGCGGCGCTGCCGCTTGCGCGGCTTGGAGTAGCGCTCGCGCAACCGCCGCGCGATGGCGCGGATCAGCGCTTTCATCTGCTCGACTTGGCGGCGTTCGAGCCGGGCCAGCGGCGCGTTGCGCAGGATTTCGTTGCGCAGGTTCTCGGTTTCCTCGCGCCCGTACAGAACCAGCGCCTGGTTGACGACCTCGCGCACGTTTTCGCGCAGCGCCTCGAGTGCCGCCGCCAGCCGTTCGGCGTCCCCGGGATTTGTCGCCGTCAGCGCGTCCAGATCGTCGCGCAGCCGCTCGATGCCGAGCGCCTCAAGTATCCGCGACGAGAAAATGCCGCGCTGGGTGAAATAGCGGATGTCGGACAGCGAGGCGGCATTCGACGCCGCCGCCATGGCCGCGGCGATCGCGTTGCGGTCGCGCGACATCAGCATCTGCGCGAGATCGCCGAGCGCCGGCGCCGGGGTATCCGGATCGCCCGGCTCGTACTCGCTTGGCGAAGACTCCGCGCCTTTGCTATCGGCAGCGTCCTCCGGCGCGGTTTCTTCCGGCACCTCGGGCTGGCTGAAGAACAGGTCAAAGCAGTCGCCGAGCGCCTGCTTTTCGTCCTGGCTCTTGGCCAGCGTCAGCAGCAGCGTATCGCGCAGGATGCCGCGCTCGGCAAACCCGACATCCGCCACCGCCTTCATGGCATCGATGCTTTCCGCAGGGCTTACCCGAACGCCGGCGCCGCGCGCCGCCCGGAAGAACCGATGCAGTTCCTCGCGCATCAGCCGAACACGCCGTGGCGGCCGGCCTTGGCGACAAAGCCCGACACCTGCGGTATCGTGGTTTCGATGTCGGCCTCGTATTTCAGCAGCACATTCAGCGTGTCCTTGACGGTTTCATGATCGAGTTCCGAGGACTGCAGCAATACCAGCACCCGTGCCCAGTCGATGGTCTCGCTGACCGAGGGCAGCTTCTTCAGATCGAGCGCGCGGACCTGGTTGATGAAGCCGACGATCTGTTTGCGTAAGGTTGCGGAGATGCCGGGCACGCGGCTCTCGACGATGCGTTCTTCCAGTTTCTGCTCGGGGAAGCCGATATGCAGATGCAGGCAGCGGCGCTTCAGCGCGTCCGAGAGGTCGCGCTCGCCGTTCGAGGTCAGAATCACCGTCGGCTTGACGATCGCCGAGACGGTTCCGAGCTCAGGGATCGAGACCTGGTAATCGCTGAGGATCTCCAGCAGCAGGGATTCGAATTCGGCGTCCGACTTGTCGATCTCGTCGACCAGCAGTACGCAGCCCTTTTCCTGTTCCAGTGCCTGCAGCAGCGGGCGCGGCTCGACGAATTCCTTGGAGAAGAACACGTCGCCGAAATCGTGCAGCTTGCCGAGCGCTGCGGCCAGCGTGTCGGCGCCTCCAAGCACTTCGCCAAGCTTGTCCTTCAGGATTTGGGTGTAGAGCAGCTGCTTGGCGTATTTCCATTCATACAGCGCCTTGGCTTCATCGAGCCCCTCATAGCACTGCATGCGGATCATCTTCAGGCCACGCCACGCCGCCAGCGCTTTTGCGAGTTCGGTCTTGCCGACGCCGGCCGGGCCTTCCACCAGAATCGGCTTCTCGATCTTCTCCGCCAGATAGACCGCGGTCGCGATCTGCTTGCTGGCGATATAGCCGGCTGACGCCAGCCCGGTTGTGACGGCTTCGATCGAATCCGCCGGCAGATGGGTATTCATTCTTGTTTCTCGCTTCCGATTGAATTTCCAGGCCTTATTGAATCTCCAGGCCTTGTTGAATTTCCAAGCCTGATCTGCCTGATCTTGCGCGGCTCGCGCGCGACCGAGGCCAGCATGTCGAACGCCGCCAGCGCCCGGGCAGTCGCGGCATCAACAGTGGCGCCCTGCCCCAGCAGTTCGCGGATTTCGCCGACGATGTCGCGCGACAGCAATCTTACGCCGATCACGCGCGCCGGCACATCCTCTCCCTCGCCATCGAGCGCCGCAACCGCGAGCCGGCTCGCCGCCTGCACCAGCGACACCAGACCCGCGATGCGGCCGAGCCGCAAGGCGTTGTCTTCGCTGCGCTCGATCCGTGCGGCGACCTTTTGGAGCAGCCAGCTCAGCAACCCCGAAACATTCGCCGTCCCGACGGTGTCCTCGACATCGCGAAACGGCATGGCCATGACAGGATAGGCGTCGGGCAAGTCGCCCACCCGCGCCGACGCCGGCACCTCGCAGCCATCGAGTTCGAGCTCGCAATGGGTCGCCGGTGCCAGCACGTCCAGCGCCGCCATCGGCTTGATCACCAGGCCCGATGTCGCCTTCGGCAGCATGAACAGGCCATAGCGCTTGCGGCCGTCCTCGACCGCGACCACGGCCAGCACCAGAAACAGATCGGCGACCGGGCCATTGGTGACCCAGGCTTTGCGGCCGCTGATGATAAATCCCGCGCCACGGGATTCAGCTTTGGTCTGCAGATGCTTTGGATGCGCACCGGCGCCGGGCTCGGAGATCGCGACCGCCGTGCAGACCTCCCCGGCGGCAATCCGCGGCAGCCATGCGGCGCGCTGATGCTCGGTGGCAAAACCCGAGATGAAGAAACGCGCGATCACCTGCCGGGCGGCGAAGCCGCTCGCGAGCCCCAGCAGGCCGGTTCTGGCGGCAATCGCCTGCTCGGCGGACGCTATCGCGCTGTAGGTATCGAGCGCAGCACCCGCGCCGGGAAGGCCGATCTGGAACAGGCCGGCCGTCGCCATCGGCCCGAACGGATCGGCCAGGATGTCATCCTTCGCGATCGACCACCACTGGTCGATCCGCGCAGACACGTCATGGCTCGAACGATGTGGCATTTAATGAAACAACTTGAATTTCGAGGCGTGGTCTAGCAGATGAACGGTATTATAAAACCATTTTAGGCGAGGCGTCTTACTGTACATGGGGTTGTTTTCGCATTTTTTGTTGAGGCGCCGCAGCAGGGTCGCGCCGCGCCCGTGAAGAGCGCTTGAATTGGCCTTCGGGAGGGCTTTGCTCAGCTTTTGACCGACGACTGCCGTCCGTTGACAATGATAAAATACACGTTGCGAAAGTACACCACGAGGCCGAGCGACTGGCCGGCGATGAAGACGGGATCGCGGCGGTACAGCGCATAGATCAGCAGCAATATCCCGCCGCCGATCGAGAAGAACCAGAACGCCACCGGGATCACGCTCTTGCGCGCGCGCTCGGAAGCGATCCATTGCACCACGGCGCACATGGTGAACAGCCCCTGCGCCACGAATCCCAGGGTCACCCCGCCATCGAACTTGATGACGAAGACCTCATGCAGATAGGTGCCGAGCATGTTGAACAGGTCAGTCATGAGTCATCACCTCGGTCGCAACGGGCGTCGGTTTCTTGCGGCGGATCAGCCACCACACGCCCGCCAGATCCATGATCCCGATCCATAGCCGGTCGAAGAAGCCGTAATTCGACACGCCGGAATGGCGCGGGCGGTCGATGACATCGACATAGACGATGTCAAAACCCTCGCGGCGCACCAGCGCCGGCAGAAAGCGATGCAGCCCGTCGAAATAGGGCATCATCAGGAACACCTCGCGCCGGAACGCTTTCAGGCCGCAGCCGGTATCGCGGGTGCCGTCGCGCAGGATGGCGTTGCGGACGCCGTTGGCGGTGCGCGACTGCAGCTTCTTGAATCCGGTGTCCTTGCGTCCGACCCGCTGGCCGGCGGCCAGCCCGACGCGGTCGCCGCCGTTCTCGATCGCCGAGATCAAATCCGGCAGGAACGCCGGATTGTTCTGCCCGTCGCCGTCGAGCGTCGCCACGATGGTTCCCCGCGCGGCGCGGACACCGCTGCGCACCGCCGCCGATTGCCCCGATGAGGTCGCATGCCGGATCTGGCGCAGGTTGGCGCGCGCCTTCATCAGGGCTGCGAGCCGCTCGCCGGTCGCATCGGTGGAGCCGTCATTGACGTAGATGATCTCGTAGGCCCATCGGCCGTCCAGCGCGGCGGCGATTTCCGCAATCAGCGGCTCCACGTTCCCGGCTTCGTTGCGCACGGGAACGACAATGGAAACAGCCACTTCGGTCGAGTCGGATGAAGGCAAATCGATGCTCGTCGTTTTGAATCGGCCGGCAGCGGAACCCGCTGCGCCGCTGCCTTATGGCGTCCGCTTCTTATGGGGCTGACGCCCCTCCGGCAACCCTTTTGAGGTGCCCCAGCGAGGGCCCCGGAAGCGGCAGGATGGTGCCGTCGCCACGGATCGCGAAGCCGAGGCGCCTCGCGGCAAACCAGTGGCGCACCGCCATCGCGCCGATCACGCCGACCAGCGCGCCGGCCACCACGTCGCTCGGATGATGCGCCAGCAACACGAGGCGGGTGAGCGCAATCGCGACGGCATAGGCCAGCATCCACGGGCGGGCCTGCGGCCACAGCGCGGAAACCGCGAAAGCCAGCGCAAAGGCGGTGTTGGCGTGACCGGACGGAAAGCTCGCAAAGGCTTCAGTGCCGCCGAAATGCCTGAAGTTGAAAACATTGCCTTCGCCGCCGACGAACGGCCGGCCGCGCCCGACGACCCATTTGAGAACGTCTCCGACCAGGGCCGGCACCATGACGGCGAAGAAGATAAACTGCAGCCGCGTCCCCAGGCCCAGCAACAGGGATCGCGCTTGCCCGCGCAACACGGGGGAAGTGAATGCGACTGCCAACAACAGCCCTGCCAAAACCCACATCACATAGGCGGATTTGCCGAACTCGGTCAGGATGCGGAGCGGCCAAAGGCTCGGCGTCCCCCGCTTCGGCATCCAGCCGATCTGTGTCGCATCCAGCAGATACATCAGCGCGATGATCGCGGCGCCCAGAATGGCGGTAAGCTGCAGGACGTGGCGCGCCGAACGCCGCGCCGCCTCGGCACGGCGCGAATGCGACGGCGAGCGCACCAGTTGCGCCACCGACCGGCGCATGATGGCCACGAGGTCCGGGAAATAACTCGCTGAGGCGCCGGCCCGCGGAGACATTTTATTGGGTGCCCTCGGAGCGGAAGATCGCGATCGAAACCGCCTTGCCTTGCGAGTAGTTATAGCCGTCGATGCGCGTGGCCACGTTATAGCGCAGCCCGATCGCTTCGGCGCGCGCGGCGAAGCTGCGTTCCGAGCGTGATTCCACCAGCGCAAACCGGCAACTGCCCTGCCCCAGGAAATCCGCCGCCCCCGATCCATCCGTCAACAGCGTCGAGGTACCCGTCATGAAGACCAGGCTCGGCTCGTGAAAACCCGCGGCGGCGGCTTTCGGACCGACGCAGACCACGTTGCGCAAGGCGCGGGCGATCTCGGGGCTCGGAAACAGCGGCGTCAGCGAGGGCAACACGATGCCGTAGACCGCAATCGCCAGAAACATCGCCGAGACCACGGCGTTGAGCAGCGAACGTTCGGCGCGGCTGTCCTCGTAGAGCCACCACGCGAACAGCCCGAAGATCAGCGCCGCCGCAATGAAGGGCCAGGCCAGAAACACCGGCTGGCGCGTCAGCGCAATGGCGCCGACCACGGCCAGCACCGAAGCTCCCGCCGGAATCACGAACCACCAGGCCGCGCCCCGCATCAGCCATGAGCGCGACAGCACGCGGCGTTCCAGCGCGCCCACCGCCAGGATCGCGATCGCCGGATAGAGCGGCAGCACGTAATGCGGCAGCTTTGTCATCACCAGTTCGAACACGATCCATGACGGTATCAGCCAAGCCAGCAGATATTGCGCGCCGGGCTCGCGCCGCGCCCGCCACACCGCCGGCGCCGCCATTCCCGCCAGCGCAGCGCCCGGCCAGAAGGTTATCCAGAACAGCGCCAGATAGAACCCGGGCGGTGCGCCATGGGATTCCTGCGCGGCGAATTTCGCCAACATGTCGCGGCCGACTGAATCGGTGAAGAAGGTCTGGCCGGCGCGCCAGAAGATCGCGACGAACCAGGGCAGCACCAGAACCAGCATCCACATCAGGCCCCAGACCGGACGCAGCCGCCACAGCCACGCCGCCGAGCGGTCGAGGATCGCCAGCGTCACGATCGTGAGCGCGACGAACAACAGGATCAGCGGCCCCTTGAGCAGGATGCCGGCCGCCAGCGCCGTCCAGAAGATCGCCGGCCAGGACCATGGCGGCCGCTGGGGATCCTCGCCGCGCTGCCAAGACAGATAGACCCGCGCCATCGCGCCCATCGCCGCGACCACGGTCAGCAGCAGCATGGCATCGGTTTTCGCCAACCGGGCTTCGGCGCCGAGCAGCACCGAACTGCACATGATTAGCCCGGCCAGGATGGCGCCGCGCCGGGTCACGAACGCCAGCGCCGTCCAGTAGGTCAACAGCACCGCCCCGATCGCGCCGATCAGCGAGGGAATGCGGTACAGCCAGATCCGGATCTGCGCCTGCGGCAAGCCCAGCGCCGACGCGGTCTCGACCACCGCCGACTGCATCCAGTAGATGCCGACCGGCTTCTTGTAGCGGACGTCGTCCTGGAAGCGGATGTCGACGAAATCGTTGCTCTCGACCATCTGCTTGGTCGCCTGTGCGAACCGAGCCTCGTCGCGATCGATCGGCGGGATATTGAAGAAGCCCGGCAGAAACAGCACGAGGCCACAGCAGACCAGGAAGAACGCCGCCCTGACGTGGCTGGCGGCCACGAGGTCAAGCACGCCGGCAAGCCGGCTGCCCGGATTGACCCGGTTCTTCGGCTCGCGCGGCTCTCCAAATCGGGGGCGGGCATAGGTCTCGACCATCGGTTCCGATTACGACGAAACTGCTATTCCGACAACCGGTTAGGTCCCCTTTATTGAATTCTTATGACAACTGTGTCCGCGGCGCCCACCGCGTCGATCACGGTCAGCCGGGCAAAGCCCGGACCGGGCGGCTCGACCAGCCGCTGGCGCCGGCCGTCGATTTCCCCCACCGAGACGCCGTTCACCAGCATGGTGAGCGGCAGCACGCCGCCGGCGACCTTGACCGGCATCGCCGAAAACTGCCCGCCACTGCCGCGATCGACATCGATCCGCGAGCCATTGAGCGGAAACTGGATGCGCGGCGCCTGCTCGGCTCCGGTGCGGACCAGTTCCCCCGCCGGCCGGAACCGGCGCAGCGGCAACGGCAATTTGGCGTTGCTGGCGACAAGCGTCCCCTTTGGCGGTTTCGGCAGCGCTGCAGGCAGCTTTCCGGCGCGGGCGAAGGCATCGAACAGGATCGGGGCTGCGGCGGTGCGCCCGACCAGCCCCGACACCGGCGCGCCATCGGGCCGCCCGACCCAGACGCCGATGGTGAGCTTGCCGTCGAAACCGACCGACCAGGCATCGCGATAGCCGTAGCTGGTGCCGGTCTTGAACGCGATCCGGTTGTGCGCGGCATTCTCCGGCGGCGGCGTGCCGATCAGTACATTGCCGACCTGCCAGGCCGCGACGGGGTCCATCAGCCGCAGATTATCGCGCGGGTCGTCGGTTGACCTGACGATTTCGCGCAGCGGCCTGGCATTGCCGAGCCGCGCCAGCCCGGAATAGAGCTGCACCAGATCCTGCAGCGTGACGCCGACGCCGCCGAGACCCATCGCGAGGCCCGGTGCCTCGTCCTTCGGCAGCACCAGATTGGCACCGGCCTGCTTCAGCCGCGACGACAGGCGGCTGGAGCCGACACGGTCGAGCAGCGCGATGGCCGGCACGTTGAGGGACAGTTGCAGCGCCTTGCGCACCGGCACCGTGCCCTGAAAGCTCATGTCGAAATTTTCCGGCGCATAGGAGCCGAAACGGATCGGCCGGTCGTCGATCAGGCTTTCCGGATGAACAAAGCCGTCCTCGAACGCCAGACCATAAATGAACGGTTTGAGGGTCGAACCCGGCGAGCGCACCGCGCGGGTCATGTCGACCTGTCCGGCGCGCCGCTGGTCGAAATAATCGGGCGAGCCGACGTGCGCCAGCACGTCACCGCTCTCATTGTCGACCGCGACGATGGCCACAGAAATATTCGAGCCCAGCGCGATGGCGCGGTCGCGCGCCAGCGCTTCCAGCACCTTCTGCATACTGGAATCGAGCGTCAGCTTGATGACCGGCCTGTCCTTCACGGTGGCCAGCGCCTGATCTGCGGAATGCGGCGCCAGTATTGGCATCGGCTTGCGCAGCCGCGGCACCGGAACAGCCTTGGCCTGCACCGCATCCTCGGTCGATACGCGGCCATCCTCGACCATGCGATCGAGCACGCGGTCGCGTGCGATGCGCGCCACCTCGGGATGGCGATCGAGCCGGCGGGTTTCCGGCGATTGCGGCAACGCCACCAGCACAGAAGCTTCCGCCAGCGACAATCGTTTCGGCTCCTTGCCGAAATAGGCGATGGACGCCGCGCGAATACCCTCGAGATTGCCGCCGAACGGCGCCAGCGCCAGATAGAGATCGAGGATCTGGTCCTTGCTCAGTTGCCGCTCGAGCTGGATCGCGCGCACCATCTGGCGAAATTTGGCGGAGAGCGAGCGCTCGCGCCGCGGCTCCATCAATCGCGCCAGCTGCATCGTGATGGTCGAGCCGCCGGAAACGATGCGACCGCTGCTGACGAGTTGCCACGCGGCGCGGCCCAGCGCCCGCGGATCGACGCCACGGTGGGAGTAAAACCGCCGGTCTTCGTAGGCCATCAGCAGTTTCAGATATGACGGATCGACGCCGGTTCGCGCGTCGACCGGCAGCCGCCATCGGCCATCCGCCATGGCATAGGCACGCAACAGCTTTCCGTTGCGGTCGACGATGGTGGTGGAGATTTGCCGGGCCTGCTCGAATGGCAACGGACCGAGCGAGACGATCCAGGCGGCAAAGATGCCAGTCGCCAGCAAGACGCCAAGCGCAGCAGCGGCGGCAACGCGCCGGAACCCGCGCCTCTTACCGCCGTCATGGCCGGGCTTAACCCGGCCATCCACTTCTTTCTTGTTGCCCGATGCGCTCATTTCGCCGCCCGCACCTCGACCGAGCCGGTGCTGGTGCGGCCGTAGCGCGAGGGATTATACATGTCTTCGACATAGGCCTGCGGCAGCACGTATTTGCCGGGAGATACCGCGCGCACCACATAGGCCACCGTGAACACCGCAGCATCGTCACTGGCCCGATCGATCGCCGCAGTGAAGCGGTCGTCGCGGAACTCGGTATTCTCAGGCTCCTCGCCATCCTCGATCCAGTCCAGCGTGCCGGTATCGCCGGATGAAACCAGACGCGGATTGTCGATCTCGAGGCCTGCCGGCAGATAATCCGACACCATGATGTGGCCGTGTTCCGGTTTTGCCTCCGTGATCTTCAGCACCACCGCAAAACGATCATTCTGCTTGGCTTTGGAGACATCGGCCGGCTTGCCGTCGAGCGTGAAGTAATTCCGCTCGATCTTGAAACCGTTCGAGGCCGCGGGCTCCGGCGTGATCGGCGAACCCGAAACCGAGACCACCGCTTGTACCGGCGCATCGCCGGTGTTGGTGATCTTGATCGGCTGGCCCGCCACGTCAGCGGCCTTGTAGCTGCGATAGAGCGCGGTCTTGACCGGAGCGCCGTTGACATCAAGCGTAAGCGTCTCCTTGGCGAGCGCGCGCGCCGCCAGCACGAGCCAGGCATTTTCCTGGGTCGAAGTGTAGGGCGTGAGACCGCGTGCCGCTTCGACGCGCTGGACCGCTTGCGTCAGCGTCGCCCGCGGCGCATTGCCTTCGCTCGCCAGCGAGACCAGTGCCGCCGCGTCGCGCAAGGCGCTGCCATAGTCGACCCGGCCGAACTCCAGCACGGGCTTCGGCGCAAGGCTTTCGGCGGCGGCGGCATAGACCCGCTCCGCCCTGCCCTTGTCGCCGACCAGCGCCAGCGCCGCCGCCAGCTGCGACTTGGCGATCGGCGTCGCCAGATTGCCGAGCTTGGTATCGGCGAGATATCGCAGGTCGCCGATCGGTGCCGCGCCGTTGCGGGCGAGCACGTAGAGGCCGTAGGCCAGATCGCGGCCGCCGTCCTTTTCCGGCTCATTGGCATTCACCACGGAGTTGCGGATGCGGTCTAGCGCGCTCCTGAACAGCACATCCGGCACCACGAACCCCTTTTCACGGGCGCGGGTCAGGAAGTCCGTGACATAGGCATCAAGCCATGAATCGTCCCCGCCGGCCGACCACAGTCCGAACGAACCGTTCGAACCTTGCCGCGCCAGCAGCCGGTCGATCGCATCCTTGATGCGCTGGTCGACCGCGGTATCCATCGCCAGATGCGCCCCCACCGCCAGATCGTTGACATAGAGCAGCGGCATGGCGCGGCTGGCGATCTGCTCCGAACAGCCATGCGGATAACGGTCGAGCGCCTTCAGGATGGTCGCGGCGTCGAGCGCGGTGGACAGACTGACCGACAGCGAGACGCCGCCGGTGCCCTGCACCAGATCCGAGAACATGTCGGAGGTCAGCGTCAGGCTCTCGCCCTTTGCCAGGGTCCGGATCGAACGGCGCGCCAGGATCTGCGTCGCCGCCTTGACGTCGAGCGCGTAATGCCGCGCCAGCGTCAGCCCGTTCGGCCCCTTGATGTCGACGTCGAGCTTCGCGGTACCTGCGCCGCCGGCATCGAGCGCCAGCGACATCGAACTGCGTTGCTTGGCGGCGAGTTTGACGGTGGTGGTCGGATTGCCCGTCACCTTCACCGGTCCCGAGGCCTTGACGCTGACGGTGTAGTCGCCGGCCGCACCCTCGACGTTGTCGAGGTCGAAACTCATGGTGCCCTTGTCGCCATTGAGCAGGAAGCGCGGCAAGGTCGCGGTCAGCACCACGGGATCGCGGACCGTGACGTCGGTGGTGGCACGGCCGAGTTTGGTCGAGGTCCACGCCACCGCCATCACCCGCGCGGTGCCGGCGAACTCCGGAATGTCGAAATCGATTGACGCGGTGCCGTTGGCGGCGACCGTGACGATTCCGGAATACAGCGCCAGCGGCTTTTGCGTCGGCGGACTGCCCTGCAGCTCGCCGCCGGCGGCATCGCCGCCTGTCCTGATCTGGCCGCGCGTGCCCTGCATGCCGTCGATCAGTTGCCCGTAGAGGTCGCGGATTTCCGAGGTCATGCGGCGCTGGCCGAGATAGTAATCGTCCGGTGCCGGCGGCTTGTAGTTGGTGAGGTTGAGAATGCCGACGTCGACGGCGGCAACGACAATCTTGGCGTCCTCGCCCGGATTGAGACCGCCGAGCTTGACCGGGATCTTCAACGTCGTTCCCGGACGCACCAGGGCCGGTGGCGCGAGGTCCACCGTGAGCGTGCGGGACTTCCTGTCGATGCCGAACCATTTCAGGCCAATTGCGCGACCGGGCATTCGCAAGGCGGCGGCATCGAGCGGCCGGCGCAGCGTCGCCACCACATAGGCGCCGGTGCCCCAGTCCTTGCCGACGGAAATTTTGACCTGCGCGGTGCCTTCCTTGACGTTGATGGATTGCGTGGTCAGCAGCCGGTCGCCCAGCACGTTGATGGTCAGCCTGCCGGCCGAGCGCGCATTGACCGACACCACCATGGTGTCGCCGGCCAGATATTCCGGCTTGTCGATCGAGGTCTCCAGCAGATCCGGCGTGTCGGCGCTGCCGTCGGAATACCAGCCGACATCGAACTGCACCGAGGTCAGCGGACCGTCGGCCTCAGTCGCCTTGACGTCGAGCCGGTAGCGGCCGGGCTGCGGCGACAGCGTGATCCGGGACGGCTTGTCGACGGCAACAGCGAGATCGCCATCGGACATCCGCTTGGTCGATTTGACCGGCTCATATTCCCAGGACGAGTTCTGCCGGTACCATTGATAGCGGGATTCGATCTTCAAAAGCTCATAGCGCAGGCCGTCGCGCGCCAGTTGCTTGCCTTCCGGGGTCACGAACACGACGTCGAAGCCGGCCTTGTCGCCTTCCGCGACGCTCTTGTCGGCGAACAGCGGTTTGACACCGATCATGGCCGCCGCCGGCTGAACCGGCAGCACCAGCTTGCGTTCGACCGAACGGCCGCCGGCTTCCGCCATCCGGACGAAAATCTGGGCTTCCTGCGGACGGGTCGAGGACGGCGGTTTGGCCAGGCTGACCGGGAACGTGGCGACGCCCTTGGCGTCGGCCTCAGGCAGGTTTTCCAGCGGGGTACGCTCGTTGCTGGTGGTTTCCTCGTCCGCAACGCCGAACTGGTAGCCGGCGTAGCCCGGCCGTCCCGCGGCCGGAGTTACCAGCATGTCGCCTTCCAGCTGCAACCCGGAGGCCGGCGCGCCATAGAGGAAACGGCCATCGACCTTAAGTTCTACCGGAGCATCAGCTTTGATCTGCTTATCCTTGGCTGTTAACTCGAATTCGATCCGCTCGGGGATGTAATCCTCGACCATGAAGGTGGTTTCGCCGACCGCCGAGCCCTTCGGGTCGGTGAAGGCGCGCGCCCGCCAGGTCCCGGTCGGGACCGCGGAATTGAGGGTCAGCGCCATGCTGCGGCCGCCCGCGCCCTGGTCGGGCAGCACGGCGCGGCGGAATTCGACGCCGTCGGGGCGCTCGATCACCAGCGTCAGCGGCCCGCCCGCCACGGCATTGCCCTGGCCGTCGCGCAGCAGCGCGGTGAGATAGACCGTTTCGCTGGAGCGATAGACGCCGCGCTCGGTGTAGACGAAGGCGTCGGCGCCTGCCGGAACCGCCCGGCCGGACACGCCGCGATCCGAGAGGTCGAAGGCGTTGGATTTCAGGCTGAGGAAGGCATAGTCGGTCTTCTCGCCGGATACCGTCAGCATCGCCGGCGAAAGGCCGCCCTCTCCGCGCGCCAGCCCCGCCTCGAACTGCACGTGGCCAGAATCGTCGGTCTTGCGGGTCGCGAGAATTTCGTTGTTGCGCGCCACCAGCCGCACCTCGGCCTTGGCCACCGCTTCCGTCGAGGCCAGCGAATTGACGAACACGTGGATGCCGTCATTGCCCGAAAAGGCCGTCAGCCCGAGGTCGGAAACGATGAACCATTGCGTTGCCAGCGAACCGTCGCTGTCGCTCCCGGGGCCCTTGGCTTCAGCCGTCATGACATAGACGCCGGGCTGCAGTTCGCCGAGGGCCTGGTCGACCGGAAATGCCGTGGTGACGTCCTGATTGAGCGTGGTCGCGGTGGCGATTTCCCCCGACCACACCTTGACGCCGCGCTCGCCCCCGAGGTCGGAAAGCTCGTACTTGCTCAAAGCCTGCTGGAAGTCGCTGCTCAGCACCGTGTTGATCAGGTTGCGGTCTCCGATCCGGAACACGCTGACGGACACCGCGGGGGTATTGACGGTGACCAGGGGAATGCCGCGCTGGCCGGTGCGCGGCAGCACATAGGCGCGCCCGGTAAAGCGCACGAACGGCTTGCGGTCGCGCACATAGATGTTGAATTCGGCCGATTTGGGCAGGGTTTCCTTCACCGTGGACGGCAGACCGGCGCGCAGATTGACGTTGTATCGCTCGCCATGCTTGAGGCCATCGACGCACACCTGCTTGCCTTCCGACGTCAGCGCCGGCTTGTCGCTGCCCGCAAGCGCCAGAAACGGCGCAAAGTCGACGCGCTTGGCGAGGTCTTCGGAGAACTGGAAACAGACGCGCGGCGACGCCGAGTCGGAATCCACGGTGTAATCGAGCAGCCGGAAGCCATGCTGGTCGCGCACCTTCTCGTATTGGCCGCGCACCTCGGCGACCTCGCGCATGTCGAGAGACAGCCGCAAACTATCCAGCGCCGGACGCCACAGCTTGCGGTCGGCCATCGCGCGGCCGAGCACCGCCAGCGCATCCGCCTCCTCGCCCGCATTGCCGGCGCGCTGGTAGGCGATGTAGGCCGCGGTCGAGGCGCGCTCCAGAAGGAAGGTGCCTTCGCCGGAACTTCGGGGCGATATCTGGAAGATGGCGCGGGCCAGTCGCAGCCAATTGCTGCTGTCCTCCGGCGAAGAGGTCGCGATCTGCCCGAGGATCTGCAGGCCGGTGCGAAAATCGGCGCGCCTGAAGGCGGCGTCGGCATCGGCTTTCAGCGTCGCGCTGGATTTTGCCACCGCGCCGGATTCGCTCTTGATCTGGGCCTCCAGCTTGACCGCCGAATCCTTGAGATCTTCGCGTTTGAAGGCCTTGTCCGCGGCCTGCGCCGTGACGAGGCCGAGCGCCAGCGTTGCGCAAAGTGCCACGGCGCGAATCAAACCAATCATGATGGAGCTCCCTGGGACGCGGACAGTTGCCGCGTTTGGTTCAGAAATGCGCGAAAAGGTGACGGACTCGTGGCCGCCGAAGCAGGTAGCGAAAAAATCGCGTGCAGCATATGACGAAGCGAGCCCCTGGACGTATGTCGTCCCGAAGCTGAAAATGGTTCGCAAAAGGGCTTGGCCGGACAGCGGATTTTTCTTATTGGCAATGCTATGAAGACCATGCGCCGTGAAGCTACGGTCCCATAGCTCAACTGGATAGAGTAACGGATTTCTACTCCGTGGGTTGCAGGTTCGAATCCTGCTGGGATCGCCAGTTGCGTCTTGGTCTGTCGCCGCGCGGTTCGGCATGCCGGCTGCCTCGGTCCAATCCGCGAACAGCACCTCGCCGCCCGCGCCGCCAGCTTAAATTAACCATGCGGCTTGCAGCGACCATCAAGAATGGCGCTTCGCCGCATTGTTCGGATGAGCGCGCGCCGAATTCGCAAAAAATGGAACGCGGCGGCGGCGACGTAGGCAAGCCATGAAAGTTCATGCTAGATTTTGATGAAATTTGGGATGCACGACATGATGCAGGAGACCGGGCTCGGCTCGAAGGCGGACAAGAAGGCTATCGCCAGCGCGATCCAGCGCCATCTGGACGCCAACGGCCTAGCCCGCAAGGACCTGATTCGCGAGCACCTGTCGAAATCATCGATCGAGAAGCTGTTTCAGGGCGACTTCACCGACCGCACCCTGAACAAGGTCGAGGGCATCCTCAAAACCAGTTTTCAACGGCAAGCTGCGGTCCGGGACGACACCGCCGCCAAGTCGGTTGGCGGATATGTCTTCGATGCCGTCGAATATCTGCAGGGCGATTATCTCTGCGTCCGGCCGATGTTCGCCAACCCCCTCAACTTCAACGCGTATCTGATCTCGATCGCGTGGAGCGATGCGCAGAAGTGCCTGGTGTTCGAGGAGAAGTCGCGCTTCGACGGCAAGTACCGGCAAGTCGGCACGGTCTATATTCCGTTCGGCACCGCGTTCATGAACCTCGTGAGTTCGAGCGCGGGGAACGTGCGAACCGTCCTGCTGTCACTGCCCGATACGGAAGACATGATGCGCGGCATCATTTCGACGCTGAGCAATCCCAAGGGCTCGATCTACATTCCCGTCGCAGCCCCCATCGTGCTGCGCAAATTGCGCGCGGGAGAAGAACCGGAGCTTGGCGTGATCACGCGGGATAACCGCCGCTACGGCGAGTATCAGTCGTGGCTGGCGACCGTGTTGAGCGAGGAGTTCGGGATCTTTGCGGTTCCGCAGCCGCCGGCTGCACGCAAGACCGGCCGCGCCGGCAAGCCGTGAAATCAGATCACCAATGACGACCGAAGGCCCCGGATGGCTCCAGGGCCTTGGCTTGTTCCAAAACCCTCGCGGGCGGTTCGTGTGAAACTCAGTACCCGCAGGTGGCGCAGCGCGGCGGCGTCGCGACGTAGTATTCGCGGGCGGGCGCGACCATTTCGACGCGCTGGCGGGTGGCGTATTGCGGCGGGGTACGCTCGTACTGCACGCCTTCGGGCGCCACCATCACGGTCTTCGGCACCATCACGGTGCGGTATTGCGCCGGGGTGCGGTGAGCAATGACGCGGCCGGGCGCGACCATCACGGTTTCATCGACGGTCCGGTACTGCGCCGGCGCGACCTGGCGCTGGTAGCAGGTGACGCAGGGCGGCGGCGGCGGCGGCATGTAGCAGCCGTTGCATTGCGCCGAGGCCGCGGTCGGAAGCGCCATGCCGGTAACGGCCGAAGCGATCAGGGCTGCATATACGCGTGACATCGTCATGATAGTGCCTTCCCGTGTGCCTTTGAAAATTTCGATCAGCAAAAATGCTTTGCGGTTGCGGATCGTGGGCGAGAGAGGCAAATTTCCATTTAAGAGAAATCATTAACAAAATCTTTCGGAGATGATTTCCTGCTTCCGGTTTGATACGGTCGAGAAATGAATTCTATCCATCGTCTCATCCAGCAAATATCGGCGGTCGGACTTGTCCTGGTGTGCAGCCTTGCGGCTGCCACCGCGCAGACCCCGCTCAAGACCCAGCCCAACCAAAAGGAAAAGCAGAAACTCGCCGGGCAGATCGCCTCGGAGGGCCTCAACTGCCCGGTGGTCGGCATGGTCGACGACGCCGGCAAGGACGAGCGCGGCACCATGATCCGGATCCGCTGCCGTTCGCTCAACGGTTCCGCCAGCTGGGATGTCCGTGGCATCGCCGCCAGGGGCGCTGCCGAACTTCGCTTCGAGGCCTGGTAAGGCCGCCCGGTCGCGCGGCGCCGATCTCGGCGCAAGGCCGAACGGCGCCGCCCCAACCTGCTATGGTCGCCGCTGGCTGGCCGGACACGCCTAATATGCGGAACGGGCTCTACTCGGTGCACATCCAGATGGGCGACGGCGTCAAGGGGCGCGCCAGCGGCGTGATCGTGCTTCGTGACGGCAAAATCCTCGGCGGCGATCCCTATTTCTGGTCAGTCGGCAGCTACACGTTCAAAGAGGGCAGCTGGAAAGGCGATCTGGTCACCAACCAGCACACGCCCTATCACGACCCGACCGCGCGGCCGGTTTTTGGAGGCCGGGAGGTCACGACCGGTTTTTCAGGAACCTGGCGGGACGACCATTCCGAGGTTTTCGGCACCTCGCTGGTGGGCAGCCGCAGCGTCAGTTTTCGCGCGACATTGCGCCGGTTGGCCGATTAAACGATAGCGTCCCGGCCCGGGCGGCTGTAAACCGCTCCCCATCGCGCCGGGGGCGCTCGTTGTCCTGGTGCCAAAGCCGATCACCCCATCACCCAAACGAAAGCGACAAGGCCGTTTCAATGAGTGGATTCAAGGAACCTAGCTTCGCGGACCGGCAGAAGGCGGCGCAGGAAGCAAGGAAGAACATCCTGGAGAAGTTTAAAGCCAAGCCGGGTCTCAACGATCCCGCCGTCCTGCAGCGGCAGGCCGAGCGCGAGGCGCAGGCCGCCGAGCGGGCCAAGGCCAAGCTGACGCGCGAGGCTGCCAAGGCCGAGCAGAAGGCACGCGAGGCCGAGGCAGCCGCGGAAGCCGCCGCCCAGATCGTACGCGAACAGGAAGCCGCCGCCGCGGCCGAATTCGCCCTCGAAGCCGAACGCAAGGCCGCGCGTGACGCGCGCTATGCCGCCCGCAAGGGCAAGGGCAAGAAGAAGTAAGCAGCCGGTGTGGGCGTAATGCCCGGTCGACGACAGGCCCGCCTCCTCACGGAGGCGAGCCCGCGCGACGCTGAAGCGAGCGGCCGATTTATTTCTTCATTCCGTCGTCTTTCTTCATCCCATCCTTGGCCATGGAGTCCTTTTTCATGCCGTCCTTCGACATGGCGTCGTCTTTCTTCATGCCATCCTTGGACATGGTGTCCTTTTTCATGCCGTCGTCCTTGCCCATCTTGTCCTGAGCGAAGGCGGCAGGCGCCAGCGCCAGGCTGAGCGAGAGCGCGGCGGCCGAAATTCCGAGTGCGATACGGGTGCTGATCGTCATTGACTGGTCTTCCCTTTGAAACTTGTTATTGCAAGCGACTGATGCCGCTATGGTTCAGGACGGACCCGCGATGTCGTTTGTTACCTTGGTGTTCAGAAATTTTTCGTAGATCGGGCTTCTCAAGGCGCCCGCGAGGCTCTGGAAAAAGCGCTGGCTGACCTTGTTTCAGTCGAAGCTGTCAGCAAAGATGCGGCGCGGCAGTCATCAATAAGTCGTTTGAGGAAACTCCATGCTCACGCGCCGCCACGCCCTCGTCACGGCGCTTGCCGCACCGGCGATCCTGCGTTTCGGGATCGGAACGGCGCAGGCCGCAACCACCTTGAAAATATCGCACCAGTTTCCCGGCGGCAGTATCGACAAGGGCGATTTCCGCGACCGGCTCTGCCGGATGTTCGCGGCTGAAGTCGCCAAACGCAGCGGCGGGGAGATCGCCGCCGAAGTTTTTCCGAACTCCCAGTTGGTCAAGACCACCGCGCAGTTCGCGGCGATGCGCGAGGGCAAGCTCGACATCAGCCTCTATCCCCTTCCCTATGCCGGCGCCGAATTGCCGGAAACCAATATCGGGTTGATGCCCGGCCTGGTCTCGACCTACGATCAGGGCCTGCGCTGGAAGGGACTGCCGGTCGGCAAGCTGTTGAACGACTTCCTGGCCAACAAGGGCATCATCATGCTCACCTGGATATGGCAGGCCGGCGGCGTCGCCAGCCGTACCAAGCCGGTCGTGACGCCGGAAGACGTCAAGGGCCTCAGGGTTCGCGGCGGTTCGCGCGAGATGGATATGGTGCTGCGGACCGCAGGCGCTGATGTGCTGTCGGTGCCGTCGAACGAACTCTATGCGGCGATGCAGAGCGGCGCCTGCGACGCCGGCATCACCTCCTCGACCAGCCTGATTTCGTTCCGGCTCGAAGAAATCTCGAAGTTCCTGACCTCGGGCGCCGGCGCATCCTACTGGTTCATGCTGGAGCCGTTGCTGATGTCGAAGGCGGTGTTCGACAAACTGCCGAAAAACCAGCAGGGCATCATCCGCAGCGTGGGCGCCGATCTCGAAGCCTTCGGCAAGAAGGGCGCGCAGGACGACGACATCGAGGTTGCCCAAGTCTATGCAAAGGCCGGCGCCAGGGTCAGTATGCTCGATGCGGCCACCGTGGGCCAGTGGCGCGACATTGCGCGCGATACCGCCTGGAAGGACTATGGCGCCAAGACGCCGACCTCCGCCAATTTGCTGAAACTCGCGAGCGAGGTGCCGGCGTAAGGGGCGAATGGCGAGTAGCGAATGGGATGGCCTTCCATTCGCTACCCGCCATTCGCCATTCGCCCCTTCGCATTCAACGCCGACGCCACGCGGCTGACCGGCGGGCGGTCGATCAAACGACTGATCGCGTTGGTCGCTGCCAGCAGCCTTGCCATATCGACCCCGGTGGCGATGCCCATGCCCTCCAGCATGTAGACCACGTCTTCGGTCGCGACGTTGCCGGTGGCGCCGGGCGCATAGGGGCAGCCGCCGAGCCCGCCCGCGGCGGAATCGATCACGCGGCAACCCTCCTCCATCCCGGCATAGAGGTTTGCAAGTGCCTGGCCATAGGTGTCGTGGAAATGCATCGCCAGGTTCGACATCGGCACGCTGCCGGCCACTGCGCGCAACAAATGCCTCGCCTTCACGGGCGTACCGACGCCGATGGTGTCGCCGAGCGAGACCTCGTAGCAGCCGAGATCGGCCAGCGTCCGCGCCACGTCGACCACGGCCTGCGGCTTGACCTCGCCGTCAAAGGGGCAACCGAGCACACAGGAGATATAGCCGCGCACCTTGATGCCGTCGGCCCTGGCGCGCGCCAGCACCGGCCTGAAGCGTTCGATCGATTCCGCCACCGTGCAATTGATATTGGCGCGGGAAAAGCCTTCCGAGGCCGAGGCGAACACCGCGATCACTTTGGCGCCGGCGGCGCGCGCGGCCTCAAAGCCCTTCTCATTCGGCACCAGCACGTGGAATTCACTGTCCGGATGATGATCGACCCCGCGCAGCACCGCATCGGAGCTCGCCATTTGCGGGATCGCCTTCGGCGACACGAAGGCGCCGACCTCGACTGTGCGCAGTCCGGCGCCGAGCAGCGCCTCGATGAAGGCTATGCGGTCTCCGACGCTAACCGGCGTCTTCTCGTTCTGCAGGCCGTCGCGGGGACCTACTTCGACGATGCGGACGGAATCGCTCATGCTGAACTCACGCGGCTGTCGGCTCGACCACGGCTAATTCGACGCCCTCGCCGACGATATCGCCGACCTTGCATTTGATCGCACTCAGCTTGCCCGCAAACGGCGCGCGCAAAGTCTGCTCCATCTTCATCACTTCCAGCGTCAGAATCGGCGCGCCCTTTTCCAGCACGGCGCCGACTTCCGCAAGCAACGCCACCACGGTGCCCGGCAGGGGCGCCACGATCTTGTCGTCGCCGACCTGCTCCTCATCATCGCCGCCGAACGGATCGACCCAATGCAGATCGAAGCGGCCGTTGCGGGTGCGCAGATAGAGTTCATGGCCTTCGATCACGGCAACCACGTGGGATTTGATGCCGTGCAGCCTGAGATCGAAGCCGCCGGAAAGGCCCGGCGAGGATACGAAGGCCAGTTCGCGGTCGCCGATCGAAAGCGACGCCGGACCGTTGCCGTAGATCAGGCTGACCTTGTGTTCGCCCTGCGCGTGCCGGAACGTGAACACCCGCCGCCGCCGCCCGACTGGCATCCAGCCCGCGGTCCGCCACGGCGAGTGTGCCTCCGTACCGAGTCGCGCAATCTCCTCGCCGAGGATGGCGACCACGGCGGCGCACAGCTCGAGATCGTGCGGCGCCGGCGCCTCCGGCGTCAGGTTCTTCAACTCGCGTTCGATGAAGCCGGTATCGATGGTATTGGCGCGCACGTCGCGATGCGTCACCAGCGCCGACAGGAAGGGAATATTGCTGACGATGCCGCGGACATCGGTCTCCTCGAGGCCCCGGTTGAGCCGCTCGATCGCGAGGTCGCGGGTCGGCGCCCAGGCAATCACCTTGGCCAGCATGGCATCGTAGTGCGGCGAGACCGCGTCGCCGGCGCGATAGCCGGCATCGATGCGCAGGCCGTTCTCTTCCGCCGGTGTGATCCAGGTCTTGATGCGCCCGACCGACGGCATGAAATTCTTGTGCGGATTCTCGGCATAGACCCGCGCCTCGATGGCATGGCCGTTGAGCGTGATCTGATCCTGCGTCAGCGGCAGCTTTTCGCCGAATGCCACCCGCAACTGCCATTCGACGAGATCGATACCCGTAATCAGCTCGGTGACGGGATGCTCGACCTGCAGCCGCGTGTTCATCTCGATGAAGAACACGTCCTTGCCGTCGGACACGAATTCGATGGTGCCGGCGCCGACGTAATTGACCGCCCCCGCGGCCTTTCGCGCGGCGGCGCAGACCGTTTCGCGCTGGGCCGCATTCAGCGTCGGCGATGGCGCTTCCTCGATCACCTTCTGATGCCGCCGCTGCAGCGTGCATTCGCGTTCGAACAGCGACAACAAATTGCCGTGGCTGTCGCCGATGACCTGCACCTCGATGTGGCGCGGGTTCTGGACGAATTTCTCGATCAGCATGCGGTCGTCGCCGAACGCCGCCTTGGCCTCGCGCTTGGCGCTGACGATGGCGGCGGCCAGTTCGCCGGCCGCACGCACCACCCGCATGCCGCGGCCGCCGCCGCCGGCGGACGCCTTGACCAGCACCGGATAGCCGGCCTTGTCGGCCGCCGCGGCCAGAGTCGCGTCGTCCTGGGCCTCGCCGTGATAGCCAGGCACCAGCGGCACGCCGGCTTTTTCCATCAATTGCTTGGAGCCGGACTTGGAACCCATCGCCGTCATCATCGCAGCGGTGGGGCCGACGAACACCAGGCCCGCCTTCGCGCAGGCCTCGGCGAATTCCGCATTCTCCGACAGAAAGCCGTAGCCGGGATGCACGGCTTCGGCGCCGGTCAGTCGCGCCACTTCGATCACGCGCTCGATGTTGAGATAGCTGTCGCGCGCCCGCGCCGGTCCGAGCATGACGGCCTCATCCGCGACAGCGACATGCATGGCATCGGCGTCGGCCTCGGAATAGACCGCCACCGTACGCAGGCCCATGGCTCTTGCGGTGCGGATCACGCGGCAGGCGATCTCGCCGCGGTTGGCGATCAGCAGGGTGCGAAATCGCCGATACTGAGCTTGAACTTGGACTTGAACTTGGCCCTTCATCATCACATCCTGAACAGGCCGAAGCGGGTCGGCTCGATCGGCGCATTGGCCGATGCCGATAGCCCCAGACCGAGCACCAGCCTGGTGTCGGCGGGATCGATCACGCCGTCATCCCAGAGCCGGGCGGTCGCGTAATAGGGGCTGCCCTGGCTCTCATATTGGGCGCGAATCGGCGCGCGAAACTTGTCGTCCTCTTCCGCCGACCATGTCTCGCCCTTGGCCTCGATACCGTCGCGCCGGACCTGGGCCAACACCATGGAAGCCTGTTCGCCGCCCATCACGGAGATACGGGCGTTCGGCCACATCCAGAGAAAACGCGGGCTGTAAGCGCGACCGCACATGCCGTAATTGCCGGCGCCGTAGGAGCCACCGATCACGACGGTGAATTTCGGCACGCCGGCGGTGGCGACCGCGGTGACCAGCTTGGCGCCGTCGCGGGCGATGCCGCCGGCCTCGTACTTCTTGCCGACCATGAAGCCGGTGATGTCCCGCTGGTCTTCCTGCAGAACATCACCGGCTTCATGGTCGGCAAGAAGTA
>JBKJUA010000400.1:0-4154 GCA_046590305.1 Bradyrhizobium sp.
CTGCTGCCATCCTTCGAGACGCAGCGCGAAGCGCGCGCGGCTCCTCAGGATAAGGTCGGCATTCACCGGCGTCTCAGGATGACGGCGGAGCGTGTAGCGCTTATGTAGAACCGGGCCCCTGCGAAAGCCGCCATGACTTCATCAGCCACCTTCTCCTTCGACTCCCCCGGCGACGCCGCCCGCGCCGCTGAGTTGCGGCGGGTCAAGGCGCTGGCGACGCTGGTGCTGGTGGGCACGCTGGCGCTGTTCGTGGCGGCGAAGGCGCTGCTGCATGTGCATCCGGCGTTCGGCTTCATCGCGGCGTTCGCGGAGGCCGCCACCATCGGCGGGCTCGCCGACTGGTACGCCGTGGTGGCGCTGTTCAAGCGGCCGCTGGGCCTGCCGATCCCGCACACCGCGATCATCCAAAGCAATCAGCACCGCATCGCCGACAAGCTCGGCGAGTTCATCGAGGTGCATTTTCTCGAAGCCGCACCCGTCGAGGCCAGGCTGCGCCAGATCGATTTCGGCTCGTTCGTCGCCGACTGGCTGCGCGACCGCAAGCGCAGCGACGATCTCGCCCGCTTCGCGCTGCGGCTGCTGCCGGAAGCCCTGTCGGCGACAGAAACTTCAGGGCTGATGAGTTTCATCACCCGCCGGATCACCACCCAGTTGCAGGAAATCGACCTGGCGCCGCTCGCCGCCGGCACGCTGCGCGGCTTCGTGCAGGAGGGACGGCACCAAGGCCTGCTCGACGACATCCTGCGCGTGGTGCATCAGTCGCTGACCCAGGCCGAAACCATGGCGGTGATCCGCGAAAAAATCCGCGGCGAATTGCCGACGCTTCTGAAACTCTATCGCGCCGACAAGTTCCTGGTGAACCGGATCGTGGCGTCCGCGACCACGTTCTTCGAGGAAGTAAAGAACGATCCCAAGCACCCGTTCCGTGACGAGTTCAACCGCATGCTGCTGTCGTTCGTCGACCGGCTCGGCACCGACCAGGCCTTCGCCGATCGCATCGACGGATTGAAGCGCGACCTGCTGGCGCGTCCCGAACTCGGCGACCTCGCGCGCAACATCTGGTCGAACGCGCGATCCTTCATCGAGCGCAGCGCTTCCGGCGAGACCCAGGTGCTGCAGCAGCATCTGGCCGGAATGTTCGTGAAGGCCGGCGAGACGCTGGCGGCCGATGCCGAGCTGCGCGCCGAGATCAACCAGGGCCTCGTCGCCGTGCTCAGAAGTTTCATCGCCGACCAGAAGAGCGGCGTGTCGAGCTTCATCTCCGATCAGGTCAAGAGCTGGGATATGGGCCAGCTGATTGCGCTGATCGAAATCAACATCGGCAAGGACCTGCAATACATCCGCTTCAACGGCGCGCTGATCGGCGGGCTCGCCGGATTGACGCTTTACACCGTGGAATTACTGGTCCGGATGCTGTGACTTAATAAGCACTCGGTTCCCTTTAAGTGTGGCGGCCTATTGTCCCAAGGCGGGTCAGTCGCTTGAATGACGGAATCAGCGCCATGGCTTGATTCAAGTGATGTTGCGGTGCGGAACGATTTTGCGAGGTTTGCGTCTTCCTATGGTCGATTGGCCGGCTGCCAGATTGAAAGGGGCCGGCTCTGAGAGGAGCTATGATGTCCGCGACTACCCAGACGCTGCGCGCGCCGTCCAAAACCCTGATGTTCATGGAGGGGCGCGCCCTTCACGAGTTTGGCGCCTTTCTCGGCGCCCTGCCGCTGCTCAGCCTTGCGCCAAGGGGTGACGGGCATCCGGTGCTGGTATTGCCCGGGCTGGTTGCCTCGGACACCTCGACACGGCCGCTTCGCAGCTTCCTGAAGAACCGGGGCTATGCCGTCAGCGGCTGGCGCCAGGGCCGCAACCTCGGTCTGCGCCAGGGCGTGCAGCATGCGATGGTCGATCTGGTGCATGAACTCAACGATACCCATGGCCGCAAGATCAGCCTGGTGGGCTGGAGCCTCGGCGGTCTCTATGCGCGGCAACTTGCCAAGATGATGCCGGACCGCGTCCGCTCGGTGATCACGCTCGGCAGTCCGTTCGCGGGCAGTCCGAAGGCGACCAACGCCTGGCGGGTCTACGAGATGGCGAGCGGCCGCAGCGCCGAAGAGGAAGATCACTCCTTCGGCGGCACATTATCGGAAACGCCGCCGGTGCCGACCACCGCAATCTTCAGCCGCACCGACGGCATCTGCGCTTGGCAGGGCTGCATGGAAAAGACCTCGGCGACATCGGAAAGCATCGAGGTCGAAAGCAGCCATTGCGGCATGGGCCATCACCCCGCCGTGGTCTACGCCGTAGCCGACCGTCTCGCCCAGGCCGAAGGCACATGGGCGCCGTTCCAGCGCAACGGCTGGCGCAGCATGGTCTATCCCGACCCGCACCGCTGAGTGCGGGCGCAGGTTTCCTTACCGCGCCCCGCTTGCGGGGAGAGGTCGGCGCGTAGCGCCGGGTGAGGGGGACTCTCGGCAGACTGAACTCGTTGAGGGTCCCCCTCACCCGAAGCCTTCGCTGCGCTTCGGCTTCGACCTCTCCCCGCAAGCGGGGCGAGGTGATTCGAACGCTGGCGTTGTCGCTATCCCGAAAAACGCGGTAAGCCTTGCGCATGCCGCAGCCGCTAGCCCGCATCATCGAACAGCTCAAGCGCGAACCCTCGCGCACCGGCTCCATCGTCATCACGGTGTTCGGCGACGCCATCGTGCCGCGCGGCGGCTCGGTCTGGCTCGGCACGCTGCTGGAATTTTTCAAGGTACTCGACACCGACAGCGGCGTGGTGCGCACCGCGATGTCGCGGCTTGCCGCCGACGGCTGGCTCGAACGCGACAAGGTCGGCCGCAACAGCTTTTACCGGCTGGCGGGGAAGGGACAGCAGACCTTCGATGCCGCAACCCGGCACATCTATGATCCGCAAGCTGCCGAATGGACCGGACGCTTCGAGCTGCTGCTGATCGGCAACGGCGGCGATCGCGACGCCGCCCGCGAGGCGCTGAAGAATGCCGGCTTCGGTAGCCCGCTGCCGGGGGTATGGGTTGCACCATCGGGCGTTCCGATCCCTGGGGAAGCCGCATCCGCCATCCGTCTGGAAGTTTCCGCCGAGGACGACAGCGGCCGCCGCCTGCTCAGCGAGAGCTGGCCGCTGCATCGCACCGCCGACGCCTATCTGAAGTTCATGAAAACGTTTGCGCCGTTGCGGGCTTGGGTCGGCCGCCGCGAGCGGATGTCGGATATCGATGCCTTCACGGCGCGGATTCTGCTGATCCATCATTACCGGCGGGTGGTGCTGCGCGATCCGCTGTTGCCGCCGGCCTTGTTGCCGGCGGACTGGCCGGGCCGGGCCGCCCGAAAACTCTGCGGCGAGATCTATCGCGGGCTGCTTCCCGCGTCCGAACAATGGCTTGACCGCAACGCGACCGATCCGAAGGGGCCGCTGCCCGCGGCCGGCAAGGAACTGGCGCGCCGGTTCGCTGATACGTAATTATGTTACAAGAATATGTTGAGTTTTCCTTGTTTTGATATATGTTAGAAGCGTTCCAGGGAGATCGCCCATGTATACGCAGGCGCTCAACACCTCCGATGCGGATGACCGCCATGTCGAGGACGCCACGCGCGCCGCGGCGTTTCAGGCGCGCGTCGATGCCGAAGAGCGCATCGAGCCGAATGACTGGATGCCCGCGGCCTATCGCAAGACGCTGACGCGGCAGATCTCGCAGCATGCCCATTCCGAAATCGTCGGCATGCTCCCCGAGGGCAACTGGATCACCCGCGCACCGTCGCTGCGCCGCAAGGCAGCACTACTGGCGAAAGTGCAGGATGAATGCGGTCACGGGCTCTATCTCTATGCCGCGGCCGAGACACTCGGGACCTCGCGCGAGGAACTGGTCGACCTGATGCTGGCGGGCAAGTCGAGGTATTCCTCGATCTTCAATTATCCGACGCTGACCTGGGCCGATATCGGCGCGATCGGATGGCTGGTCGACGGCGCCGCCATCATGAACCAGATTCCGCTGTGCCGCTGTTCCTACGGGCCCTATGCGCGCGCCATGATCCGGGTCTGCAAGGAGGAATCCTTTCACCAGCGGCAGGGTTACGAGATCATGCTGACGCTGGCGCGCGGCACCGTCGAGCAGAAGGCGATGGCGCAGGACGCGCTGAACCGC
>JBKJUA010000036.1:0-13117 GCA_046590305.1 Bradyrhizobium sp.
GTTGCCGATATCAGGGAAAACGCCGGCGCGCGCTACTTCAAGCTCAAGCTCAATGGCGATCCCGCGCATGACGCGGAACGCCTGTCCCGGATCGGTCGGGAACTGGTCACGCTGCCGCATGAATATCACGTTACCTTGGATGCCAACGAGCAATATGCCGATCTCGACGCGCTCGGTGCGCTGGTCGAACGGCTCGATCGCGATATTGCGCTGAAGCCAATCGCGGCGAAGCTGCTGTATATCGAGCAGCCGATGCCGCGCGATATCACGAAGGCTTCCCCGCTCGGCGCGCTCGCCAACCGCGACTTCATCATCGACGAGGCCGATGATTGCTATGACGCCTTCCCGGTGGCGCGGGCGCTCGGCTATCGCGGCATTTCGTCGAAATCCTGCAAGGGCATTTACAAGTCGGTGATCAACGCCACCCGCGCCTCTAAATGGAGCGCGAACGGTGAAAAGTGTTTCATCGCCGGCGAGGATTTGACCTGTCAGGCCGGCCTTGCTGTACAGCAGGATCTGGCGCTCGGCGCCCTGATCGGTGTCACCCATGCCGAGCGCAATGGCCATCATTATGTCGATGGCTTCGGCGAGACGCCGGCGGCCGAGGCCGAGGCATTTCTCGCTGGACATCCCGATCTCTACGCGCGCGACGGCGAGAAAATCCGCCTCGCGATCCATGACGGCGATCTCCTGACGGGATCGCTGACGACACCAGGTTTCGCCACGTCCGTGCATCCGGACTGGTCCACGATGCAGCCGCTGGCGCGGCCGAGCCCAGCAATTCCAGGGGAGCAAACGATATGACGACCAAACGCCTCGGCCTGATCATGAACGGTGTGACCGGCCGCATGGGGCTGAACCAGCATCTGATCCGCTCCATCATCGCGATCCGCAACCAGGGCGGCGTGGTGCTGGCCAATGGCGACCGCATGTTACCGGACCCGATCCTGATCGGCCGTGACGCCGACAAGATCGAGCGTCTGGCCAGGCGCTTCAAGGTCGAGCGCTGGTCGACCGATCTCGACAAGGCGCTGGCCGACAACAACGACACTATATTTTTCGATGCCGCGACCACGCAGGCGCGGCCGTCGCTGCTGACCAAGGCGCTCAACGCCGGCAAGCACGTTTATTGCGAGAAGCCGATCGCGACCAATCTGGATGAGGCGGTCGCGGTGCTGCGGCTCGCGGCTTCAAAGGGTCTCAAGCACGGCACGGTGCAGGACAAGCTGTTTCTGCCGGGCCTGAAGAAGCTCGCCTTCCTGCGCGATTCCGGGTTTTTCGGCCGGATGCTCTCGGTGCGTGGCGAGTTCGGCTATTGGGTGTTCGAAGGCGGCTGGCAGGAGGCGCAGCGGCCGTCCTGGAACTATCGCAGCGAAGACGGCGGCGGCATTATTCTCGACATGGTCTGCCACTGGCGCTACGTGCTCGATAATCTGTTCGGCGAAGTCGAGAGCGTGAGCTGCACCGGCACGACGGATATTCCGGAGCGGTTCGACGAGAAGAACAAGAAGTACACCGCGACCGCGGACGATTCCGCCTACGCCACCTTCCGCCTCAAGGGCGGGGTAATCGCGCATATCAATATGAGCTGGGTGACACGGGTCTACCGCGACGATCTCGTGACGTTCCAGGTCGACGGCACCCATGGTTCGGCGGTAGCCGGGCTCACCGAGTGCGTCATTCAGGCGCGACAGGCGACGCCGCGGCCGGTGTGGAATCCGGACGAAAAGCGCACCCATGATTTCTTCGGCGACTGGCAGAAGCTGCCGGAGAACGTCGTCTATGACAACGGCTTCAAGGAACAGTGGGAAATGTTCATCCGCCATGTCTGCGAGGACGCGCCGTATAAGTATACGCTGCTGGAGGGCGCCAAGGGCGTCCAACTCGCCGAATGCGCGTTGCAGAGCTGGCGCGAGCGGCGCTGGATCGACGTCGCGCCGATTGGGGTGTGAGGAGGGGATCATGAACAGGCCGGTTATGCCCGTCTCGTCTTTGTCGTTGAAACTGCCTGCCGGCGGCGGCCTGATCGAGAACTATCGTCTCGCGGCCTCGCGAACCTTTCCCGCCAAGCTTGAAGGCACGCTGAACCGCGTAGCGTTCTCCGCCGCGCATGTGGTGGCCGATCCGCTCGCCGACTTCGATCCGTGGTTGTCGGCCGCGATCGACTGGGATCGCACCATTGCCTTTCGCGAGCACATCTGGGACCTCGGCCTCGGTGTTGCCGAAGCCATGGACACCGCGCAGCGCGGCATGGGGCTGGACTGGCCGACCTCGCTGGAACTGATCCAGCGCTCGGTGCGCGCGGCAAAGGCGAGGGGCGGCGCGCTGGTTTTCTCCGGCGCCGGCACCGATCACCTCGCGGTGGAAGATGCGAAGACCATCGACGACGTCATTCGCGCCTATGAAGAGCAGATCGCGGCGGTCGAAAAGGCCGGCGGCCGGATCATCCTGATGGCCTCGCGCGCACTCGCAAAGCTTGGCCGCAACGCCGACGACTATGCCAGGGTCTATAACCGCGTGCTGTCGCAGGTCCGCGAACCCGTCATCATCCACTGGCTCGGCGACATGTTCGATCCGGCGTTGGCGAACTACTGGGGCACCGAGAGTCTCGACACCGCGATGGATATCGCGGTCGGCATCATCAACGCCAATGCCGCCAAGGTCGACGGCGTAAAGGTCTCGCTGCTCGACAAGCAGCGCGAGATCGACATGCGCCGCCGGCTTGATCCTGATGTGAAGATGTATACCGGCGACGATTTCAATTACGCCGAACTGATCGCCGGCGACGACAATGGCTTTTCTCACGCGCTGCTCGGGATATTCGATGCCATCGCACCGGCGGCGTCCTACGCGCTGTCCCGGCTTGCGGCCGGCGACGAGGCCGGCTTCCACGACGTGCTGGGACCTACGGTGCCGCTGTCGCGCCACATCTTCAAGGCGCCGACCCGCTTCTACAAGACCGGTATCGTGTTCATGGCCTATCTCAATGGCCATCAGGAGCACTTTACCATGGTCGGGGGGCAGGAGAGCACGCGCTCGACGCTGCATCTGGCCGAACTGTTCCGGCTGGCGGACCAGGCCGGATTGCTTTCCAATCCTGAAATAGCGACGCGGCGGATGAAGGCGGTGCTGGCGTTGCGCGGCATCGAGGCGTGATGCGGGATTTTTCTGCCGACCATCGCCTGATGTCGCTCAACACGGCGACGGTCCGCAAGCAGGGCGATCTCCTTGAGATCATCGACGCCTGCGCGCGTCATGGCATCCGCGCCATCGATCCCTGGCGCGACCAGGTCGTGGCGGTGGGGCTCGCGCGCGCGGCGCGCGCGGTACGCGACGCCGGGCTTGAGCTGACGGGTTATTGCCGCGGCGGCATGTTCACGGCGGACGCCGCGCATCGCACCGAGGCACGCGACGACAACCGCCGCGCGGTCGACGAAGCCAAAGCGCTCGGCGCACCCTGCATCGTGCTGGTGGTCGGCGGCCTGCCGCAATATTCGCGGCCGGGCAGTGCGGTCTCAAAAGACATCGCGGCAGCGCGATCGCAAGTCGACGACGCCATTGCCGAAATGATGGAGTATGCAAGACAGGCAAACATGCCGCTGGCGATCGAGCCCTTGCATCCGGCCTATGCCGCCGACCGCGCCTGCGTCAACACGACAAGACAGGCACTCGATATCTGCGACCGGCTCGATTCCGCCCGCACGGGCGCGCTCGGCGTGGCGCTCGACGTCTATCATATCTGGTGGGACCCGGAATTGTTGCCGCAGATCGCGCGGGCCGGCAAAGACCGGCTGCTGGCGTTTCACGTCTGCGACTGGCTGGTGCCGACCAAGGATATCCTCAACGATCGCGGCATGATGGGCGACGGCGTGATCGACATCAAATCGGTGCGCGCAGCGGTCGAGGCGCAGGGCTTTGCCGGCTATTCCGAGATCGAGATCTTTTCCGAGGGTTGGTGGGCAAAGCCGATGGACGAGGTGCTGCGGACCTGCATCGAGCGGCACCGGTCGGTGGTGTGAGCCCACGTCATTCTGCATTGGGGCATTGCCGTCGCGGGCCGCGCCCGGCCCTTGCGGTTCGTCCCAACCTTGTTGATATCAATGCGGCCGACGAACCCGCCAGACGCCTGGAGCCAACCCGATGACCGAGCCCGCCGAATACACGCCGCCGAAAGTCTGGAGCTGGAACAAGGAGAGCGGCGGAAAATTCGCCGGCATCAACCGTCCTGTCGCGGGGCCGACCCACGACAAGGAATTGCCGGTCGGCCGTCATCCGCTGCAGCTTTATTCCCTGGCGACGCCGAACGGCGTCAAGATCACGGTGATGCTGGAAGAGTTGCTGGCGCTTGGCCACAAGGGCGCGGAATATGACGCGTGGCTGATCAAGATCGACGGCAACCAGTTCGGCAGCGGTTTTGTCGCGGTCAACCCGAATTCCAAGATACCCGCGCTGATGGACCGCAGCGGCGCGACGCCAATCCGGGTGTTCGAATCCGGCGCCATCCTGGTGCATCTGGCGGAAAAATTCGAGGCGCTGCTGCCGACCGACCCGGCGGCCCGCGCCGAATGCCTGTCGTGGCTGTTCTGGCAAATGGGAGCCGCGCCCTATCTCGGCGGCGGCTTTGGACATTTCTACGCCTATGCGCCGAGCAAGATCGAATACGCCATCGACCGCTTCGCGATGGAGGTGAAGCGACAGCTTGACGTGCTCGACCGCCGCCTTGCGGAGAGTGAATATCTCGCAGGCAAGGATTATACGATCGCCGACATCGCGGTCTGGCCCTGGTATGGCAGCCTGGTCAAGGGCGTGCTGTATGGCGCCGGGGAATTTCTCGACGTGCCGTCGTACACGAACGTGCAGCGCTGGACCGACGCCATCGCCGCGCGCCCGGCCGTCAAGCGCGGACGCATGGTCAATCGCACCTGGGGCGACCCATCGAGCCAGCTGCACGAACGGCATGAGGCGAGCGATTTCGAGACCCGGACGCAGGACAAGGTCGAGGGTGCGGCGGCTGCTGCCGGGTAAAAAAATAGTAAGGTGGGCAAAGCGAAGCGTGCCCACCATACTATGTGCGGCGAAGCTGGTGGGCACGGCGCGAAGACGCGGCTTTGCCTACCCTACGGAATTTGGGGATATCAATGGATTTCGAAGAACTCGTCCACACGCGCAAGAGCGTGCGTGGTTTCACCAGCCAGCCGGTGCCGCGTGCCGTGATCGAGGAGATCATCGAGGTCGCCAAGCGTGCGCCGTCGTCGATGAACACACAGCCCTGGCATGTGCATGTGCTGACCGGCGAACCGCTGGAAGAATTGCGACGCCGCAACATGGAAGAGATGGTGGCGGGCGCCAAGGCCAAGCGCGATATCGTTTCGCACGGCGAATATGAAGGCATCCACCGCAAGCGGCAGGTCGACATCGCCAAGCAGCTGTTTGCGGTGATGGGGATTGCGCGCGACGACAAGCCGATGCGTCAGGACTGGGTGCTGCGGGGCTTCCGGCAGTTCGACGCGCCGGTCTCGCTGGTGCTGACCTACGACCGAGTGCTCGATCCCGGCGCGGTTTGCCATTTCGACCTCGGCGCGCTCTGCTACGGCATCGTGCTGGCGGCCTGGAATCGCGGCCTCGGCTCCGTCATCAACGGCCAGGGCATCATGCGCTCGGATATCGTGCGCGAGGTCGCCGATATCCCCGAGCAGGAAGCCATCATGACCTGCGTCGCGATGGGATATCCCGACGACAGCTTTCCCGCCAACGCCGTCAAATCCGACCGCGAGTCCAACAACGATTTCGTTCGCTATGTGGGATTCGCCGATTAGGAGATCGGCACTTTCGAAGCGTGACCGGCGCGGTCGAATCCGCTGATCATCTTCGGCGGCTGCGACCTGACGCGCGATCCGGTTGGCGCCATCGAAGCCGCCGGCTTTGCAATCGCCGACGTCGTCGTCGAGCGCTTTTCGCTGCCGCGGATGTTGCTCGGCATGCATTATTCCGGCGAGGCGCGGTTGCGGCTTGAAATGGCCTGATGTCAGAGAAGCGCCAAGAGGAAGGCGCGGGTTAGGCCCCGCGTTTTCTACGTCTCAACCGACCGTGCACGGCACACTCAAAAACCCGCGAAACCTGGCGCGGCCGCCGCGCACCGGTGCGCCGTTCAGCGCGTAATCCGGAAAGCTGGCGAGGAATCGCGAAATCGCGATCGCGCCTTCGAGCCGCGCCAGCGCCATGCCGGCGCATTGATGCGCGCCGGTGGCGAAGGCCAGATGCCGGTTCGGGGTGCGGCCGATATCGAGGGTTTCCGGATCGGCAAATTGTTGCGGATCGCGGTTGGCCGCGCCGATGCACAGCGTCACCGGCGTGCCGGCGGGAAGCGTCACGCCGCTGAGTTCGACCGGTTCGATGGTCATGCGGTTGCCGAGCTGGTTCGAGCTTTCGTACCGCAGGATTTCCTCGACCGCAGTTTTTATCAGGTCGGGATGTTCGATCAGCCGCCGCTTCTGCGAGGGGTTGCCGGACAGCGCCACCAGCCCGTTGCCGATCAGGTTGGTGGTGGTCTCATGCCCGGCGTTGAGCAGGAAGATGCAGTTGTGCAGCAGTTCCTTCTCGGTCAGCCGCTCACCATTGTCCTCGCCCTGAATGAGCCGGGTCAGCACGTCACGTTCGCCGTTGCCCGGCTTCGCACGGCGCCGCGCCACCAGGATTTCCAGATAGGCGAGAAAATCCGTCACCGCCTTGTTGCCGCGGGCAAAAACTTCCGGCGAGATCACCGGCTCGAGCGCGCCCAGGATCGCCAGCGACCAGTCGCGCAGCGGTCCGCGTTCCTCTTGTGGCACATCCAGGAGATTGCCGATCACCTCGATCGGGATCGCGGCGGCAAAGTCGTCGATCAGATCGACACGGCCTTTGGCTGATATCCCGGCCAACAGCCGGTCCACCAGCGCGATTATATCGGGCTCCATCCCGGCGATGGCGCGCGGCGACAGCGCGCCCATGATCAGCCGCCGTACCCTTGTGTGCGCGGGCGGGTCGTTGAAGACGAGGCTGGTGGTGTGATGCTCGTAGAGCGGCGAATCGCCGTATTTCGGGAAAAACTCCTGCTTCTTGTCGGATGAGAAAAGCCTGGGGTTTTTGTAGGCGCTGACCAAATCGTCATAGCGGGTCAAAAACCAGGAGCCGTTGGGCATCCGCTTGACCGGCTCATGCTCCCGCAGCGCGCGATAGGTCGGATAGGGGTCGGCATAGAACTCGGCCGTCAGCTTCTCGATATCGAACCCAGCCGCCAGTTCGCGTGCATCCGATGTCATGCTGCCCTACCCTTTGATGCAGACCGATATGCCGTTTTCGCTCTTTCGCAAAATCCGGCGGTCGCTACGGTTCCGTTTCGGGAACGCGGGGGTTCCATCCAAAGCAGACGTAAACCCCAAAGCAAAGCGGCCCAAAAGCGGTCGGACGCGTGCACCGCAGCATAACCCTTGACTTTTGCGAAGGTGAGTGCTTACTCACAACAATGAGTACCCCCTTGCGCATGACCAGCGACCTGAGGCGGCAGCTAATCCTCAGCGCCGCCAGGCGTTGCTTTGCCCGCCACGGCTTTGCCGGGACGACGACCAAGAGCGTCGCCGCCGCCGCCTCGATCTCGGAAGGACTGCTGTTCAAGCATTTTCCGTCCAAGGCGGCGCTGTATGCCGAGATCCTGGCGGAGGAGTGCGAGGCCGATCCCGATCTGATGCATCTGCTCGCTCTGGAGCCGTCGACCGCGACCCTGGTCGAACTGGTCCGGGGCATGGTCGAACATTTCATGCAGATCACGGAAGATGAGCAGGAAGCGCAACGCCTCCGGCTCATGACCACCAGCCATCTCGATGACGGCGAATTCGCCCGGCTGCTCTATGGCAAGGTCGGCGACCTGATCGGGCCGGTGTTCACCTCATCGCTTGAGCGCGCGGTAGCGGCCGGTGAGGCATCGCGGATCGGAATCGAGCCGCTCAATCTGTTCTGGTTTGCGCATCACACGGTGCTGACGGCGGCGCTCACGCGGCTTCCGGCTGTCCCCTGTCTCACTTACGGCAATGCGGCCGATCTCGAACGGCAACTTTGCGAATTCATCCTCCGCGGAATTGGGCTTAACGAAGCCGCAATTGCTTCTCATTTGGACCGCGAAATGTCGCCGGCTCCGGGGCAATCGGTTACTGCAGAAAGTTCATGACATGAATATCGTGACCGAATCCCATATCTCGGGCAAGCCGATCATCGAGAAGCCGCCGAAGCGTCCGGTGCGCATGGTGCGCTGGTTCATCATCATCGGGCTGCTGCTGGCGTTGCTGGTCGGCGGCATCGTCGGGTTCAACTGGTTTCGCGGCAAGATGATCGCGCAGTTCTTCGCCACCATGAAGCCGCCGCCAATCACGGTCACCGTTGCCGAGGCCAAATCGGAAGTAATCCCGAACCTGCTGAAGGCGGTCGGCGATCTCGCCGCCGTGCATCAGGTCAACGTCACGTCCGATGTCAATGGGCGCATCACCGACATCATGTTCACCGCGGGCTCCACCGTGAAGGCCGGCGCGCCGCTGATTCAATTGTTCGACGGCCCCGAGCAGGCGGACCTCGCAAGCTTCAAGGCGCAGTCCACGGTGGCGCAGTTGACGCTGGAACGTGCCAAGCAGCTGGCGTCGCGTCAGTTCGGCCCGCAGGCCACGGTGGATACCGCGCAGGCCGCCTATGACCAGGCCCAGGCCGGAATCGCCAGGACCCAGGCGATCATTTCGCAAAAGCTGGTGCGCGCGCCGTTCGACGGTGATCTCGGCGTTCGCCGGGTCGAGGTCGGACAGTACCTCACCGCGGGGACGCAGATCGTGTCGCTGACCGATCTGTCGATGCTCTTCGCCAATTTCACGACGACGGAAAAGGACAGCGGGCTGCTCAAGGTCGGGCAGACTGTGCGGATCGTGGTCGATGCCTATCCCGGCAAGACCTTCGAGGGCAAGATCACTACCATCGAGCCGCAGATCAGCAGCGATACGCGAAACATCCGCGTGCAGGCCACCATCGCCAATCCCGATCGCATCCTGAAGCCCGGCATGTTCGCGACCACGACGGTGGTGCTGCCGGACAAACCCGCCGTGGTGACGGTGCCGGAAACGGCGATCGATTACACGCTCTATGGCGATTCGGTTTATCTGATCACGGAAAAGAAGGCGGATGACGGCAAGGTGAGCCTGACTGCGGTCCGTACCTTCGTGCGCACCGGCGATCGGATCGACGGGCGCGCCGTCATCGCCACCGGTCTGAAGCCCGGCGATCGCGTAGTGGCAGTCGGACAGCTCAAGCTGCAATCCGGTGCCGCGGTCGCCATCTCGACCGACCCGCCGCCGCCGGTGCCGGCCACGGCGCCGCGCAACTAGGCCATTCTGCACGGACCTGACGGTCCGCAAACGAAGTTCGACCACGGAGCGCCTGTAATGGCTTTTACCGATATTTTCATCAAGCGCCCCGTGCTGTCGCTGGTCGTCAGCCTGCTGATTCTGCTGATCGGCTTCAAGGCCGCGACGTCGCTGCCGATCCGGCAATATCCCAAGCTGTCGAACACCGTGATCACGGTAACGACGGTCTATCCAGGCGCGTCGCCGCAATTGATGCAGGGCTTCATCACCACACCGCTCGAGCAGGCGGTGTCTGCAGCCGAAGGCGTCGACTACGTCACATCGTCCTCGACCCAGGGCCAGAGCCTGATTTCGGTTTACGTCAAGCTGAACTTCGATCCCAACCAGGCGCTGACCGAAGTGATGGCGAAGGTGAACTCGGTCAGGTACCTGATTCCGAGAGAGGCCAACGATCCGGTCATCGTAAAGACGACCGGTCAGACCACCGCGGTGATGTATCTCGGGTTCTCCAGCGATGAACTCTCGGGATCGGCGATTTCGGACTACCTGACGCGTGTGGTGCAACCGATCCTGTCCACCGTCGATGGCGTGGCATCGGCCGATATTCTCGGCGGACAGACCTTCGCGATGCGGATCTGGCTCGACCCTGCGCGAATGGCCGGGCGCGGCGTCTCGCCCGACGATATCGCGGTCGCGATCCGGGCGAACAATTTTCAGGCCGCTGCCGGTCAGGCCAAGAGTTATTTCATCGTCTCCAACGTGACGGCCAACACTGATCTGCAGAACGTCGATCAGTTCAAGCGCATGACCGTCAAGGCCAAGGACGGCGGCTTTGTGCGGCTGGAAGACGTCGCTACCGTCGAACTGTCGGCGCAAAGCACCGACGCCAGCGTCGCCTTCTCCGGCGAGCGCGCGATCTTCATCGGCGTGCAGGCGACGCCGCAAGGCAATCCGCTCAACATCGTCACCGGCGTGCGCGCGCTGTTTCCGGAACTTGAACGCAACCTGCCGCCGTCGCTCAAGATGAAAGTCGCCTACGATTCGACCAAGTTCATCCGCTCCTCGATCGACGAGGTGCAGATGACCCTGATCGAGGCGGTCGGCATCGTGGTCGTGGTGATCTTCCTGTTCCTGGCCTCGTTCCGCTCCGTGATCATTCCGGTCGTCACCATTCCGCTGTCGTTGATCGGCGTCTGCAGCCTGATGCTGGTGATGGGCTTCAGCATCAATCTATTGACGCTGCTGGCGATGGTGCTGGCGATCGGACTGGTGGTCGACGACGCCATCGTGGTGGTGGAGAATATCCACCGCCATCTCGAAGAGGGCAAATCGCCGGTGCAGGCCTCGCTGCAGGGCGCGCGCGAGATCGTCGGTCCGGTGATTTCGATGACCATCACGCTGGCTGCGGTCTATGCGCCGATCGGATTCCTCGGCGGCCTCACCGGTTCGCTGTTCCGCGAATTCGCCTTTACGCTGGCGGGATCGGTGATCGTCTCCGGCGTGATTGCACTGACGCTGTCGCCGATGATGTGCTCGGTGCTGCTCAAGCACGGGCAGGGTGGCTGGTTCGCCCAGAAAGTCGACAAGGTCTTCGGCGCTACCACGCGCTGGTACGGCAGGCAGCTCGATCGCTCGCTCGACTATCGCCCGATCACCGCGATGTTCGCGGTGACGATCCTAGGGCTCGTGGTATTCCTCTATCAGAACACCAAGAAGGAGCTGGCGCCGGAGGAGGATCAGGGCATCGTGTTCGCGGTCGTGAAGGCGCCGAAATACGCCAACATCGACTACACCGATTTCTACAGCAGCAAGATGGACAAGGCGTTCGCGGCTTTTCCGGAAACCGACCTGCGCTTCGTGATCAACGGCACCGCCGGCCCCAGCAACGGCATCGCCGGCATGCTGCTGAAGCCGTGGGACGAACGCGAGCGTTCCTCGATCAAGCTGAAGCCGCTGGTGCAGGCCGAATTGAGCAAGATCGAAGGCGTCAACGCGTTCGCGTTCAACCTGCCGCCATTGCCCGGCGGTCCGGGTGGTCTGCCGATCCAGATGGTGATCAACTCCACCAACGGCTACCAGGCGATCTATGAGGAGATGCTGAAGCTGAAAGCCGCCGCGCGCAAGAGCGGGCTGTTCATCGTCGCCGACAGCGATCTCGACTTCAATCAGCCGGTGGTGCGGGTGAAGATCGACCGCTCCAAGGCCAATGACCTCGGCATCACCATGGCGCAGGTCGGCTCCACGCTGGCGACCCTGCTGGGCGGCAACTACACCAATCGCTTCAGTCTCGAGGGGCGGTCGTATCAGGTGATCCCGCAGGTCCCGCGTGGGCAGCGCTTGTCGCCGGAATCGCTGGCGAATTTTTACGTGCCGACGTCCACGGGCCAGCAGGTACCGTTGTCGACGGTGGTGTCGATCGAAACCGCGACCGATCCCAACGCCCTCACGCATTACAACCAGTTGAACTCCGCGACCTTCCAGGCGGTGCCGATGCCGGGCGTGACTGTCGGTCAGGCCGTGGACTTCCTCGAAGGGCAAGCCAAAAGCTTGCCGGCCGGCTACAGCCACGATTATCTTGCCGACAGCCGGCAATACGTCCAGGAGGGCAATCAGCTCGCCATCGCATTCGGGTTCGCGCTGATCATCATTTTCCTGGTGCTGGCGGCGCAGTTCGAAAGCCTGCGCGATCCCCTGGTGATCCTGATCAGCGTGCCGATGGCGATCTCGGGTGCGTTGATTCCGCTGTTCTTCGGCCTCGCGACCATCAATATCTATACCCAGGTGGGGTTGCTGACCCTGATCGGACTGATCAGCAAGCACGGCATCCTGATGGTCGAGTTCGCCAACGAACTGCAGCTCAAGGAAGGGCTCGACAAGCGTTCAGCGATCGAGATGGCGGCGCGGGTCCGGCTTCGCCCGATCCTGATGACCACCGCAGCGATGGTGACGGGCTTGTTGCCGCTGCTGACGGCTACGGGAGCCGGTGCCGCGAGCCGATTCTCGATCGGTCTGGTGGTGGTGTCCGGCATGATGATCGGCACGCTGTTCACGCTGTTCGTGCTGCCCGCGGTCTATGTGGCGATCGCCACCGATCACCGCGCGGGCGCCGAATCCGAGCGCGCCCGGGAGATCGAGGAGTTCGATCTGGGTTCGAGCGGATTGAAGACGACCTGAGCAAGTCATACCTCGTGTGCGACAGCGGATCCAGCGCCCGCTGTCGCTTTCGTTTTGCCCCGTGCTATCCTGGTCCTGCTCGGGGACGCCAGCGGCGTCCGCACGCAGCATTAGGAAAGCACCCAGGGGGCACCCAACATGATTCAAGAGTTTCCGGCCGGCAATTACAGCTTTATCCCCGCGGTGTTTCAGTATTCGAGCGGTGCCGCGGCGAGCCCCGGCTACGAGGTCGAGCGGGTGCGCTTCGACAAGATGCCGCCTTTGGCCGAGGGTTTTGCGCTGATCAAGAAGTACATCGAGGATGCGGGACGGCCGCTGACCTCGTTCTGCGCCTGCGAGCTGCGCTCGCCCGCGGCGTTCACCGACGACGGTTTCCTGAAGTTCAACCAGCACTACGTCAAGACGCTGGCGCAATGGGGCCTGTTCGACGGGTCAACCAATCCGGTGGCGCGCAGCAACGTCTGTCCGGAAATCGATCCGCCGGCCGAGCCGTCGTTTTTCTCCTTCTCGTTCACCCGTCCGAGCGGCAACCCCAGCCCGAGTTTCGTCATCGCCGGCGGCGCCGAATC
>JBKJUA010000088.1:0-10531 GCA_046590305.1 Bradyrhizobium sp.
CGGCCCCCCCCGCCTCCGCCAACCGGCAAAGGCCCACAAGCCTGACACCGAGATGCTGCGCAAGCCGGAATGGATCCGGGTCCGCGCGCCGACCTCGAAGGGTTATGCCGAAACCAAGTCGATTGTGAAGGAGCATAAGCTCGTCACGGTCTGCGAAGAGGCGGGCTGCCCGAATATCGGCGAGTGCTGGGACAAGAAGCACGCCACCTTCATGATCATGGGCGACACCTGCACCCGTGCCTGCGCCTTCTGCAACGTCAAGACCGGCATGCCCACGGCGCTCGATGCGGCCGAGCCGGGACATGTCGCGGAGGCTACCTTCAAGCTCGGGCTCGCCCATATCGTCGTGACCTCGGTCGACCGCGACGATCTCGCCGATGGCGGCGCCGAGCATTTCGCGCAGACCATTCGCGCCATCCGCGCGCGCTGCCCCTCGACCACGATCGAGATTTTGACGCCAGACTTCCTTCGCAAGGAAGGCGCGCTCGAAATCGTCGCCAAGGCCAAGCCGGACGTCTTCAACCACAATCTGGAGACGGTGCCGTCGCGCTATCTCACGGTGCGCCCGGGCGCGCGCTATTTCCATTCGATCCGGCTGTTGCAGCGGGTCAAGGAAATCGATCCGACCATCTTCACCAAGTCCGGCATCATGGTCGGGCTCGGCGAGGAGCGTCACGAGGTGCTGCAGGTGATGGACGATCTGCGCTCGGCGGATGTCGATTTTCTCACCATCGGGCAGTATCTGCAGCCGACCCGCAAGCATCACGCCGTGATGCGCTACATCACCCCTGATGAATTCGCCGGCTATCAGAAAGTGGCCTACACCAAGGGATTCCTGATGGTGTCGGCGAGCCCGCTGACCCGCTCGTCGCATCACGCCGGCGACGATTTCGCGAAGCTGCGGGCGGCGCGCGCGGCGCGGGCCGGCTGAGCTTTCCGATGCCGAAATTTTCCAGCAAGCGCCGGGTCCTCCACAGCGCGGAGCAGATGTTCGACCTCGTCGCCGATGTCGAGCGCTATCCGGAATTCGTGCCGCTGTGCCACGCCCTCAAGATCCGACAGCGCACGCCCGGGCCCGACGGCACCGAAATCGTGATCGCGGACATGACGGTGTCGTTCAAGCTGGTGCGCGAGGCCTTCACCAGCCGGGTGACGCTGGACCGTCCCAATTTGAAGATCATGGTCGAATATCTGAAGGGGCCGTTCAGCAATCTGGAGAACCGCTGGAGTTTCGAGCCGCGATCCGAAACCGCCTGCGACGTCGGGTTCTTCCTGTCCTACGAATTCAGGAGCCGGATGCTGGCGATGCTGATGGGCACCATGTTCGATACCGCATTCCAGCGCTTTGCCGCGGCATTCGAGAAGCGCGCCGATGCGGTTTACGGGAAGCGGTAGGCTGTCATTGCGATGGTCGGCAAAGGAAGTAAGGATTGCTTCGTCGCAAGTGCTCCTCGCAATGACGCGGATGCGTGGTTTCGATTCACGCCCGCGGCGGACGCCGGCGCTTGACGGCGCTGCGGCGCGGCGTGCGGGCGACGCGGGGACGCAGGCGGCTCATGGTCTGGCGGCGCGGTTTTGCCGGCGCCTGCGGGCCGCGCGCAAGTTCCGTCAGCATGCGCAGGGCCTCGAGCACCGAGCGCAGGCGCACCGCGCTGCGGCCGATCGCACCGAAACGGCATTCACGGTGCAGGATGCGACCGTCACGCGCGGCGACCGCGAGATGGACCAGGCCGACCGGCTTGCCCGGCGTCGCGCCGCCGGGGCCAGCAATGCCGGTGATGGAGACGGCAAGGTCGACGCCGGCCTTCTCCAGCGCCCCGAATGCCATCGCGGTCGCGGTCTCCTTGCTGACCGCGCCGAAGGTCGCAAGCGTGGTGGCCTTGACGCCCAGCATCGCGCGCTTTGCATCGTTCGAGTAGGTGACAAAACCGCGGTCGATGACGTCGGAGGAGCCGGGAATGTCGGTCAGCGCGGCGGCGACCATGCCGCCGGTACAGGATTCGGCGGTGGCAATGGTGAGCTTGCGCATCCGGCACAAATCGAGCAGCGAGCGGGAGAGGGCGCGGGTGTCGCTGCCGCTCATGCTACTCGCTCCAGGGCAGGCGAATGGTGGCGCAGGCGGTCGCGGCGATGCCTTCCTCGCGGCCGGTAAAACCGAGCCGCTCGCTGGTGGTGGCCTTGACGGCGACGCGCGCGATGTCGAGCCCGGTGATGTCGGCGATCCGCGCCCGCATGGTGTCGCGCAGCGGTCCGATTTTCGGCCGCTCGCAGATCATGGTGACTTCGAGGTTGGCAATGCGCCCGCCCCGCGCGGTGACGCGGTCGACCGCATATTTCAGGAAGCGGTCCGATGCGGCGCCCTTCCACTGCGGGTCGCTCGGCGGAAAATGCGAGCCGATATCGCCGTCCGCCAGCGCGCCGAGGATGGCGTCGACCAAAGCGTGGAGGCCGACATCGCCGTCGGAATGGGCAAGAAAACCACGCGTGTGCGGCACGCGCACGCCACAGATCATCAGGTGATCGCCGTCGCCGAAGGCGTGAACGTCGTAGCCGGTGCCGGTCCTGATATCGCCGAGCCGGGCTGCCAGGCGGGCTTCCTCGCGGACGAAATCTTCGGGGGTGGTCAGCTTCATGTTCGCAGGATCGCCTTCAAATGTCGCCACCGTCAATCCCGCCCACTCCGCCAGCGCGGCATCGTCGGTGAAGTCGCTGCGGCCCTCGCGCGCGGCGCGGCGATGGGCGTCGAGAATCGCATCGAAGCGGAAGGCCTGCGGGGTTTGCGCGATCCGCAGCCGCGCGCGCTCCGGCGTCGCCTCGACATTGCCGCTGTCGTCGACCAGCTTGATGGTGTCGGTGACCGCGATCGCCGGCACCGCGGCGCCGGTGCCACCGGCGGCCTCGATCGCGCGCGAAATCAGCGCCGCCGATACGAACGGACGCGCCGCGTCGTGGATCAGGACCACATCCGGCTTCTGGCTGGCGAGCGCCTCAAGGCCGGCATGCACCGAGGCCTGCCGCGTCGCACCACCATTGGCAGGCGGCGCGTGGCGCAACGTGCGGACGGCCTCGTTGAACATGGCGGTATCATCGGGATTCAAAACCGGCTGCACGGCAAACACGTGGGGATGGCGGCAGAACGGCTCCATCGCCCGAAAGATCACGGTCTGCCCGCCAATCGAACGGTACTGCTTCGGTCCTCCCGACCCGGCGCGAAGCCCGCGCCCGGCTGCGACAAGGATAGCTGCAGTCCGTTCAGGTCTGGGCATTTGAATTAATTACTGACGATTCGGGGTTGATGAAGGGAACGGAGGTCCGTTGGCGTCCTCCCTATCATGCCGAGGGCGTAAAAACAGGCCGATTCCCAATAGCTGTGGGAAATGGATATTTTGCTGCAGTGCACTTGCACAATTGATAGAACTGTCTAAAGTGTAGGCATGAAGCTTGACTGCACAAGATTTGTGCTCAGAATGACTCCCTGCGGTTGCAATGAAGCGCCCGCCAGAAAAACGAGACGTCCGTGACCGCCCCGGAATGCTCACAGCGTCAGCCATTGAAGATAGGCGATATTGAGGTCGCCAACCGGGTCCTGCTGGCGCCCATGTCAGGTATCACCGATGCCCCGTTTCGGCGTCTGACCGCGGCCCTCGGCGCGGGACTCGTCGTCTCTGAGATGACCGCCAGCGATGATCTCGTCAACGGTCGCCCGATGTCGCTGCTGCGCTGCGAGGCGACCGGCATCGGCCCGCACGTCGTTCAACTCGCGGGCTGCCAGGCGCACTGGATGGCGGAGGGCGCGCGGATCGCCGAGTCCGCCGGCGCCGACATCATCGATATCAACATGGGCTGTCCGGCGCGTCACGTCACCGGCGGCCAGTCCGGTTCGGCGCTGATGCGCGATCTCGATCACGCCTTGACGCTGATCGAGGCCACGATTGCGGCGGTGAAAGTGCCGGTCACGCTGAAGATGCGGCTCGGCTGGGACGATCGCTCGCTCAACGCACCTGAACTAGCGCGCCGCGCCGAAGCCGCCGGGGTGCAGATGATTTCGGTGCATGGCCGCACCCGCTGCCAGTTCTACAAGGGCGAAGCCGATTGGGGCGCGGTGCGCGCCGTCCGGGATGCGATTGCCATTCCGCTGGTCGTCAACGGCGATATCACCTCGTTCGAGAAGGCGGTGGTAGCGCTCGAAATGTCCGGCGCCGACGCGATCATGATGGGCCGCGGCGCACAGGGCCAGCCGTGGCTGCCTGGCCAGATCGGGCGACAGCTCGAAACGGGCATCACGGAGACCGCGCCTGATCTGGCGCAACAGCTCGATTATATCCGCGCGCTCTATGACGAAGTCTGCAGCCTCTACGGCCTGCGCATCGGACTGCGCCACGCCCGCAAGCATCTTGGCTGGGCGCTGGACGTCGCATCGCACACCAGCAGCGCGCCGGTAGCGACGCTCAAGGGCTGGCGGCAGAAGATATTGACCACCGACGACCCGGACCGCGTTCACCAATCCCTAGAAGATGCATTCGACGACTTTGCATGGAGTGCTGCTGCATGAGTTTAGCCGCAGATCATCGCCGAAATTTGCCATCTGAAAGCGACGCCATCCTCAACGCCTTGCCGAATCCGGTGCTGCTGATCGCACCCGACGGCAAGATCATCGACGCCAACATGGCGGCGGAATCGTTTTTCGAGATTTCGACCCAGTTTCTGCAGCGCCAGTCGCTGAAAGAGCTGGTGCCGTTCGGCAGTCCGCTGCTGGCGCTGATCGACCAGGTGCGATCGAGCGGTTCGCCGGTCAATGAGTACAAGGTCGACCTCGGTACGCCCAGGATCGGCGGCGATCGCCAGGTCGATCTGCACGTCGCGCCGCTCACCGAGCGGCCCGGTCATATCGTGGTGATGCTGCAGGAACGCACCATCGCCGACAAGATGGACCGGCAGTTGACGCATCGAAGCGCGGCGCGTTCGGTGATCGCGCTGGCCGCAATGCTGGCGCACGAAATCAAGAACCCGCTGTCCGGCATTCGCGGCGCGGCGCAATTGCTCGAACAGGCGGCCTCGTCGGAAGACCGCATGCTGACGCGCCTGATCTGCGACGAGGCGGACCGCATCGTCACGCTGGTCGATCGCATGGAAGTGTTCGGCGACGATCGTCCGGTGGCGCGCGGCGCGGTCAACATTCACAGCGTGCTCGATCACGTCAAACGGCTGGCGCAGTCCGGCTTCGCGCGCAATATTCGCTTTGTCGAGGACTACGATCCGTCGCTGCCGCCGGTGCTTGCCAACCAGGACCAGCTGATCCAGGTATTTCTCAATCTGGTGAAAAACGCCGCCGAGGCGGTGGTCGATCTCGGCAGCGATGCCGAAATTCAGCTCACCACCGCGTTCCGTCCGGGGGTGCGCCTCTCGGTGCCCGGCAAGAAATCGCGGGTGTCGCTGCCGCTCGAATTCTGCGTCAAGGACAATGGCGCCGGCGTGCCGGACGACCTGCTTCCGAACCTGTTCGATCCGTTCGTCACGACCAAGCCGACCGGCAGCGGCCTTGGTCTCGCGCTGGTCGCCAAGATCGTCGGCGATCATGGCGGCATCATCGAATGCGAATCCCAACCGCGGAAAACTACCTTCCGTGTGCTGCTGCCGATGTTCAATCCGACCAAGCAATTCGACCAAAGCAACCGCGATGGCGTTCCGGGGACGCCGTCGCATGCCTCACAGGACTCCAGATGAGGAATAACAATGCCCGCAGGTAGCATACTTGTAGCCGACGATGACACCGCCATCCGTACGGTTCTGAACCAGGCTCTCTCTCGCGCCGGCTATGAGGTGCGCCTGACCGGGAACGCGGCGACGCTGTGGCGCTGGGTGAGCCAGGGCGAAGGGGATCTCGTCATCACCGACGTGGTGATGCCGGACGAGAACGCCTTCGACCTGCTGCCGCGGATCAAGAAGATGCGGCCTAATTTGCCCGTCATCGTGATGAGCGCCCAGAACACCTTCATGACGGCGATCCGGGCCTCGGAGCGCGGCGCCTATGAATATCTGCCGAAGCCGTTCGACCTCAAGGAGCTCATCACCATCGTTGGCCGCGCGCTGGCGGAGCCCAAGGAGCGGGTGGCCAGCCATCCCGACGAGAACGAATTCGATTCGATTCCGCTGATCGGCCGCTCGCCCGCGATGCAGGAAATCTACCGGGTGCTGGCGCGGCTGATGCAGACCGACCTCACCGTGATGATCTCAGGCGAGTCGGGCACCGGCAAGGAGCTGGTTGCCCGCGCGCTGCACGATTACGGCAAGCGTCGCAACGGCCCGTTCGTCGCCGTCAACATGGCGGCGATCCCGCGCGATCTGATCGAATCGGAATTGTTCGGCCATGAACGCGGTGCGTTCACCGGCGCCAATACCCGGGCCTCGGGCCGATTCGAGCAGGCGGAAGGCGGCACACTTTTCCTCGACGAAATCGGCGACATGCCGATGGAAGCGCAGACCCGTCTGCTGCGCGTGCTGCAGCAGGGCGAATACACCACGGTCGGCGGCCGTACGCCGATCAAGACCGACGTGCGCATCGTCGCGGCGAGCAACAAGGATCTGCGGATCCTGATTCAGCAGGGCCTGTTCCGCGAAGACCTGTTCTTCCGCCTCAACGTCGTGCCGCTGCGTCTGCCGCCGCTGCGCGAGCGGATCGAGGATCTGCCCGATTTGATCCGGCATTTCTTCACGCTGGCCGAAAAAGACGGGTTGCCGCCGAAAAAGCTCGATGTGCTGGCGCTGGAACGCCTGAAGCAGCATCGCTGGCCCGGCAACGTGCGCGAACTCGAGAACCTCGCGCGCCGGCTGGCGGCATTGTATCCGCAGGACGTGATCACAGGCTCCGTCATCGATGGCGAGCTGGCGCCTCCGGCCGTGACTTCAGGGGGCAGCGTCCAGCACGGCGTCGACAATCTCGGCGGCGCGGTCGAGGCCTATCTGTCGTCGCATTTTTCGGGCTTCCCCAACGGCGTGCCGCCGCCGGGGCTCTATCACCGGATCCTCAAGGAAATCGAGATTCCACTGCTCACGGCAGCGCTGGCGGCGACGCGCGGCAATCAGATTCGCGCCGCCGATCTGCTCGGCCTCAACCGCAATACGCTGCGGAAGAAGATCCGGGATCTCGATATTCAGGTCTATCGGAGCGGGACTTAGCGGTTGCGCGATCTGGAATACGTTCATAAATCGCGCCCGCGCACCTCAGTGCCTGGGCGCGCCGCGGAATTGTCGCAATTCGGCAACAATGTGATATGAATGCATCAGTCCGCTGCCGGCGGACATAGGCCTTCAGCTCACACCTTGCCGGAATGACCAGCGCAGACACATCGGCCCCATCGTTCGATCCGACGTTTGCTGAATCCAAGGGATCGTCCCTGGGGAGGTGGCTGGCGCCGTTCGCCGTAGCCATTGCGCTACTATCGGCGTTTCTCACCTTTGTCGTCCTGACCGGCCTGACGCCGATCGAGCCGACGCGGGAGGTGGTCTATTCGTTCCTGCTGATCAATGCGGGGACCATCCTGCTGCTGGTCGGCATCATCGCCCGCGAGGTCTGGCAGGTTGTTCAGGCGCGGCGCCGCGGCCGGGCGGCGGCGCGGCTGCACGTCCAGATCGTCAGCCTGTTTTCCGTGATTGCGGTGTTGCCGGCCGTGCTGGTGGCGATTGTTGCCAATATCACCATCGATCGCGGTCTCGACCGGCTGTTTTCAGGTCCGACGCGCGAGGTGATCCAGAACTCGCTGATCGTGGCCAACGCCTATCTGCACGAGCATGCGCAGGCGATTCGCGGCGATATTCTGGGAATGGCCAACGACATCGCCAACGCGCGTCCGCTGTTCGACCAGGATCGCGGAACGTTTCGGCGGCTGCTGACCGCAAGCGCCGCCTCGCGCAACCTGCCGGGCGCCATGGTGATCGATAACCACCCCAATATCCTCGAGACCGCGCAAACCGGCATCGCGCAGGCCTTCACGACGCCGGCCCCGGAATTCCTCAGCGGCGTCGATGAAACCGAACCCCAGATCGCCGTGTTCATCGAAGCGAACTACGTCGCCGCCGTGATCCGGTTGCGCGCTTTCAACGACACTTTCCTCTATGTCGCCCGCCTGCTTGATCCGCGCGTGGTCGCGCAGCTCAGGCAGACCCAGGCCAGCGTCGCCGAATACGCCCAGATGGAGTCGCGCAAGCTCGGCATCCAGGTGGCGTTCGCGCTGATGTTCGCGGTGATCGCGCTGACCATCCTGATGGCCTCGGTCCTGATCGGGCTGAATTTCGCCAATTGGCTGGTCGCGCCGATTCGGCGGCTGATGAGCGCCGCCAACATCGTCTCGACCGGCGATCTGCATGTTCAGGTGCCGGTCCACAAATCGGAGGGCGATCTCGCCCAGCTCGGCGAAACCTTCAACAAGATGACGCAGGAGCTGCGCACCCAGCGCGACGAACTGGTCGGCGCCAGCGAGTTGATCGACAGCCGGCGCCGGTTCATCGAAGCGGTATTATCGTCGGCGAGCGCCGGCATCATAGGTGTCGATGCCGCCGGCAATGTCGGTATTCTCAACCGCTCCGCCGAAAAGCTGATCGGCCATGCGGAATCCGAGACGCTGGACCATCCGCTGTCGGACGTGCTGCCCGAACTCGACGACATGATGAAGACAGCGCGCGAGGGCACCCAGCGGCTGGTACAGGGCCAGATCACGATTCTGCGCGACGGCCACGAGCGCAATCTCTCGGTCCGGGTCAGCGCCGAGCAGACCAGCCAGTCGCGCGACAGCTATATCATCACGCTGGACGACATCACCGAACTGGTGTCGGCGCAACGGACCTCGGCCTGGGGCGACGTCGCGAGGCGCATCGCGCACGAGATCAAGAACCCGCTGACGCCGATCCAGCTTTCGGCCGAACGTATCCGCCGCAAATTCGGCAAGGTCATCACCGAGGACAAGGCGATCTTCGAGCAGTGCACCGATACCATCGTGCGGCAGGTCGACGATATCAGGCGGATGGTCGATGAATTCTCGCGCTTCGCGCGAATGCCGAAACCCGTCATGGAAGGCGAGGACGTCGCCGACACCGTCCGGCAAGCGGTGTTCCTGATGCGGGTTGGAAATCCCGACATCGACTTCGAAGCGGAGATCAAGGACGATCCGATGCGGGCGCAGTTCGACCGGCGGCTTATTTCGCAGGCGCTGACCAACATCATCAAGAACGCGACTGAGGCGATCGAAGCCGTCCCGGCGGAGGAATTGGGCAAAGGCCGGATCGAGGTCGTCGCCGGGATCGAGGGCGACGACATCGTGATCGATGTCATCGACAACGGGATCGGCCTGCCCAAAGTGGCTCGGGCGCGGTTGCTCGAGCCCTACGTGACCACGCGATCGAAGGGCACCGGACTTGGCCTGGCCATTGTCGGGCGGGTTCTTGAGGATCACGGCGGCAAGATCGAGCTGCACGATGCCGCGGACATCCGGCCGGGTCAGCGCGGCGCCTGGATGCGGTTGCGGTTTGCCGTATCGGGCCACGCACCGAAGGCGGAGATCAAGGAGCCGGCGGCAGAAACAAAGCCGCCGGTCCCTGAAACCATTGGGCCCGCTGACACGACTAACATTGAAACAAAAATCAAAGCCGCAACCGGCAACTGACAACACAGGGCGCGACTCATGGCAAATGACATTCTGATTGTCGATGACGAAGCAGATATTCGGGATCTGGTTGCCGGCATTCTCGATGATGAGGGGTTTACCACCCGGACCGCGCGCGACAGCGATTCGGCGCTGGCGGAAATCGCTAATCGGCGGCCGAATCTGGTGTTTCTCGACATCTGGCTGCAGGGCAGCAAGCTCGATGGCTTGCAGTTGCTGGAGCAGATCAAGAAGGACCACGCCGACGTTCCGGTGGTGATGATCTCCGGGCACGGCAATATCGAGACCGCAGTCGCCGCCATCAAGCGCGGCGCCTACGACTTCATCGAAAAGCCCTTCAAGTCGGACCGGCTGATCCTGGTGGCGACCCGGGCGCTGGAAACTTCGCGGCTGAAACGCGAGGTGAAGGAGCTCAAGCAAATGGCGCCGGCCGCCAGCGTGCTGACCGGACGCTCGGCCTGCATGAACCAGCTGCGCCAGACCATCGAGCGGGCCGCCAAGGCCAACAGCCGTATCCTGATCGTCGGCCCGTCGGGCGCCGGCAAGGAACTGGCGGCGCGCACGCTGCACAACGCATCGGCCCGTACCGACGGGCCGTTCGTCGTGATCAACGCCGCGGCGATCACGCCGGAGCGTATGGAAGTCGAACTGTTCGGCATCGAGCAATCCAACGGCGAGCAGCAGCGAAAGGCGGGCGCGCTGGAGGAAGCCCATGGCGGCACCTTGTTCATCGACGAGATCGGCGACATGCCGCGGGAGACCCAGAACAAGATCCTGCGCGTGCTGGTCGACCAGACCTTCCAGCGCTCGGGCGGCACCACCAAGGTCCATGTCGACGTGCGCATCATTTCATCGACCGCGCGCAACCTGGAAGA
>JBKJUA010000250.1:0-3297 GCA_046590305.1 Bradyrhizobium sp.
CTCCTACGTGCTGCAGCCCTATCAGATGGTGAAGGACCTGCGCACCGGCGTGCAGACCTCGGACACCTCGGGCGTGCTCGACGGCGACCTCGACGAATTCATGGCGGCGACGCTGGCCCAGCGCGCCTTCGGCACCGCCCCCGCTTCGGTCGACGACGTGGACTAGCCCCATGGCCAAGGTCGCTTTCATCGGGTTGGGACGCATGGGCCATGGCATGGCCGGCCGCTATCTCGATGCCGGTTTTAGCGTCGCGGTGTGGAACCGGAGCAAGGCCAAAGCCGAGGACCTGATCGCGCGCGGCGCGCGATGGGCGACCTCGCCGGAGGATGCCGCGATCGATGCCGACGCCGTGGTGACGATGGTGGCCGACGACGAGGCCTCACGTGCGGTGTGGCTGACCAAAGACGGCGCCGCCGCGACCATGAAGGCCGGCACGCTCGCGATCGAATGCTCTACAGTTTCCTACCGCCACGTCCTCGAAATGGCGCGGGTGCTGCGCGAACGCGGCATCGTTTACATCGACAGTCCGGTCACGGGCTTGCCAGATGCCGCGGCCAGCGGAAAACTGACGCTGCTGGTGGGTGCCGATGCGGCCGACCTCGAACGGGCGCGGCCTTTTCTGACCCCGCTCGCCACCACCATCCGGCAGTTCGGCGCGGTTGGGTCCGGCACCGTCTACAAGCTGATCAACAACCTGATGGGAGCGATCCAGATCGCCGGAATCGCCGAAGGGCTTGCGATCGCGGAGCAGGCCGGTCTCGACATGAAGCTGGTGCTGGAAGCGCTGGAAACCGGCGTCGCCGCCAGTCCGCAGGTGATCCGGCACTCCAAGCGCATGGTGGAGCGGAATTTTGCCGGCGCGACGTTTACGGCGTCGCTGCGGCAAAAGGATGCGGCTTACGCGGTGGCGCTGGCCGAGAGCCTGCTGCGTGACGCTCCCATCATGGGGCGCGCCGCCGTTGCGGCCTATGATCGCGCGAAATCCCACGGTCCCGACGACGACGAAGGCAAGATGATCGAAATCGTGTCGCGGCCGAAGGACGGCAAGGCGAGATAGGTTTTTGTTTCGACGCGTTTTCTTTACTCGAGCCGGTACCCACCCCCGGATCAAGTCAGAGGGCATGCTTCGCTCGAAAACGCGATGATCGCATCGCACCAAATCTTCGCTTCGGCTTTAGTTCTATTTGAACCTGTCACGTTTCGCAGCCTAGTATCGGTGCGGCACTTTGCAGCCGATCCATTCATTTTGTCGCGAGGGTTCGTCATGAGAATTGTTCCCATCCTGCTTGTTGGAATTGCGCTTGTTCTTGCCGGATGCGGCAAGGATCCCGGACCGAAAGGCGAGCGGGGCGCGGAAGGCCCACAGGGCGCGCAAGGCATCCAGGGGGTCGCTGGCACCCAGGGGCAGCCTGGCCCGCAGGGTCCCGCGGGACCGCCTGGACCGCAAGGACAGCCCGGTGCGCAGGGTGCGCAGGGACCTCAGGGACCGCAAGGCGCCCCCGGTGGCAAGGGTGACAAAGGCGACAAGGGTGATGCTGCCGGTTTGAGAGCGGTGCAAGGGGACGGTGCGGCAGGCTGCGAGGCGAGCGAAACCCTGGTGTCGGTGTTCTGTCCGGGCGGCGGCGCGCCGGATGGAGCGAAATGCTCGACGCCACCGACCGTGGGCCTCTGCCTGCGCAAGTAAGCGCTGACATCCGCGAGCACGACTGCTCGCGCCCGCCGGCGCAAGGCCAGGACTTGCGCCGGCGCGACGCTGTTTCGGGAATCGGGTGGCCAGCGTTGCGGCCTTTGCCGTAAGCGTCCGCTCGATCCTGAATGGCAGACCCGCAGATGATTTCCAGTGACCATCGGATTGACGCGAGGGACTGGTCGCTACTTGCCGTGCTTTCGGTGCTCTGGGGCGGCTCGTTCTTCTTCCATGGCGTCGTGCTGCGGGAATTGCCGCCGCTGACGGTGGTGCTGTTGCGGGTCGCGCTCGCGGCACTCATTCTTCTGCCGGTGCTGTGGGCGTATCGAATTCGCTTGCCGCTGACGCTGGCGGGCTGGAAGCCGTTCTTCGCCATCGCATTTTTGAACAACGTCCTGCCGTTCTCGCTGATCGTCAGCGGACAGACCTATATCTCGAGCGGATTGGCCTCGATTCTGAACGCGACCACGCCACTGTTCACCGTGCTTGTCATGGCGGCGGCCGGGGACGAAAAGCTAAGGGCGAGCCGCGTCGCCGGCGTCGTCCTGGGGCTGACCGGAGTAGCCATCCTGCACGGCCAGCATCTTCGCTTCAGCAGCGGCCAGGGTTTTGGCATCCTGCTCTGCCTCGTCGGCGCGTTCAGTTACGGACTATCGGCGCTCTATGCGCGGCGAAAACTGTCGGACTCACCGCCGCTGGCGACCGCGACATGTCAAATGCTGGCGTCCACGCTGATGATGATGGTCATCGCGGGCGTGGCCGAGCGACCGTGGCAATTGCCGATGCCCAGCGTCACGACATGGCTGGCGCTGGTGGGCCTCGCCGCGCTGTCGACCGCGCTGGCCTACATCGTGTTCTTTCAGATACTGCGACGATCGGGCTCGACCAATGTCATGCTGGTGACGCTGCTGATTCCCGTCACCGCCATCCTGCTCGGCTATCTCCTGCTCGGCGAAAGCATGACGGTTGCCGAGATCACGGGCGCGCTGGTGATCGGCAGCGCGCTGCTGGTGATCGACGGGCGGGTGTTCAACTTCATCCGGAGCGTTGTTTCCATTCCGAAAGCCAGCCCGTAAATCTTCCGCTGTCGCGCTCGCCGCCGTGCCAGGCGGCGGTGACCGTGCCGTCATCGGCCACCAGCAGCACCGCGTCGAGGCCCTTTGAGCGTCGCAGCGTATCGACCGCCTGGTGCGGGGACTGCGCGATCGGTCCGGCGACGTTGAACGAGGTGTTGACGGAGATCTCGACGCCGATGTGGCGGCCGAGCGCCTTCAGATATGCGTAGGTGAGGGGATCGTCTTCCGCCCGCACGATCTGGATACGTCCGGTGCCGTCGGCGTGGATGACAGCCGGAATTTTGTCGCGCGCGCCCGGCTTCGATGGCGCGGTCAGCACCATGTAATTGTAGGCGTTATAGCCAGCGTCGGAGGCGCCCTCGTGCAGATCGAAATATCGGTGAGCTGCCTCCAGCGTCGCCATCGGTGCCAGCGGGCGGATCGCCTCGCGGTATTTGACCCGCTCGTTGAGCCGCTCGCGCGCTTGCGCGTCGCAGGGATTGGCAAAGATCGAGCGATGCCCGAGCGCGCGCGGCCCGGTCTCGGCCGCGCCC
>JBKJUA010000259.1:0-7418 GCA_046590305.1 Bradyrhizobium sp.
TTTGGTTGGCTTCTGTTGGCTGGGTCATGGCCGCACAATGCCGATTTTTGGCGGCTCGCCAAGGAAAAGATTCGAGGGAGATTCGGATCGAACTCTTCTTCTCCCCTCCTCCCGCGAGGCGGTGGGGAGGGGTCGGGGGTGGGGGGGTTATCAGCGCATTCGACGGGCTGCGAATTTGCGGAGACGCCCCCCACCCCCGACCCCTCCCCACCACGCGCAAGAGCGCGTGGGACGAGGGGAGAAAAGTATCGCTCTAACTCTCCTGCGGCTTTTCGTCGGACTTCTTGCGTGGCTGCGCCGCGAGTCGCTCCAGCGCCACCACTTCGCGCAGCCATTGTTTTTTTGGCTTGGCCGGAAAGCCGCCCCAGAATTCACCTGCGGGAACGTTCTCGTAGATGGTGGACCGCGATGCCGTGATCGCGCCCTTGCCGACGGTGATGTGCGGGATGATGCCGGTGCGCGGTCCGAGCACGACGAAATCCTCCAGCGTGACGCTGCCGCTGAGCCCGGATTGCGCGACGATGATGCAATGGCGGCCGATAATGCAGTTGTGGCCGATCTGGCAGAGATTATCGATCTTGGTTCCCTCGCCGATCACCGTGTCGCGAATTCCGCCGCGATCGATCCGCGTGCCCGAGCCGATCTCGACATCGTTGTGAATGGCAACGCTGCCGACCTGTGGCACCTTGGTATGCCCCTCGGCGCTCAGCAGATAACCAAAACCGTCCTGGCCGATATGGCAGCCGGGGTGGATGATGACGCGGTCGCCGAGATGGCTATGGCTCACCGTGCAGTTGGCCCCGATCACGCAATCGCTGCCGATCCGCACGTCAGGGCCGATCACGGCGTGGGCACCGATCAACGTGCCCGCGCCGATGCTGGCGGATGGCCCGATCACCGCGAACGGATCGACCGTGACGCCGTCCCCCAGTTGCGCGGTAGGATGCACCATCGTGCCCGGTGAGACGCCCACGGTGCCGAACATCGAAGCCGGACGCAGCGCGCCGCTGTAGAGCTTGCGGGCGACCGCGACAAAGGCGTCATACGGTTTTCGCACGCGCAGGACTGCGGCGCCATCGGGCGCATGGCGCACGAAGCGCTCGCTGGTCAGGATGACCCCGGCCTGGGTCGATTGCAGCGAAGCGACGAATTTGGTTTCGGAAACGAAGGTGAGGTCGGTCGCCGCTGCCTTGTCGACCGGTGCAATACCGATCACGCGACGGGAGAGATCGGCTCCCTCGCACGGCTCGGCCCCGGTCAGTGCCGCAATCTCCGCGACGCTGAAATCCGCATCGCGCGCAAAAAAGCTGAACTCGGTCACATCCCCGCCCCCTCAGGCGGCACTTCATAACCCGGCCGGCTGCCATTCCCAAGCCGAATCCGGCAGAGCACGCGATTTCCGCTGTCGTCCCTGCGAAAGCACGCGTTCGCGGGGACGACGAGAGTTGTTCCTCAGCTACCGCTTGATCTGCGCCTTCAGCGTATCCTCTACCACGCGGTCGAATGACGACGCCTTCGGTTGCGCCTTGACGCGTGCTTCGGCGACGAATTTGTCGCGCTGGGTCACCAGCGCGCCGAGCTTTTCGTTCAACGCCTTGCGCTGGTTCATCTGCCTGTTGAGTTCATCCATGCGCTGCTCCGGCTTCATGGCGCGCAGGTTCTCGGGCAGGTCATCCTCCTTGATGGCGGAGAAGCTGGTGCGGCCCGCCTTGACGTCGCTGACGAGGTCGCCCTCGCCGGTGACGGCTTCCGACGACGCCCTGGCGCGCTTGTTGAGATAAACAGCCATTTCGGACGCCTGCGCCGGTGCCGCGGCCGCCACCTGCGACAATTGCCGGGTCTTGTCCTCGGTGCGCTTCTGCAGCGCCTGCGGACCGTAGGGGATCACGGTGCCGTTGATTTCGCGCTGCAGGATGATGATGTCCTCGTCATAGGGCGTCTCGATGATGACGATCTGGCCGCCGTCCTGCGGGATCGGAATGAAACGGCCATTGCCGCTCTGGGCGATGTCGCGCCACACCCGCTCGGTGTCGCGCGCGGTGCCGGCGAGCACCGCGTTGACAATGATGTCCTTCTGTTTCGCCACCGCCAGCGTAACAGGATATTTGGTATCCTGCGCGTAATCCATATGCGGCGGCGCGTCGCCGACCAGGAACACGATGCGCCTGGTATCGCTGGATTGCGTCCAGCGCAACTTGTTGACGGCGACATCGAGCGCTTCGTTGACGCTTTCGGGCCAGTCGCCGCCGCCGCGCGCCTTCATCTCCAGCAGGTTGGCGTAGAGATCCTGGATGTCGGTGGTGAGGTCGAACGTCCTGGTGACGTAATCGTCGCCGATGTCGCGATAGGCGACGAGGCCCATCCGGATATCGGCGTCGGGATTTGAGTCCACGATCGCGGTCGCGATCGACCAGATCTTGCGCTTGGCGCCTTCCAGCAGGCCGCCCATCGAGCCTGTGGTATCCAGCACGAACGCGACCTCGACGGTGGGTTTTGCCACTGCGGCCGAAAGCGGCAGGGTGGCCAGCGCGAACGCGAGCGCGCCAATGGCGATAACTGGCTTCATAATTCTCCTCCGGTGTTTCGTCCCCTGGAACCAAAGTTCCCCGGCTTCGCGGTCCGCTGAGGTCCAAAACAAGGCCGGGCCAGTACGAAATTGCGGCTGAGTTGGTACAACCGTTTAATGGCGGCCGGCGCAAAATCGGCTAGGCTGCAGCCATGGAATCGCCCGCCCGTCAGATCAGCCTCGTGCCGCCGCCGGACCGTCGCCAGTCGGAGACGGCGCTGGCGATCGCGCGCGGCACCGCGCGGCTGCTGCGCTCGCTGGGATTTTCCTGCATCAGCGAATTACCGCTGCCGTCCGGCCGGCGCGCCGATCTGGTGGCGCTGAACGAGCGCGGCGAGATCTGGATCGTCGAGATCAAATCCTCGGTGGAGGATTTGCGCGCCGACCAGAAATGGCAGGACTACCGCGCGCATTGCGACCGGCTGTTCTTCGCCTTCACCCGGGATCTGCCCTGCGAGATTTTCCCCGCGGACACCGGCCTGATCGTGGCCGACGCCTATGGCGCGCATCTGCATTGCGAGGCGCCCGAACACCGGCTGCCGGCGCCGACCCGCAAGCTGATGACCGTGCGGTTCGCGCTGGCCGCAGCCCAGCGCATCAACCGGCTGGTCGATCCGCAGGGGCACAGCGAGTTTTAGTCTTCTCCCCTCCCCCCGCGAGCGAAGCGAGTGGTGGGGAGGGGTCGGGGGTGGGGGCGTCTCAGCAAATTCGCTGTCAGTCGTATGCGTTGATAGACCCCCCACCCCCGACCCCTCCCCGCCACGCGCAAGAGCGCGTGGGGGAGGGGAGTACATTTTACACCACCGCAAAAAACCGTTACGTCGCCTGACATCGATGTCGGGGCAGGATCGCTGCCCTCAAGAACAAAACGGAGAGACGCATGGAAAAGGTTGGGTTCATTGGATTGGGACGGATGGGGCGGCCGATGGCGTCCAATCTCTGCCGCAAGGGTTTTCGGCTGACGGTCAACGACATCAATCCGGAGGCGGTCGCCGAGCTCGAACTGCTGCAGGCCGGCAGCGCCGCCACGGTCGCGGAAGTAGCGCAAAAATCCGACATCATCGTCACCATGCTGCCAAATTCCGCCGTGGTCGACGACGTCGTCAGCCGCACCGATGGCATCATTGCCAGCGCGAAGCCCGGCTCGCTGATTCTCGACATGAGCACGATCGACCCCGGCACCACCGATCGGCTGGCGAAGGCGGCCGCGGCCAAAGGCATCGCCTTCGTCGATGCACCGGTCGGCCGGCTCGCCAGCCACGCCGACCGCGGCGAATCGCTGTTCATGGTGGGCGGTTCGGTGCAGGATTTCGAGCGCGTCAAACCGCTGCTCGAGGCGATGGGCAACACGATCTATCATTGCGGCGAGGTCGGCAGCGGCACCAGGACGAAGCTCGTCAACAACTTCCTGGCGGTATCGTCCTGCCAGATGAATGCCGAGGCGCTCGCGCTGTCGCAGCGCTTCGGGCTCAACCTCGAACGAACGCTCGACGTGCTCTATGGCACCACCGCGGTCAACGGCCAACTCAAGATCGCATGGCCGGTCAAGGTGCTGGCCGGCGACATCGAACCGGGCTTCACCATCGATCTCGCCCACAAGGACCTGACGCTGATCATCGATGCCGCCAATGCGGTAAAAGTCCCGATGCCGATGGCGGCTGCCGCCCGCGAAGCCTTCAGCACCGCCCGCGCCCGCGGTTTCGGGGACAGGGATTTTTCGGCGATGGTCGATGCGCTGTGCGACCTCGCCGGGATCGAAAAGCCGAGACTGCCGAAGAAGTAATTGAGCTGAAACGGCACTCTTCACCCTGCCCTGGCTCCAGGGGAGGGTAAGAGGGCCGCAGGGTGGATCGATCTCAGTTCTTCGGCATATCCATGCCCTTGTGCGGGTCGTCGGCCTTCATGCCGCCGCCCATCATCGCCATGTTCTTGCAGCACGGGCAGCCGCCCATGGCCATGCCGGTCTGTGGCTGTTGCGGCTGAGCCTGCGGCGCAACCGGCCATTCGGACATTTGCTTCATGCCGCCGCCCGAAGCGCCGCACATGCCGCCGGCACCGGCCTGCTGGCCGCCGCCGCACATGGCGGACGCAGGCGAGAAACCGAACAACACGGCGATGGCCGTCGAAGCGAGCAACAGGCGCATGGGGAATCCTCCGATTGATCGGCGGACTCTAGACCCTGTCGGAAAAAACCCGCAATCACATTCCGGTCAGGTCGTAGGATGGGTTGAGCACTTCGCGAAACCCATCACACGTTCGAGCGTGATGGGTATCGCTTTCGCTCCACCCATCCTGCGCCCATACGTGCTGTCCGGCCGCTCGGTGACTACTCCGCCGGCTTGACGCCGAGATCGCGCAGAATGCGCAGCATCACGTCGCTGTCGCGCTTGAAAATACGCGCCGTCGTTGCAAGATCGGCCGGGGAGCTCAGAATAAAGTTGTTCAGCATCTGGTGGACCTTGGCGTCGGATCCGGCCTTGATCAACAGCGGCGCGAGCTGGTCGACGATCTCCTTCGGCGTACCGGTGGGTACCGCAAAGACGGTGAAGGCGCGCAGGTCGTAGAAGTCGCCGACCGCGCCCTGTTCGGTCATGGTCGGCGTGTCCGGATAGGGCGGCAGGCGGCTGCCGACCACGCCGATCAGGTTTCCGGTTCCCGCCTGAATGACCGGGGCTGCGGCGGCATAGCTTCCCGCGGCGCCATCCAGCGTCTGCCCCGCGATGTCATTCCACATCGGGGCCTCGCCGCGATACTGGATGACCTGGAATTCAATGCCGTATTGCTTCGCCATCGTCGCGATCAGGACGTGCGGCGTCGAACCCACGCCGTACGATCCCCAGTTCAGGCTGCCGACTTTCTTGCCATATTCGATGAACTCGCGAAGATTCGTGGCGCCCGTCTTCTTCGCCGCCACCACCGGACCCCCGGCGCCGCTGACCATGGTCAGATAGATGAAGTCCTTTTCGGGATCGTAGGGCAGGTCCTTCACCGTCAGACGGTTCTGGATCAGGGACGAGGAAATCGTGCACAGGATGGTGGTGCCGTCGGCTTCGGCGCGTTTCGCTTCCGTCACGCCGATGACGCCGCCTGCGCCGGCCTTGTTCTCGACGATGACCGTCTTTCCCAGCTGCCGCGCCAGATAGTCGCCGAACGCGCGCGCGATGCCGTCGGTCTGGCCGCCCGCCGGATACGGCACGATGATCCGAATTGGCCGTGCGGGCCACGCGGATTGCGCTTCGGTCTTCACGGACGGGGCACACAGCACCGCCGCCGAACCCGCCACGAATGTTCGCCGTGTCAGCTTTTTCATGTTCCTGCCCTGATCTCTTGTCTATTCGTCCGGCCGCGAGGACCGGTTGGGAGCGAGGATAGCGCCGCGGGGCGGATTAGCGAAGCGCAATCCGCCATCCGACGTTCGTGCATCGGCGGGTTGTGCTGCGCGAAAATTCCGTGCGGCGGGCTATGAAAGATTTGGCTGACTCCGCGAATCGCGAGACGGGTCGGCGCGTTCAAGTGAACTCGCAGGATGGGTTGAGCTTTTCGCGAAACCCGTCATCGTGCGAACAGGATAGATATCGCTTTCGCTCCACCCATGCTGCGCGCTAATTCCCGAAACCGACGAACACGGTCGCTTCCTCGACGGATTTTCGTTCGGACACCACCGCATTGGCCGGAAAACTTTCATCCGGCCAGCCCAGCGCAATGCTCTTCATGATGACCTGATCGTCGGCGATGCCGGCGTGCTGGCGCACCACGGGGGATTGCATGATGCCCTGGCTGTTGATCACGGCGCCGAGCCCGCGCGACCAGGCGGCATTCACCAGGGCGGTCGCCACGGCGCCGCAATCGAACGGCGTATCGTCGCTGCCATCCAGCACGCGGTCATAGGTCACGATCACGCATACCGGCGCGTCGAATTGACGGAAGCCGCGCAATACCCAGTCCTGGCGCCTGTCCTTGTCGTCGCGCGCGATCCCCATGGCGGAAAACAACTGCTTGGCGACGCCGACCTGTCTGTCGCGGTGCGGACCGGCAAAGGCCTGACCGGTGCGAAACTCGCGCGACTGGGGGATGCCCGCCACCATCCGCTCGGTGTTGCCGGCGCGGATCCGGTCCAGCGGTTCGCCGGTGATGACGTAGAAATTCCACGGCTGGGTGTTCATCGACGACGGCGCGCGCATCGCCAGACCGATGATTTCCTTGATCAGCGCCATCGGTACCGGATCGGGCTTGTAGCCGCGGATACTCCGGCGACCGAGGATAACGTCATCGAACTGCATGTGCGTGGGGTTCCTGGGTGATTTGTGAACTGGCCTGTATTTTCGCAGGTTTCCTGGCCTTCGTGCAAGCTTGTAGGATGGGTTGAGCTCTTCGCGAAACCCATCACTGCGGGAACATGATGGGTATCGCTTTCGCTCCACCCATCCTTGCGCTGCGCTGACCCGCCCTACGGGCTACGTCGAGCGCTGAACCCATCGGGGTGTTCGACGAACTCATCGAACCCCAGTTCACCCAGAGTCTGCCGCACATCGATTGTTAGTCGCGCTCCAATCACCTCGAGAGCGGTGTAGGGGGGGCCGCTTGAGTGGGAGCCATGATGCAGGTCGATTGTACTCAGCTGGTTCAGGAAGCTGGTTTCCCGAAGCGCATCAGGATCGACGTTGAACGCGGTAATCCCGGTCAGGTGATCGGTGTCCGGATGAGAGGTCCACAACGTACGAACCGTCGGCTCGTTCATGGGACTCATCGCAATCCACGCTGGCCTTCCAGGCTGCCACATCCGCCGGAGCCGTTCTCCATAGTCGGGGTCCATGACCACGAGTACGGAGCCGGCAAGATTGTCTGTTTTCAT
>JBKJUA010000292.1:0-3608 GCA_046590305.1 Bradyrhizobium sp.
CGGTCGAAACGGCCGGAGGCGCCGCCATGGCCGGCGCCCATGTTGGTGCGCAGCAAGACCGGGCCGCCTGATTCCATGGTGGCGCGCAGCCGCGCGATCCACTTGGCGGGCTCCCAATAGGTCACGCGCGGATCGGTCAGCCCGCCCATCGCCAGGATCTTGGGGTAATCCTTCGCCGCGACGTTGTCGTAGGGCGAGTATGACAGGATGGTACGAAAATCCTTCTCGCTCTCGATCGGATTGCCCCATTCCGGCCATTCCGGCGGCGTCAGCGGCAATGTGTCGTCGAGCATGGTGTTGAGCACGTCGACGAACGGCACTTCGGCGACGATGCCGGCGAACAGTTCGCCGGCGCGGTTGGCGACGGCTCCCATCAGCATGCCGCCGGCGCTGCCGCCATGGCCGACGATGCGCTTTGTTCCGGTATATTTTGCTGCGATGAGCGCACGCGCCGAAGCCGCAAAATCATCGAACGAGTTCGTCTTCTTCTCGCGCTTGCCGTCGAGGTACCAGCCCCAGCCCTTGTCGGCTCCGCCCCTTATATGCGCGATGGCGTAGACAAAGCCGCGGTCGACCAGCGACAGCCGGTTGGCGGAAAAAGACGCCGGCATCGCCATGCCGTAGGAGCCGTAGCCGTACAGCAACAGCGGCGCGGTGCCGTCACGCTTGAGGCTTTTGGCGTGCAGGATCGAGACCGGCACCTGCGCGCCGTCATGCGAGGTCGCCATGATGCGGGTGGTGACGTAGTCGGCCGGGTTGTGGCCGGACGGGATCTGCTGGCGCTTGCGCAAGATGCGGCTGCGGCTGGCCATGTCGTAATCGTAGACTTCCGATGGCGTCGTCATCGACGAATAGGAAAAGCGCAGATTCGTCGTCTCGAATTCATAGCTGCCCATGGTATCCAGCGAATAGGCCGCTTCGTCGAACGCAATGGCATGCTCTTCCGATGTGGCGAGATCGCGGATGATGATGGCGGGCAGCGCGTTGGCGCGCTCCAGTCGCACCATGTGGCCGGCAAAAATCTCGACATCGATGATATAGACGCCCTCGCGATACGGGATCAGGTCACGCCAGTTGGCGCGCTCCGGCGAATTGAGTGGCGCGGTGACGACCTTGAAGTCGATGGCGCCGCCGGCATTGGTGAGAATGAACAGCTCATTGCCGCGGTCGGCGACCGAATATTGCACGCCTTCCTCGCGCACCGCGACCAGACGCGGCGCCGCATCCGGATCGGCCAGATCGATCAGCCGCTGCTCGGAGGTTTCATGGTCGCCGCCGGCGATGACGCAGAACCGGCCGCTGGAACTTTCATGGAGATGGGTGAACCAGCCGGCGTCCTGCTCTTCGTAGACCAGGACGTCGTCGGCCTGCGGCGTGCCGAGCCGATGGCGCCAGACCTGCATCGGGCGGTGGTTGTCGTCGAGCTTGATGTAGAAGAAGGCCTTGCTGTCCGCGCTCCACACCACCGTGCCGTCGGTCTCCTCGACCAGATCGTCGCGGTCGGCGCCATCGCTCCAGTCGCGGACGCGAACTGAAAAATATTCCGAGCCCTTGATGTCCGCGCTCCAGGCCTGAAGCTGATGGTCCGGCGAATGCCGCGCCCCGCCGAACCGGAAGTATTTGTGGTCCGCTGCGAGCTTGTCGCCGTCGAGAATGATGGCGGCGTCGCCGCCGTCCCGCGGCATGCGGCCGAACATCTCGTGCTGGCCGCCCTCGCGGAATTTGCGCAGATACGCATAGGGCCCGTCCGGCGCGGGTACGCTGGAATCGTCCTCCTTGATGCGCCCGCGCATTTCCGCAACCAGCGTCTTCTGCAAGCCGGCGGTGTGGCCGAGCAGGCTCTCGGTGTAGTCGTTCTCGGCTTCGAGGTAGGTGCGGATATCGGGGTCCAGCACCGAGGGGTCGCGCAGCACCTCCTGCCATTTGGCATCCTTCAGCCAGGCATAATCGTCGACGACATCAATGCCGTGGGTGGTGAAGGCATGCGGACGGCGCGGGGTGATCGGGGCAGACACGTTACGCCCCCACGCTCTCGCCGAGCCACTCAATCGCGGCTTCGGTGCCGCCCTTGCCATGGGGAATACCGAGCGCCTTCAACCCGACTTCGATGACGCCGAGGGTACCCAGGATCATTGGGGCGTTGACGTGGCCCATATGGGCGATCCGGAACGCCTGTCCGGAGAGTTCGCCGATGCCGACGCCGAGCACCACGCCGCATTTTTCCTTGCAGTAGCGCTGCAACGCCACCGGATCGTGGCCGTTCGACATGACAACGGTCGTCACCGTGTTGGAGCGTTCGTTCGGCTCGGCGACGTTGAAGCCGAGCACCTGGCCCTCGGCCCACACCGCGACCGCGCGGCGCACCGCCTCGGCGAGCAGGCGATGGCGCAGGAACACGTTGTCGAGTTTTTCCTCGTACAGCATGTCGACGGCCTGGCGCAGCGCGAACAACAGGTGCACGGGTGCTGTGCCGGCATATTTCTGATAGTGCTCGCTGCCTTCGCGCGCGGTCCAGTCCCAATAGGGCGTGCGCAGGCCGGCGGTCTTGTGCACTTCGCGGGCGCGGTCGTTGGCGGCGACGAAGCCGAGGCCGGGCGGCGCCATCAGGCCCTTCTGCGAGCCGGACATCGCGACGTCGATGCCCCATGCGTCCATCTCGAACGGCATGCAGCCCAGTGAGGCCACCGCATCGACCATGAACAATGCCGGATGGCCCGCCGCCTTGATCGCCTTGCCGATCGCCTCGATGTCGTTGCCGACGCCCGATGCGGTATCGACTTGCGTCACCAGGATCGCCTTGATCTCGCCCGCCGTGGCTTTCTTCAGCCGCGCCGCGACGGCATCGGGACGCACCGCGCGCCGCCAGTCGCCCTTGAGGGATTCGACTTCGACGCCCAGTCGTGAGGCGAATTCGCCCCAGCCGGCGGCGAAGCGTCCGCTCTCCAGCACGAGAATTTTGTCGCCGCGCGAGAGCACGTTGGTCAGCGCGCCTTCCCAGGCGCCGTGACCGTTCGAGATGTAGACGTAAGCGTGGCCCTTGGTGCCGAACAGTGTCGGCAGGTCGCGCATCAGGCTGTCGGTAATTCCCAGCAGCTCGCCGGAGTAGATGTCGATCGCCGGGCGATGCATCGCCCGCAACACTTCGTCGGGAATAACGGTGGGGCCTGGGATCGCCAGAAATTCACGGCCCGCTCGAACGCTCATTGCCAATTTCCTTTTGAATCTTTTTGCCCTGCCGACGCGCGTATTCCGCAAAAGTGGGTACCTGTTTTGCGATTGGAATACGCGCAAGACGTAATGCCATATTCGCATGGCTATGCCGTTCTGTCCAAGCGTGCGCGTGGGCAAAAAGGCGATGGAAGGGACACTTTTCGCTATCGTTCCGGCAATGGAATGAATTCGGTCTCGTCGGGGACCTTGGTGAAACGCCCGGTTTTCCAGTCTTCCTTCGCCTGCTCGATCCGCTCCTTGCTCGAGGAGACGAAATTCCACCAGATGTGCCGCGGTCCCTCCAGCGCCGTGCCGCCGAGAAACATCATCCGGGCATTCTGTGTGGCGCGGACGGTGATTCGTTCGCCGGGCCGGAAGATCAACAGCCGCGGGCCCTC
>JBKJUA010000330.1:0-3578 GCA_046590305.1 Bradyrhizobium sp.
CGCGCCGGCGACATCCTGGTCGGCAAGATCACGCCGAAGGGCGAAAGCCCGATGACGCCGGAAGAAAAGCTTCTGCGCGCCATCTTCGGCGAAAAGGCCTCCGACGTCCGCGATACCTCGCTCCGCGTGCCTCCGGGCGTGCAGGGCACCATCGTCGAAGTCCGCGTCTTCAACCGGCACGGCGTCGACAAGGACGAGCGCGCTCTGGCGATCGAACGGGAAGAGATCGAGCGTCTGGCCAAGGACCGCGACGACGAACAGGCTATTCTCGACCGTAACGTCTACGGCCGTCTGGCGGAGCTTCTGGAAAATCGCCAGGGCATTGCCGGTCCGAAGGGATTCAAGAAGGATACCAAGATCACGCGCGCCGTGCTCGACGAGCATCCGCGCTCGCAGTGGTGGATGTTCGCATCCCCCAACGACAAGCTGATGGCCGAAATCGAAGCGATGCGGAAGCAGTACGACGAATCGAAGAAGGGCCTTGAACAGCGCTTCCTCGACAAGGTCGAAAAGCTGCAGCGTGGCGACGAATTGCCGCCCGGCGTGATGAAGATGGTCAAGGTCTTCGTTGCGGTGAAGCGCAAGATCCAGCCCGGCGACAAGATGGCCGGCCGTCACGGCAACAAGGGCGTGGTGTCCAAGATCGTTCCGATCGAGGACATGCCGTTCCTCGAGGACGGCACCCATGCCGATATCGTGCTCAATCCGCTGGGCGTGCCCTCCCGCATGAACGTCGGTCAGATTCTGGAAACCCATCTCGGCTGGGCCTGCGCCGGCCTCGGCAAACGTATCGGTCAGACCATCGATGCCTACCTTGCCAGCGCCAAGCAGGACCTGAAGCCGCTGAAGGAGACCCTGAAGAAGATCTACGGTGACGACGAAACCATCAAATCGCTGAACGACAGCGAGTTGATGGAACTCGGGCGCAATCTCAGCCACGGCGTGCCGATCGCGACGCCGGTGTTCGACGGGGCCAAGGAAGCCGACATCGAGGAGATGCTGAAACTTGCCGGTCTCGACGCGTCGGGCCAGTCGACCGTCTTCGACGGCCGCACCGGCGATACGTTCGACCGCAAGGTGACGGTGGGGTATATCTACATGCTCAAGCTGCACCATCTGGTCGACGACAAGATCCATGCGCGTTCGATCGGGCCGTACTCGCTCGTTACCCAGCAGCCGCTGGGTGGCAAAGCGCAGTTCGGCGGACAGCGTTTTGGCGAAATGGAAGTGTGGGCGCTCGAAGCTTACGGCGCTGCATACACGCTCCAGGAAATGCTGACCGTGAAGTCGGACGACGTCGCCGGCCGTACCAAGGTGTACGAGGCGATCGTGCGTGGCGACGACACGTTCGAAGCCGGCATTCCGGAATCGTTCAACGTGCTGGTCAAGGAAATGCGTTCGCTGGGCCTCAACGTCGACCTGCACAATTCCAAGGCGGGCGGCGCGACATCCGAGGCGGCCGAGTAACCTAAGAAGCGACTTGCCCGGCGCTTTGCGCCGGGCACCGCGCTTCGCTCGGACGTTGGGCGAAACGCGTGGCGTCAAAAAGAATTTCGAATTTGCTGCCGGTGACGATCGGCACGCGAGGAGAAGACCATGAACCAAGAAATTATGAATCTCTTCAACCCGACGACGCCGGCTCAGGTCTTCGACCAGATCCGGATTTCAATCGCGTCTCCGGAGAAGATTCTGTCGTGGTCCTACGGCGAGATCAAGAAGCCGGAGACCATCAACTACCGCACCTTCAAGCCGGAGCGCGACGGCCTGTTCTGCGCCCGCATCTTCGGGCCGATCAAGGACTACGAGTGCCTGTGCGGCAAATATAAGCGAATGAAGTACAAGGGCATCATCTGCGAGAAGTGCTCGGTCGAAGTAACGCTGAGCCGGGTTCGGCGCGAGCGCATGGGCCATATCGAACTGGCCGCCCCGGTCGCGCACATCTGGTTCCTGAAGTCGCTGCCCTCCCGCATCGGCCTCTTGCTCGACATGACGCTGAAGGATCTCGAGCGGATCCTGTACTTCGAATATTACGTTGTTCTGGAGCCGGGCCTCACCGCGCTCAAGGACCGTCAGCTGCTGTCGGAAGACGAATACCTGAAGGCGCAGGACGAATACGGCCAGGACAGCTTCACCGCCATGATCGGCGCCGAGGCGATCCGCGAACTCCTGAAGGGGCTAGAGCTCGAAAAGCTCGAGGCCAGCTTGCGCGTCGAGATGCAGGAAACTGAATCCGACATCAAGCACAAGAAGCTCGCAAAGCGCCTGAAGATCGTCGAGGCCTTCCGCTATTCCGGCAACAAGCCGGAATGGATGATCCTGACCGTGGTGCCGGTGATTCCGCCGGACCTGCGTCCGCTGGTGCCGCTCGATGGCGGCCGCTTTGCGACCTCGGATCTCAACGACCTCTACCGCCGCGTCATCAACCGCAACAACCGCCTGAAGCGGCTGATGGAGCTGCGCGCGCCCGACATCATCATCCGCAACGAAAAGCGCATGCTGCAGGAGGCGGTCGACGCATTGTTCGACAACGGCCGCCGCGGCCGCGTCATCACCGGCGCCAACAAGCGTCCGCTGAAGTCGCTGGCCGACATGCTGAAGGGCAAGCAGGGCCGCTTCCGGCAGAACCTGCTCGGCAAGCGCGTCGACTATTCCGGCCGTTCGGTAATCGTGGTCGGTCCCGAACTGCGGCTGCACCAGTGCGGCCTGCCGAAGAAGATGGCGCTCGAGCTGTTCAAGCCGTTCATCTATTCGCGGCTCGACGCCAAGGGTCTCTCCACCACGGTCAAGCAGGCCAAGAAGCTGGTCGAAAAAGAGCGTCCCGAGGTCTGGGATATTCTCGACGAGGTGATCCGCGAGCATCCCGTGCTCTTGAACCGCGCGCCGACGCTGCATCGCCTGGGCATCCAGGCGTTCGAGCCGGTGCTGATCGAGGGCAAGGCGATCCAGCTGCATCCGCTGGTTTGCGCCGCGTTCAACGCCGACTTCGACGGCGACCAGATGGCCGTGCACGTTCCGCTGTCGCTGGAAGCGCAGCTCGAGGCGCGCGTGCTAATGATGTCGACCAACAACATCCTGCATCCGGCCAATGGTCAGCCGATCATCGTGCCATCACAGGATATCGTGCTCGGTCTGTATTATCTGTCGGTGTTGCGTGAAGGCCTGCCCGGCGAAGGCAAGCTCTACGGCGAAATGGCCGAGATCGAGCATGCCTTGCACGCCAAGGTCATCCACCTCCACACCAAGATCAAGTATCGCTGGCAGGGCATGGACGAGGCCGGCAAGCCGGTCACCCGCTGGTACGACACCACGGCCGGCCGCGCCATGCTCGGGCAGGTGCTGCCGAAGTCGCCGAAGATGCCGTTCGACGTTGTCAACAAGCTGATGACGAAGAAGGAAATCTCCGGCGTGATCGATCAGGTCTATCGTCACTGCGGTCAGAAGGAGACGGTGATCTTCTGCGACCGCATCATGGCGCTCGGCTTCTACAACGCGTTCAAGGCCGGCATTTCGTTCGGCAAGGACGACATGGTGGTGCCGGCTTCGAAGTGGAAGACGGTCGACGAGACGCGCGCGCTCGC
>JBKJUA010000363.1:0-3275 GCA_046590305.1 Bradyrhizobium sp.
CCGGCGTGAACCTGACGTTAAATCGCATCTGCCTAAAACGTTACGAGTGCAGTCAGGGAAAATCCAATGCCGGTCAATCGCAGACGTTTTCGTATCGAACAAGCTTTTGTCGGCGACATGCCGATGCCGGCAGCGGCGGACGGCGAGGTCGGCCCGATGCACCGCGAGATCATGAACGAACTTCGTTCCATCCGCGCCCAGATGGCCGCGCCCGGCAACGGCGCGGTGGCGAGCGCGGCTGCCGATACGGCCGCCCAGCAGATTGCCGAGTCGCAGGCACTGCTCGAGACATATCGCGCCCAGATCGAGCAGTGCGAAAAGCTCAAGGTCGAACTCGATCTGATCTACGACGCGATCAACCGCACCAAGCGCGAGATCGCCGTCCTGCACGGCAAGAGCTTCGACGGCAATGAAATGTCCAAGGTGACCGGCGAGCTCGGCGCCGTGGTCGGCGGCACCGAGGAAGCGACCCAGCAGATTCTGGAAGCCGCCGAGGCGATCGATCAGGCCGCCAGCGCAATGGGCAAGGTGAGCTCGCCGGACCAGCAGAAGATCTTGAGCGAGGAAATCAGCGAGCGCGTGGTTTCCATCTTCGAGGCCTGCAATTTCCAGGATCTGACCGGTCAGCGCATCAGCAAGGTGATGAGCACGATGAAGTTCATCGAGAACCACATCACCGTCATGATGGACATCTGGGGTGGCGTCGACGCGATCCGGGCCCACGCGCCCCCCATCGTCGACGACCGCGAAGGCGACGCCAAGCTCTTGAACGGGCCGAAGCTGGAGGGCGACGCCGGCCATGCGTCGCAAAACGACATCGACGCCCTGTTCGACTGAACCCGCTATTCACCAAACAAAAACGCCGGCCCCGGGGCCGGCGTTTTTCGTTTGGTCATTCCGGGGCGATGCCCAGCATCGAACTACGGTGCGCAATTGCGCACCCGAGAATCTCGGGATTCCCCGGTGCGCAATTGCGCACCTGAGGTCCTTCGGACTATCCCGGAATGACACCCAACCTTCTGTAATCAAGCGCGCGGCGCGCAGCGGATGTAGACCATGTTGCCGTAGCGGACCGCGGCATCCTTGTCGACAAAACGGGTGACCAGCACGCGGCCGTCGAACGAAACGATCTCGCGATCCTGCTCGCCGGGGGTCGGTCCGGCCGGACCGATATAATTCTTGCCGCTCGGGCTGCCCTTGAGGCGCAGTTCCTGCGGGGTGGCCTGGTCGGCCAGATGCATGACGACGCCGCCGGAAGTGCCGGCGGTGATCACGTAAGGCTGCTTGCACTGCGCGCGGGCGGCGGCTTCGGTGCGCGCGCGATCATTGGGGTTCTGGTATGAAGCAAGGCCCCAGCGGCCGACGATCTCGTCGGCGCGAATGCTGGCGGGCATATCCGGCGCCACCGCGGGCTCCGGAGGGGCCGAAGGCGCCGATGAGAATGACGGCAGGCTCATGCCGCCGCCGCACGCCCCCAGAAATATCGTCAGCGCTGAGGCGATCCCCAGATTGGCGACCGTCCGCACGCTACATGACCTGACCATGGTAATCCCCCGAACAAAATTCCTGGCCGCACCCGTTCCGCAGCCAAGCGCAAAACTCCTGTCGGAGCAATAACGTCCCATTAACTACGCCGCAGCCCCGATATGGTTTCCGGATCATCCTATATCAGCCTCACCAAGGCCTTAACCCCTTTGCTTGACAGGATCGGCGCCAAGCCATATTCCCGGGCGCACAATTGGCACTCAAAGACCACGATTGCCAGGGGTGCGAGCTGCCCTGCCCCTGGCAGTGCCGCATGCGCCCCCGTCTTCAGAGCCGCTTTCGATAGCGAACCAGACCTGAAAACCGAGTCTCCAAAAGGAACCGTCATGGCTAAATCCAAATTTCGTCCACTGCATGACCGTGTCGTGGTCAAGCGCATCGACGCCGAAGAAAAGACAAAGGGCGGCATCATCATTCCCGACAGCGCCAAGGAAAAGCCCTCGCAGGGCGAAATCACCGCCGTCGGCCCCGGTGGCCGCGACGAAGCCGGCAAGCTGATCCCGATCGACCTCAAGGTCGGCGACCGCGTGCTGTTCGGCAAATGGTCCGGCACCGAGGTCAAGCTCGACGGCGAGGAACTCCTGATCATGAAGGAGAGCGACATCATGGGCGTGCTGAGCTAACGCACCCTGAGACCCCAAAATACCGGTTGTCATGCCCGGGCTTGACCCGGGCATCCATCACTCTTCGAAAGAGTCTCGCGAAGGGATGGATTGCCGGGTCAAGCCGGCAATGACGACATGGGAGCGCAGCGACCTACCATCCCAATCATTCCAGGAGTAAATTCAAATGGCTGCCAAGGACGTCAAGTTTTCCGGAGACGCGCGCGATCGCATGCTGCGCGGCGTCGATATTCTCGCCAATGCGGTCAAGGTGACGCTCGGCCCCAAGGGCCGCAACGTCGTCATCGAGAAGAGTTTCGGCGCACCGCGCATCACCAAGGACGGCGTCACCGTCGCCAAGGAAATCGAGCTCGAGGACAAGTTCGAAAACATGGGCGCGCAGATGCTGCGCGAAGTCGCCTCCAAGACCAACGACACCGCGGGCGACGGCACCACCACGGCGACCGTACTGGCGCAGGCGATCGTGCGGGAAGGCGCCAAATCGGTCGCCGCCGGCATGAACCCGATGGACCTGAAGCGCGGCATCGAGATTGCCGTGCATGCCGTGGTCAAGGACCTCGAAAAGCGCGCCAAGCCGGTCGCCTCGTCGTCCGAAGTGGCCCAGGTCGGCACCATCTCGTCCAACGGCGATGCCGCGATCGGCAAGATGATCGCCCAGGCGATGCAGAAGGTCGGCAATGAAGGCGTCATCACCGTCGAAGAGAACAAGTCGCTCGATACCGAAGTCGACATCGTCGAGGGCATGAAATTCGACCGCGGCTATCTCAGCCCCTATTTCGTCACCAACGCCGAGAAAATGACCGCCGAGCTCGAAGACGTCTACGTGCTGCTGCACGAGAAGAAGCTGTCCGGCCTGCAGTCGATGCTGCCGGTGCTGGAAGCCGTGGTGCAGTCGGGCCGCCCGCTCCTGATCATCGCCGAGGACGTCGAAGGCGAGGCGCTGGCCACCCTGGTGGTCAATCGCCTGCGCGGCGGCCTCAAGGTCGCCGCCGTCAAGGCGCCGGGCTTCGGCGATCGCCGCAAGGCGATGCTGGAAGACATCGCGATCCTGACCGGCGGCCAGCTGATCTCCGATGAACTCGGCATGAAGCTCGAAAGCGTCACGGT
>JBKJUA010000412.1:0-7350 GCA_046590305.1 Bradyrhizobium sp.
CGATGCCGCGGATCGACTTGCGGATTCTGACCGCGAATTCGCGCAACACGTCGTCGCCGGCATCGTGGCCGTAATTGTCGTTGATCGACTTGAAGAAATCGATGTCGAGGATCATCAGCGCCAGCGGCTTGCCGCGGCTCGAGGCCTGCTCGGCGAGCGTCGCCAGATGGCTTTCCATGTAGCGGCGATTGTGCAGGCCCGTCAGCGCGTCGGTGATCGCCATTTCGATCGAGTGCTGCACGTTGTCGCGCAGATGGTCGGTATAGCGGCGCTTGCGGATCTGGGTGCGCGCGCGCGCCAACAATTCGTTCTTGTCGACCGGGCGCAGCAGATAGTCGTTGACGCCGATTTCGAGCCCGCGGAGCAGCCGCGCATTGTTGTCGGCGTCGGAGATCGCCAGGATCGGCACCTGGCGGGTCCGCTCCAGCGAGCGCGCCTGGCTGCACAGCCGCAAGCCGTCGTAATTTTCGAGGCTCAATGAGACGATCAGCAGATCGTAATTGCCTTCGGCGGCATGAAACAGCGCTTCGGCCGGATTGGCCTCGACGTCGACGGTGTGCTCGGCGGAAAGCAGCGGCGCCAGCCGCTCGTAGGATGACGGGCGGTCGTCGACCAGCAGGATCCGCCCGCCGATGCCCTTGTCGGCCACCGCAGGAGCTTCCATGCCGACTTCGAGCGAGGTGATGGCGCGCATGCGCAGCTCATCGGTCATCATCTTCAGCCGGGTCAACGACCGCACCCGGGCTATCAGCACGACATCGGACACCGGCTTGGTCAGGAAATCGTCGGCGCCGGCCTCCAGCCCGCGCACGCGATCGGACGGGCTGTCGAGCGCGGTGATCATGACAACCGGAATGAAATGCGTCGCCGGATTGGATTTCAGCCGGCGGCAGACTTCAAAACCGTCCATATCCGGCATCATGACGTCGAGCAGGATGATGTCGCATTCGGCACGCGCACAAACCTCAAGTGCCTCGGTGCCGTTGGAGGCGGTCAGGACATCGAAATACTCGGCCGACAGACGGGCTTCCAACAGCTTGACGTTGGCGGGCACGTCGTCGACGACCAGAATACGCGCAGACATCGAAAATTACTCCTATCCGATAAAACGCCGGACGGTCTCAATAAACTTGCCGACCGAAATCGGTTTCGACAAATAAGCCTCGCAGCCGCCCTCGCGGATGCGTTCCTCGTCACCCTTCATCGCAAACGCGGTGACCGCGACCACCGGAATCGCGCGCAGCTCCGGATCGTCCTTGATCCAGCGCGTGACCTCGAGGCCGGACACCTGCGGCAACTGAATATCCATCAGGATCAGATCGGGACGAAGCTTGCGCACGAGATCGAGTGCCTCGAAGCCGTTTGACGTGCCCGAGGTCTGATAGCCGTGCGCCTCCAACAGATCGCGAAAGAGCTTCATATTGAGCTCGTTGTCCTCCACGATCAGGACGGTTTTGGCCATCCCGTCCCTCCCAATCTCCTATGAGGAAACAGTCCGGCTGCGGTGCATCAGGCACCGCCGCCGGGGGTCGATATCTGATTCAAACTAGCGCCAGATTCGCTCTAACCCGTTAAGCTCGCATGCCGTCTTTATGCGAAGTGGTTTCCATCTGCTTGAACACGTTCCGCAGACTCGGGCATGATGCTTACAAAATAGAGACCATAAGTTAGCGAAAGGCAAACGCATCAGTTGAAAAAGCCTGTTCACAACGCCCGGGAAGTAGCTGAAATCGTTGCGGTTCAGGCGCTGTCCTTCATCGCCAGCGAGCCCGAGCGGCTGGGCCTGTTCCTGGCCGAATCGGGAATCGGCCCGGAAACCCTGCGCACCGCCGCGGCCGACCCCAGATTTCTCGCCAGCGTGCTGGATTTCATCATGCGCGATGACGCAACTGTGAAGGCATTCGCGGATGTCTCGCAGCTCCATCCCACCAACATTGCTGCGGCGCACCAGGCGCTCAACGACCCGCAATGGGAGCGCGACGTGCCGTGAGCGCCACCGCGCCAGCGGTAAGCGGGCCGACCTGCTTTTGCCGGGACTGCCTCGGCGATCTCGACTTCGCGGCCAGGCGATGCGGCGCCTGCGGCTCCCCTCGCCTGGTTCGGCACCCCGCGCTGTCGGCGCTGACGCTGGCCCACATCGATTGCGACGCGTTCTACGCCACCGTCGAGAAGCGCGACAATCCTGACATCGCCGACCGCCCGGTGATCATCGGCGGCGGCAAGCGCGGTGTGGTGTCCGCCGCCTGCTACATCGCCCGCACCTTCGGGGTGCGTTCGGCGATGCCGATGTTCAAGGCGCTGGAGCTGTGCCCGCATGCCGCCGTGATTCGCCCCGACATGACGAAGTATGTCCGGGTCGGCCGCGAGGTGCGCCATGCCATGCAGGCGCTGACCCCTTTGGTCGAACCGCTGTCGATCGACGAGGCGTTTCTGGATCTAGCCGGCACCCAGCGTGTCCACGGCATGATTCCGGCCAAGGTGCTCGCGCGCTTTGCCCGCGAGGTCGAGCGCGACATCGGAATCACCGTTTCGGTCGGCCTGTCCTGCAACAAGTTTCTCGCCAAGATCGCCTCCGACCTGGACAAGCCCCGCGGCTTCGCCACGCTCGATCAGGAACAGGCGCGCGTCATGATGGCGGACCGACCGGTCGGATTCATCTACGGCGTCGGACCGGCAACCCAGGAAAGACTGCTGCAGCGCGGCTTTCGCACCATCGCCGACCTGCAGCGCGCGGACGAGATCGATCTGATGAAGCAGTTCGGCGCCGAGGGCCGCAGGCTGTGGCGGCTGGCGCGCGGCATCGACGACCGCAGCGTGGAGCCCGAACGCGGCGCCAAGACCATCTCCAACGAGACCACTTTCGAGAATGACATCCGCGACTTTGCCACGCTGGAAAAGACGCTGTGGCGGTTGTGCGAGAAAGTATCCTCGCGGCTGAAGAGCGGCGACCTTTCAGGTTTGACCATTACCTTAAAGCTGAAGACCGCCGATTTCCGGCAGCGCACCCGCTCGCAGTCGATCCATGCGCCGACCCAGCTGGCGGCGAAGATCTTCGCCGTTACCCGCGAAATGCTGGCGAAGGAAATCGACGGCACCGCGTTCCGCCTGATGGGCGCCGGCGTCAGCGCGCTGCGCGCGGGATCGCTGGCCGACGACACCGACATGCTGGACCGCCGCTCCGCCCATGCCGAACGCGCCATCGACGGCCTGCGCAAGAAGTTCGGCGATGCCGCGGTGATCCGGGGCATTGCCTATGACGGGCCGGAGAAGACGGAAGAGGAGCCGTAGGGTTCTGACGGGATTATCGTTCGCGCCCTGCTCCGTCAAATCTGCATTGTCAAGCTCCGCTGGCGCGGTTCCAAACGTGCTCGCCCGATCGTCGCGGCATTGTCGCCCATGAATGGCCAACATTGCCCGTCACTACCGCCACATCCGACGTGACCGACATCGATGTCGTCCGTCCAGATCGCACCCGACATCAATGTCTGTTGCGCGCGCCGTGGCCTTGCTCATTGAGCAAAACGCCGATTGACGCTTTATGCGTCGACGAAAATCAAGGACACTTAATGCTGAGAACTACCCTTATTGCCGCAGCGCTTTGCTGCGCGTCTTCGATCGTTCATGCCGAAGTATGCACCGCCTCGCAGTATGGCGTCGGTGACGGTTATCACGGCAAGCGCACGGCCTCTGGAGAGCGGTTCAATACCCACGCCTTGACCGCTGCGCACAAGACCAAGGGTTTTGGCTCCCACGTTACCGTTACCAACCAGGCAAATGGCCGAAGCGTGGCTGTTCGCATCACGGACCGTGGCCCCTTCGTCCGAGGCCGATGCATCGACCTGTCGCACGCCGCGGCCAATGCCATTGGCATGGGCGGCACAGCGAAGGTGATGGTGCAATAGAGATAACCTTAACCCGGATGCAGCTGTAGTTCGGCGCCAAGCGCCGAACTATGGCGCAATCCGGGACAACGCAGGGGATGAAAGCAACCCGGATTACGCCATCGGGCGCGCATACACGCGATCCGCTGGCTCCTTCCATGCTACGAAGATTCATCGCCGCCTGTGCTATATCGAACGACGCGATTCATGGCAGCAGAGCGAGAAAATCGATGCAGATCAGTTTCAGGGGCAAGCGCGTGGTGGTCGCCGGCGGCAGCAAAGGCATCGGCAGGTCGATTGCGCTGGCCTTCGCAGGCGCCGGGGCCTCCGTGTCGATCTGCGCACGAGGTCAGGCCGGACTCGATGCGACGGCCGGCGAAATCAGGGCGCTTGGTGCCAAGGTCCATGCCCTCCCGTGCGATCTCGCGGACAAGGAAGCCATCGCGGCCTATATCGCCGACGCGGCGGCTTCGCTCGACGGCATCGATATCCTCATCAACAACGCTTCCGGCTTCGGCGGCGGCGACACCGAGGCTGGCTGGCGCAAGGGGCTCGATATCGATGTGATGGCAACGGTCCGCGCATCGAATGCGGCGATCCCGCATATCGAGCGCAGCGGTGGCGGCGCGATCGTCAACATCTCGTCGATCTCAGGGCTTGGCGCCAGCGCGAGGTCCGCCTCCTACGCGGCGGTCAAGGCCGCCGTCATCAACTACACCCTGTCGCAGGGCCTGATGCTGGCGCCGAAGAAAATTCGGGTGAACGCGATTGCGCCGGGCTCGATCGAGTTTCCGGGCGGCCTGTGGGAGACCAATAAGACGACGAATCCGCAGCTCTACAATGCGGTCTTCGAGTCCATCCCATGGGGCCGCATGGGCAAGCCGGAAGAGGTCGCGAACGCCGCGCTGTTTCTCTGCAGCGACCAGGCGTCGTGGATTACGGGACAGACCCTGACGGTCGATGGCGGCCAGTCGCTGGGCTGATGGTTCGCAATACCCTCAGTTGTCGTCGCCCGCGAAGGCGGGCGATCCAGTATTCCAGAGACGGTAGCGATAGAATCGAGAGGCCGCGGCGTACTGGATCCCCGCCTACGCGGGGATGACGACCTGCTATATTCCGGCGAGCAGCCGCTTCCGCTCACTTGCACGGCTTGGAATCCTTGACGTCAAACTTGCCGAGCGCGCCGGAGATGACGAAATCATTGTAGTCCAGCACCAGCGCCCGCGAGACGCCGTTCTCGAACAGTTCGAACGACATGGCGTAGACCGGGGTCTGCTCGCCATCCCTGGCCTTGGCGTCACGATCGTAATAGCTCACCGTGACCGGCCACCGCGTCAGCGATTTCATGGTGTCGCTGGCGGTCGACGGATCGGGCGTCTCGATACTGCGGTCGCCCGGGATCGGTTGGCCGATCACCGACAACGTATTGTAGACTTTCTCGCCATTGTCCGATCCGTCATAGACCATCAGCTCCAGCACGGACTTGCCCTCACGGGCAGCAGAGATGATGCGCGTGATCTGCTCGGTCGGAAATACCGTGGTGCCGTCGAGCGTAAAGGTCTTGGCTTCCGGCTGTTTCAGTTTGACCGTGATCTGGTTGCCGCTGCGTTCCGCCATGCCGTCGACCGGGCTGGAGTCGGCGTCGTTCATCCGGGTCGAAATCTTGAAACGATAGCTCTTGCCGTCGCCGTCCTCCCAGGAGGTCGAGCGCAGGTCGCTCAGCGTCCGCTTGCCCTCGCCGCTGTCCAGCTCCGAGACCTGGCGGAATTCCGAGGTGTAGCCCTCGCAGGCGCTGCCGGAAAAATTGTAGAGGATCCGCCCGCGCGCGCTGTTGATCGAGTTCGAGCCGCGCGACTTCACCAGCTTGAGTTCATAGAGCGCCTGATGCGCCAGATACGGCCCACCTGCCGCGGCCTCCGCCCTGCCGACCGCAAGACCTGTCATGACAACAGCAGTGGCGGCTGTCAGCAAAAGCGGGCTGACATCAAGCGGCGAGATCGGGAACCAGCGAGCCATCTATTGTCTTCCTTGCGCCGTGAATCACACATTACTGAGCGCCCTATTGCGCCGCAACTAGGGCCGCTTCACAAAAAAGCGGGAAATGCCGGCGGAATTGCCGTGTTTTCCCGCAGGTTCCCGTCCAACCGGCGGCTCGCTTGCATGTGATGGCACGATGCGCGAAACAAAGCGGCCCGGCCGCGTCGAGACCGGGTGCAGAACAATTTAAACGTCAATTCAAACGGGGACGAATCATGGCGGGTACGGTCGAGCAGAAACTTGTGGCGCAGGGCGTGGTGTTGCATGAACCGCCGAACCCGGTGGCAAACTACGTCGGCTTCGTCCGCACCGGAAACCTGCTGTTCGTCTCGGGGCAGGTTTGCGTCAATCCGGAAGGCAAGCTGATCGCCAAGGGCAAGCTGGGGGCCGGCGTCACCGTCGAGCAGGGCAACGCCGCGGCCAAGGGCTGCGCGATCAACCTGCTGGCGCAGATCAAGGCCGCCCTCGGCGATCTCGACAAGGTGGTCCGCGTGGTCCGGCTCGGCGGCTTCGTCAATTCCGCGCCGGATTTTCTCGACGGCCCGAAAGTGCTGAACGGCGCTTCCGACCTGATGGTCGCGGCCTTCGGCGACAAGGGCCGCCATGCCCGCACCACCGTCGGCGTCGCCTCGCTTCCCTCCGACGCAGCCGTCGAAGTCGAGGGCGTATTCGAGGTCTCGTAAGGGAGAGTTCGGGTGCGCGCGCCTGACTGGCTGACGGCGCGGCCGGTGGCCCATCGCGGGCTGCATGATGCCGCGCGCGGCATCATCGAAAACATGCCGGGCGCGGTTACCGCGGCGATCGCGGGCAATTTCGCCATCGAGATCGATCTGCAGCTCAGCGCCGATGGCGAGGCCATGGTGCACCATGACGACGAACTCGGCCGTCTGACCGAAGGCTCAGGCCCCCTGCTCGGCAAGACCGCGGCCGAACTCAAGGCGGTCAATTTCAGGGGCACAGCCGAGCGGATGATGACGCTCGGCGATCTCTGTACGCTGGTCGACGGCCGCGTGCCGCTGGTGATCGAGGTGAAGAGCCATTTTGACTGCGACCGCAAGCTGGTGGCGCGGATGGCGCAGGTGCTGGCAGGCTATTCGGGCCCGGCGGCGGTGATGTCGTTCGACCCCGACCAGGTGCTGGCGTTGCGCGAAACGATCCCGGAGCGTCCGCGCGGCATCATTGCGCAGCGCAGTTACGACGACGGTTACTGGAACAAGCTGACGCCGGCACAGCGCGATGGCATGCTGCATCTGCGCCACGTCCTCCGAACCCGGCCGCATTTCGTCTCGTACTGGATCAGCGATTTGCCGGCGCCGGCGCCGTGGATCGCCCGCCACATCTTCGGGCTGCCGTTGCTGACCTGGACCGTGCGTACGCCGGAGCAGCGCGAACGGGCGGCGCGCTACGCCGATCAGATCACCTTTGAAGGCTT